>JAQBNP010000200.1 GCA_028288515.1 Flaviaestuariibacter sp. | reverse complement strand
CCAGTGCGTTTCGTGCGAAGTCCTGGTTGATGCCCGCGCCGAGCGGGTTAATGATCTTTCCGAAGGTAGCGCTGCTTCCTTCAAAGTCACGGTCGCCAAACAGGTAGGCCCCGGTAATGTCACGGTTCTCGCTTTCGACGTTCTGGAAACGTGACGCGAGAAATTTCATGCGCAGGTCGCGGCGCGGCTGGATCGTGGTCGAGAGGCCGACCATCCGCGTGTCGTATGCATCTTTTTCCTGCCCTTCAAAAAAGATGTCGACTCCGAGGCTCGCTGTGTAGAAAGGCGAGAAGACCGATGACGTCAGCTGGCTGAAGGCGGGCACAAGCGTGAACCTCGTGGAAGAGAAATTCAACAATGCTTCCACGGAGGCCTTTGGCGTGACCTGGTAATTGAAAAGGCCCTGGAGGTCGGCCGACGAGGGGATGTAAATGCCTTCGGTTTCCTGGCGGCTCAGCAGGTTCCTGTTGCTCCGGTTGCGCGCGCCGAGGAGGTATGTAAATTTCTTTTTCGCGGTCACGCCTTCCACGTGGAATCCCTGCTCAAGGATGCCGACATAGGCCGAGCCGCCAAAGGTGCGGGGCCTGTTGTACTGGATGTCGAGGACCGAGCTCATCTTATCGCCGTAGCGGGCCCCGAAGCCGCCATTGTAAAAGTTGATATTGCGCACGAGGGCTGGGTTGATGAAGCTGAGGCCTTCCTGCTGGCCGCTTCGGACGAGGTAGGGGCGGAAGATCTCGAAGTCGTTGACGTAGATCAGGTTCTCGTCGTACGACCCGCCGCGCACATTGTACTGCGAGGTCAGCTCATTATTGGAACCAACGAACACTTTGATCAGTCCTTCCACACCGCCCGTCGGTGACGGAAGGTTGATCACGCTCTTCGGATTTGGCTTGAGGAGGCCGATCTCGGTTCGTTCGCGGCTGTCTGTAACCACGACTTCCTGGAGGGTGCCGGCGCCAGTTTCAAGAGTGATGGTGACCAGCTCGCTCTCGCCGGCATTGAGCATGAAGTTCTGCTGAACCGTCCGGTAGCCGGCATGTGAAAAGAGGAGGGCGAAGGCCTTGTCTGCAGGAACCACCAGGTGGAATGTCCCCGAATCAGAGGTGGTGATGCCCCGCTGCTGGCCGAGGATCACGACTGATACGCCAGCGAGATTGTTCCCGTTGCCATCAAGCACATGGCCCGCAATGGCGGCTGTCTTTTGTTGCGCAAAAAGAAGAAGGCAGCACAGCTGGCCGAGAAGCAGGAGAAGGAAACGGCGCGTCAAGGAGAAGGGTTTTTTGATGCTTAAAATTAAAGGAATCCCCGGGCTGCGGTAAGGCGAAAATTTCAGGGCCGCCACTCCAGTTGGCACGTGCTTCCCGGCACCATCTCCTCAGACGGACCCGTAACGCATTACGACCGGAAACCTGATCGGGTGGATCACACCATCGGGCCAGGCGGCCCTGAGCTCGTCGAGGACAAGCCCGAGGGGCGAGAAGCCCTTCAACCGGGTGTATTTCTGCACAGCGGACCAGGTCGAAAGATACCCAACAGCTTCGTCGCGGGTCCAGCGCGTGTCAATGGAAAATTCGGCAGTGCCGGCATTTGCGAATGGGAAAGCGATTGAGGAATAGTTGTCGTCGACGTGGGCCCGCTCGGGGTCCCAGTATGGACCAGTGATCTCGAAATAGAACCGGTCGAACAAGGCATCCAGCGCCGGTGCGCCGGTGGAGAAGCGGTTATACATCCATACGGCGACGGGTGCTCCCGGCCGCCCAACCCTGCGCGCCTCGCGCGCAAAGGCTTCCGGGTCGATCCAGTGATAAGCCTGTGCAACCGTGATGAGATCGAATGAATGTTCCGGAAAGGATGTTTGCTCGGCAGCTGCGACGCTGTACCGGATCTTTTGTTTCTGCCCCGCTTTGGCCAGTTGTGCCTCGCTGATATCGGTCGCTTCCACGGTCTGGAAATGATCGGCCAGCACGACAGCAGCCTGCCCGTTCCCGGTGGCGCAATCCCAGGCCGCTTCCCTGCCGGGTGCCAGCGTCAGCAGGAATGCAAACAGCTCCGCCGGGTAGACCGGGCGGTAGCGTGCATATGCGTCTGACTGGGTAGAGAAGAGGTCTTTGGGCATCGAAACGTGAGTGGTGAGTTGTGAATGAATTAGCGACTGGTGCCGATGGCCTTGAGCTGGGCAATGGTGGCCGTCGGGTCTGCTGAGCGAAAGACGGTGTTGCCCGCAACAAGAATGTCGGCTCCTGCCTCAACGATGGATGCTGCGTTGTCGAGCGTCACGCCACCGTCGATCTCGATCTTGGCCTCGTGGCCACCTTCATCGATCAGCGCGCGAAGCTGGCGGATGCGGTCAAGCGTTTTTGGAATGAATGCCTGTCCCCCGAACCCGGGATTCACGCTCATCAGGCACACAATATCGAGGTCGCCAAGCACGTCGGACAGAAGGCTTACGGGTGTATGCGGGTTGATGGCAACGCCGGCTTTCATGCCCAGCCCCCGGATCTGCTGCAGGTTACGGTGCAGGTGCACACAAGCCTCCAGGTGGACGGTGAGGTTATTGGCGCCGGCCCTTGCAAACGCTTCGGCATATTTCTCCGGTTCGAGGATCATCAAATGCACATCGCAGACCTTCGTGGTGGCGCGGCGGATGGCTTCCACAACGGGCAGCCCAAACGAAAGGTTCGGAACAAAGCGGCCATCCATGATATCGAGATGGAACCAGTCGGCCTGGCTGGCATTCAGCAGGCCGCATTCCTCGCCGATGCGGAGGAAATCGGCTGACAGGAGGGAGGGAGCGATGAGGGGCATGCGCAAATCTCAAGCATCCTGTCGCAACTTCCAAATTACAATCGGGCAGCCGCGTCGCGGGCCTCGGTCATCGACTTGTCGAGGCTGTAGGCACGCTGGTAATTCAGCTTCGCATCGGCTTTGTTTCCCATTGCCTCGAGACAGCGGGCCACACCGAAATAGGCATCGGCAAATGTTGGCGAGATGGTGGCGGCAAGCTGGTACGATTTCAAAGCGGCCTCGTATTGCTTTCCATCATACTGCACTTCCCCTTTCTCCATATGCGCATCGAGAAAATTGTAATCGTGCCGGATGGCCTCGTCAAGCAGCGCCAGCGCCTTTGCCTTGTTTCCTGTCGTCTCGTAAAAAAGGCCCTTGAAATAGTATGGCTCTGCATGGTGGCCACCAGGGTCCCTGGCGATCAGGGAATCGGAGAGGGCCAGAGCGCGCGGGTTGCCGGCAGTTGCATAGGCGAACGCCAGGTCGTGTGCGAGGTCTGCATCGAAGGGGGCGTAGCTGTATGCTTTTTCCAAGGTAGCCAGCGATTCAGCATCGCGGTGTTGCGCGGAGAGGAGCTCAGACTTCAGGATCAGCGCGTCGAGCTGGTTTGGATAACGGCCGATGATGTCGTTGCAGAGGGCGAGGGCCTTCTCGGCGGCGCCTTTCTTTTGGTAGGCGCGGGCCAGTGTCACTTCCACGGAAATGCTGCGCTCGAGCTGGCGGTGGGCGCGCTCGAGGAAATGGAGGGCTGAGTCCTCATTGACCTGTCTCATGATCGCCGCGTAGCGAAGGGCGATGGGCTCATTCGGAAGAATGCTCCAGGCCTTGCGGATGTCGCTGGTGGCGGCCTCTTTCTCGCCGCCTTCGAACAGGCGGCCGGCGCGCCGGTAATACAGGTCGGCATTGTTGGAAAAGCGCCGGATGCTGTCGGTCAGCGGGGCGTATGGCTGCTGGTCAAGAAGCGCATCTCCGGATGTCTTGTCATCGTTACAGGAAAGCAGCAGGAGCAGCAAGAGGGAAGGAAGGAAACGCGCCATGAAGCAAAAATAATGCGGGGAGAGTGATCGGTTGTATGCCGATGTTGGAGCTTCGCGTCGCTCTCGTTCTTTGTTCGATTTCCGGGACTGCGGCCGGGGGCGTAGTTTTGCGGCAACCAAATCATTCGCTATGTCCCTGTACGAGATCATGCTTAAAGCCCACAGCGGCGGACGCTGGGTCGTTCTCATCCTCCTGCTGATCGGCATCTTCCGCAGCCTGTCTGCGGGCACTAACAATTTCACGGTTCGCGATCAGCGCATCGGCCTTCTCCTCACCATCGCCGCCGACCTGATGCTGGTGGTCGGTATCTATTTGTATGTCGCGGGTCCCTGGGGCTATAAGCAGATCGATGCCAATGGCATGGGCGCAACGATGAAGAACGCGGGTAGCCGCTTCTTTGCCATGGAGCACCTTGTCGGCATGCTGGTGGCCATCGTTCTCCTGCATATCGGCAAGGCACAGGGGAAGAAGGATCTTCCGCACAGAACCAAGCATCGGCGCACGGTGATCTTTTACGTGCTGGCGCTCCTGCTCATGCTGGCCATGATCCCCTGGCCCTTCCTGAAGGCAGGTATGGAACCCGTGCAGCGGGGCTGGTATTAAGTCATGGAAGGTTCGCGAAAGCGGGCCTTTTTTTACCTGCTGCGGGGCCCGAGCTCGACCACGGAGCAATCGCGGATGTCGGCGCCGTCGATCGTGAAGCGAAGGAGTGTGCGCACCTGGTGCCATCCCTGCTTTCCGGCGGCGCCGGGGTTCATGTGAAGACATTTGGATCGGTCGTCGTAGATGACCTTCAGAATATGTGAATGCCCGGCAATGAATAAGCCGGCCTTCGTTGAAGCGATCTCCGCGCCGATTCCCGGCGCATACCGGCCGGGATAGCCGCCGATATGGGTCATGAGGATGCGAACGTCCTCGCAGGTCCAGCTGAGCTTTACCGGAAAGCGCGACCTGAGCGCGGCACCGTCGATATTGCCGTAAACCCCACGAAGCGGCCTGAACGCAGCCAGAGCATCGGCCACCTCCTCGTTTCCGAAATCGCCGCCATGCCAGACCTCATCACAGTTCTCGAAATGGCGGAAAACGGCGTCGTCAAGCCAGCCGTGCGTATCTGAGATCAGTCCGATCCGTGTCATGTTCCCGTTTGAAGGGCAAAGGTGGGGCAGGGTGGCGAACCGAATTTCAGTTTATCCGGAAACAGTTGCGGGCACAGTCTGGCATGACGTTGGTACAACCAGTAGAAACAAATGAGCATGAAAAAGATCATTATAGCCCTTGGCGTGGTTTGCTGCCTGGGCATTGCCGAAACGGCATCGGCGCAGGATACGACGACGCGAACGACAACAACGACGCATCGCACAACGACAACGACCCACACCCGCACGCGGTATTACTACTACCCCGAGCAGAACGTGTACTACAACGTTGAGTCGGGCGACTACTATTATTATGATGCCCCGAGCACGACCTGGACACAGGTGCGGGCCCTTCCCTCGACCATTTCGGTAGAGAAAGTGCCGCGTTATACGGTCTATTACAACGGCGCGGACGTCTACAAGGAGAACCCGCAGCACATCAAGAAATTTAAAATAAAAAAGAACGGTGACGTAAAAGTGAAAGACTAGTAAGGAGCCCCGAAAGGGGCTTTTTGCATGATGGGTTCTGAATACCAGCCCTCTAAACTGCACCGGGTTCCGCTGTCATTCCTCATTCGCTGCGCGCTCCTCAAACCCCAATGCTGAGATGGCCGCGCCTCATTTCTTCCTATTTTCATCCTCCCGAATATCTATGGATCAAATGAAGACGACTAACGAGGCCTGGCCATTCCTGAAAGGCGGCGGAGAGATGGGCGCGCTGATCAGGGCGTACGACTGGAGCCGCACCTCGCTTGGTGACCCGGCAGGCTGGCCGCAAAGCCTGCGCACAACCGTAGGCATCGTCCTTCAATCAAGATTTCCCATGATCCTTTGGTGGGGCATCGATTCCATCCAGGTCTATAACGACGCTTATCGTGCTTCTCTCGGCGACGATGGTCTTCACCCCGCCGCCCTCGGCCAAACCGGCGCTTCCTGCTGGGGGGAACGGTGGCCGATCATTTCCGCCCGCATCGATACAATCCGCGCCGGCGGAGAGGCTACCTGGACAGAGGACCAACCCATCGACGTGTTCAGAAATGGCCGCCTCGACCAAAGCTACTGGACGTCTAGCTACAGCGCCGTTCGCGGCGAATCGGGGTCAGTTGAAGGCGTGCTCGTGGTTTGTACCGAAACCACGCGCCAGGTCGAAAGCATTCAGAGCCTGCAACAGTCGGACAGGCGGTTCCAGAACCTGGTGCGGGAAGCGACTGTCGGCATCATCGTGCTGACCGGCGCCGACATGAAGGTAGAGGTCGTCAACGAGGCGTACGGGAGACTCATCGGCCGAACGGCGACGGAGCTGATGGGCAGGCCCCTGTTTTCGATCATACCAGAGGCGGAGGGCGACTTCCGGCCCCTGCTCGATGGTGTCCGCACCTCCGAACAGGCGCAGTATTTCAATGAGCATCCCTACTTCGTTGAAACGGACGGTGTTCGGAAAGAAGGGTATCTGAACCTTGTCTATCAACCGTATAAAGAGCCGGATGGAACAACCACCGGCGTGATGGTGCTATGCCATGACGTGACCGCCCAGGTCGCCGCACGCAAGCAGGTGGAAGAAAGCGAAGCGCGGTTTCGCACGATGGTCGAGCAGGCGCCGGCAGCCATGGGACTGCTTCGCGGACCGGACCAGATCGTAGAGAGCGCCAACTCGGAGCTTCTTCGTATCATGGGCGCCGATGTGTCGGTGATCGGGAAGCCACTGCTGATGGTGCTTCCGGAGCTGGCCGGCCAGCCGATCGTCGGCATCATTCGCACCGTGTACGAGACCGGGCAACCCTTCAAAGGCAACGAACTGCCGATCATGCGTCTCGTGGACGGCGAGCTGGCAGAGCGTTTCTTCGACATCTCTTATACGCCGGTCATCGAGGGCGGCCAGGTGACGGGCATCCTGCAGGTTGCAGTCGACGTGACCACGCAGGCGAAGGCCCGGCAAACACTGCAGGAGAGCGAGCAGCAGGTTCGATCATTGATCGAAAGCGCGCCGTTCCCGATCGGTGTTTACGTTGGTCGAGAAATGCGGATCCAGTTTGCGAACCAGTCCATCATCAATGCCTGGGGCAAGGGTCCTGACGTGATCGGGAAGCTTTACGCAGATGTCCTCCCCGAGCTCGATAACCAGTCGATCTTCAGCCAGCTCGATGAGGTCTTCACAAGCGGCGTTGCCTTCCACGCAAAATACCAGCGCGTCGACCTGTTCGTGGACGGCGCGCTGCGACCTTATTATTTCAACTACAGCTTCACACCGGTCTTCGATGCGGACGGACAGGTCTACGGCGTGATGAATACCGCCGCCGACGTGACCGACCTGGTGCTTGCCACGCAACGTCTCGAAGAAAGTGAAACGAAGCTTCGCTCCGTCATCGGGTCGTCTCCTGCTGCCATCACGCTTTTTGTTGGCCGAGACCTCATCATCGAAAGCCCGAACCAGGCCATGATCGACATCATTGGCAAGGGGCCGGGCATTGTCGGAAAGCCGCTGCGTGAAGCTATGCCTGAGCTGCTCGAGGAAGGGCAGCCCTTTCTTGAGATCCTCGACCAGGTCTACACAACGGGCGAGATGTACCAGACGTTCGGATCGCAGGTGCTGATCCGCAAGGACGGCGTGCTAACGGACAATTATTACAATATCACGTACTCTGCCCTGCGCGACCCGAAGGGCGAGGTGTATGCCATCCTCGATATTGCGATCGACGTGACGGAGCAGGTGCTCGCCAAAAAGAAGGCGGAAGAAAGCGACCTGTTTGCACGAACGATCATCGAAAAGTCGCCGGTGGCCAAGGCCGTCATGGCCGGCGAGAAGATGATCATTACAACTGTCAACGAGAAAATGCTGGAAATGATGGGGCGCGATGCGTCGATCATCGGCATGTCGTTCCCCGATGCCATGCCCGAGCTCGCGGGTACGCCGCTGGCCGGCCACCTGGCCGATGTCCTGCGGACAGGGAAGACCGTCTACCAGCCGGAGGAAAAGCTCGAGCTGGTGCGTCATGGAAAACCGTACACTGGTTATTTCAACTACACGTTCAAGGCCCTTTCCAATACGGCCGGGGACTTCTACGGTGTGATCGTGACAGCAACTGAAGTGACCGACCTTGTCCTTTCCCGAAAGAAGGTCGAGGAAGCCGGTATGACCCTTCAAAGCGCCATCGAGCTGGCAAAGCTTTCGACCTGGCGGCTCGATATCAAGACCGGCACCTTTCACTACTCCCCGCGGTTCATGGAATGGCTTGGTTTTACAGAAGATACAAAGGATGCGGACGAAGCCTTTAACCCGCTGCCGGACGAGTACCGGGAGTCTGTGCCCGCGGCCATCCAGGCGGTCATCGCACCGGGCTCTTCGGGCATCTACGAGAATGAGCACCCGATCATCAACAGGGTCACGGGGCAACAGCGCATCATTCATGCGTATGCACAGGTTTTCCTGGATGAGAACGGGCGGCCGGACCAGCTGCGGGGACTCGCCCAGGACGTTACGGAGCAGCGCCGGATTCGTGCCGACCTGGAGCAGCTTGTGCAGGAGCGGACAGAGGAGCTGCAGTCTCTCAACGAGGAGCTCAGCTCGACCAACGAGGAACTCGGCGAGGCGAATGACCGACTGCTGGAGTCCAACCGCGAGCTCGAGGAATTCGGGTACGCGGCATCGCACGATATGCAGGAGCCGCTTCGCAAGATCCAGACGTTCAGCTCGTTCATGATGGACAGCTATGCAGGGCAGCTCGACGAGCGGGGCCGCGGCCTGCTCTCAAAGATCGGGACCTCGGTTGCCCGCATGAAAACGATCATCGACGACCTCCTGAACTATTCGCAGCAAACCCGCGAGCACCGCGAGCCAGAGCCGACCGCCCTTAACAAAATCGTTGAAAATGTGGAAGCCGACCTCGAGCTGGTCATGGAGCAAACCGGGGCGACTGTCGAGCGCGAACAACTGCCCGTGATCCGTGCCGTTCCGTCCCAGATGAACCAGCTTTTTTACAACCTGTTCTCGAATGCGTTAAAGTTCTCAAAGCCCGGTGTGGCGCCACTCGTCAGGATCCGTACGGCCCAGCTGACGGCCGAGGACAGGAAGCGGGTGGGGAGTCCGACCGGGGACGGGTTCCTGAAGATCGTGCTCTC
>JAQBNP010000193.1 GCA_028288515.1 Flaviaestuariibacter sp. | reverse complement strand
TGAAAAGCTTCCCGTCGATTACATCGTCCAGGACCTGATCACATTCCCGATCGAATACAGCGTGTTCTATTACCGGTTCCCGGGCGAGTCGAAAGGCGTGATCACCGGCTTCCTCGAGAAGGAGCCGATGAACGTGATCGGTGACGGATCGCGCCCGCTCCGCACCCTCATGGAAGCGCATCCAAAGGCCCGCTTCCGGCTCGAAGAGCTTCTTCTCTGGCACCGCGACCGCCTGGAGACCGTGCTTCCACGGGGAGAGAAATATTTCCTGACACACGCCGCCAACCTGAACCGCGGTGGCAATTTCATCAACCTCGATAGCGAGATCGATGACGCGCTCCACGCAGTTTTCGATGAGATCAACCTCTACTCGAAAGAATTCTACTATGGCCGCTACGACCTGAAAGCCGCTTCCCTGGCCGATCTCAAAAAGGGCCGCAATTTCCAGCTGCTTGAATACAATGGGAGCGGAGCGGAGCCGAACCACGTTTATAATTCGGGCTACAGCCTTCGAAAGGCTCATGCCGAGATCCTCAGGCACTGGGATGCCCTGTACAAGATATCGATGCACAATCACCGGAACGGCATCCCGTTCTGGTCGTTCCAAAAAGGGTGGGACTTCCTGCAGGGCTCCAAAAAACATTTCAAGCTCCTCGGCGAACTCGATTCGGTCGTCTGAGAAATTCCTATTTTCAATCCCCAACGCTTGCCATGCCCAAATTGATGCGGATATTTTTTACCGGGATGTTCATCAGCTTTCTCGGCTCCCTGCCTCTCGGTACGCTCAACGTAGCGGCGGCACAGCTGGCCATCACGGATGGCATCCGGCCCGCCTTCCTCTTTTCACTCGGCTCACTCACCGCGGAGGTCGTTTATGTCCGTCTCTCACTCATTGCCATGGATTGGGTGCGCAGGCAACAGCGGCTTTTCAGGATCCTGGAATGGGTGACGCTCGCCATCGTTGTCGCCCTGGCCGTGTCCAGCTTTTATGCCGCCACGCATCCCTCCGTGCACAAGAACGTGATCCTGAGCAGCACGCTGAACCGCTACCTGCTCGGCCTCACCATGAGCGCGCTGAACCCGGTCCAGATCCCATTCTGGTTTGGATGGAGCACGGTGCTGTTCACCAAAAAGATCCTTCTGCCCAAGACCAACCATTACAATATCTACATTCTTGGTATCGGCCTCGGAACTCTCATGGGCAACTGCGTTTTCGTCTTTGGAGGGAAACTCATCGCAACAAAGATCAGCGGCAACCAGAACATCATGAACTGGGTCATCGGCGGGATCTTCACGCTGACCGCTTTGATCCAGCTGTATAAAATGTCAAGAAAGAAAGGGGTTGAAGAGCGCATCGAGCACCCTGAAAGCCAGACCCGTCCCTTCGAGGACGCAGTCGATTCCATGCACCAGGAACGCAAGGGATCAGTCGACGACAAATAAAACGCAGCCATCCCCCGTGGATGTGCGGTGGGCCTCGCAGTCATCGCCGACAATATATGTCGCGCCTTCCGCCAGCTCCATCAGCCGCCCATCGTCGAGCTCCGTGGTCATACGGCCGGAAAGACAATGAATGATATGCCCCTTACGGCACCAGTGATCGGCTTTATAACCCGGTGAATACACAAGACGCCGAACGCGGATCGAGCCCGCCATGATGACCTGCCAGTCCGCGTAGCCGCTCTCGCCGTCATGGCGTTCCGCCGGCACTTGGGCCCAGTCGAATACCTCGAAAGGAAAGGGCTTGATGTCCATCGGATCATTGATTGTTTAGTTCAACCGCCCAGTTGGCGCGGTCATCCGGACTGAATTTCCAGGGAGCGAAATTGTTTTCAACGTTGCTGTACATACCGTTCCATTCACCCGGCTGGTTGCTTTCCTCAAGGGCGAGGTAGCGCTTCATCTGGTTGATGATATGCAGGGGATTGATCAGCACGGGACATACCTGGACACAGGCCTGGCAGGATGTGCAGGCCCACAGCTCCTCTGTCGTGATATAGTCGTGAAGCAGTGTCTTGCCATCTTCAGTGAAGCGACCGTTCTTGTCAATGTTGGTTCCAACTTCCTCCATCCGGTCACGCGTGTCCATCATGATCTTGCGCGGTGACAGCAGCTTGCCGGTCTGGTTGGCGGGACAGGCTTCCGTACAGCGACCACACTCGGTGCAGGTATAGGCATCGAGCAGGTTCTTCCAGCTCAGGTCGGCGACGTCCTTCGCCCCGAACTTCTTATGCTCTTCCGCCGCTTCTGCCGGGATCGTGGATGGGTCCATGGCATATAGCACTTCCTTCTGGATCTCCGGCATATTCTGCATCTTGCCCTGCGGGTTGAGGCGCGCGAAATAGGTGTTGGGGAAAGCGAGGATAATGTGAAGATGCTTGGAGTAAGGAAGGTAATTGAGGAACAAGAAAATGCCGGCGATGTGCAGCCACCAGGCCATGCGCTCGGCAGTCACCAATGTGCCGGTGGACAGGCTTTCAAACAGCGGTGCAACAAGCCCCGAGATCCAGAAGCTCCCGACATTATGATAGTGCTCATGTGCCCGGACCTGGAGGTTGCGGTCGGCGGAATTCATCAACAGGAAAAGCGACATCAGCACGATCTCGAAGCAAAGGATGAAATTGGCGTCGCTGCGCGGCCAGCCATTGAGCTCCTTCATGTTGAGGCGCTTCACCCGGGTAAGATTTCGACGCAACAGGAACACGACGCATGCTGCCAGGACAAGAAAGGCCAGCACCTCGAAGAAATTAATGACGAATGTATAGAAGCCGCCCAGGTAGGGAGCAAACAGGCGATGCGTTCCGAAGATGCCATCAAGAATGATCTCCAGGATCTCAACATTGATGATCACAAAGCCGGCATAAACCGCGAAGTGAAGGAGGGCTACCAGCGGCTTGTCGAACATACGCTTTTGTCCCAGTGCCATCAGTGCCATATTCCGCCAGCGCGCGCCGGGGTTGTCTTTCAGGTCTTCATCGCGCCCCAGCCGGATGTTGCGGCTGATGAACCTGGCTTTCTTCGCAAAGATCCAAACTGCGGCCACGACGAGTACGACGAATAAAATTTGTTGCGCCACTTGCATACACTGGTATTAGATGAACTAATTTGGAGTCGTAAAAATAACAGATGGCTCCCGAAACTGGCACAAAGAATTCGATCCTCACGGCAGACGCCGCCCATCGCAAGATCCGGCGCATGGCCTTCGAGATCGCCGAGAATAATGCGGCCGAGCCGGGGCTGGTTGTCATCGGTATCGAGGGTAACGGTCAAGCAGTTGCGGCTCTTCTCGTGGGCGAGCTTTCAAAAATTCTTTCCCTGCCCGTCCGCCTCGCCACCATCCGCATCAATAAAAAAGAACCGCTCAACGCGACCCTCGAGGGTGCGGGCGATGTATCGGGCAAGGCCGTGATCGTCGTGGACGACGTGTCAAACACGGGCCGCACCCTGCTTTACGCCCTCAAGCCGCTCCTGTCGGGGCAGCCGAGGTCGATCCAGACCCTCGTGCTCGTCGAACGCAGCCACAAGCAGTTCGCCGTTCAGCCAGACTACGTCGGGCTTTCGATCTCCACGACGCTGCAGGAGCATATCACCGTGGAAACACGGGGGGGCGCGATCACGGGCGCCTGGCTTCATTAAAAATAGAGAAAGTGGCCGCGCAGCCTGCCGTTTGAGAGCTCGAGGGTTGGCGCGGGAAACTTGATGCTGTTCAGCGTAAAGAAAACCGTGCGCAACAGGCCACTGCGTGTGCGGATCTGCGTGAGGTCGATGTCGGGGGCAAGGTACCATTGCCGGTAGCGCCGGATATCGCGCCGGTCGAACACCATGTGTCCTTCCGCATCCGTTGCCGTGTTCTCGTAGCCACCCAACATGCCGCCGGCTCCATAGCCAACAGACACCTGCAGCCATTTCGGAAGATTCCAGCTCCTGGGTAAGCGCATGCTCATCCAGTATGCCTGCGCGTTGTAGTCTTTTAATGTCCGCTCCAACAGGCTGCTGCCGAAGAGGCTTTTCGTGCGGGCTTTCAGCTCGTCGGGATACGAGATGGGGTGGGAGGAGAATTTAAACTGGACCAGCTGCTTGTCCCAGGCAAGCTGCTGCGCCCCGAATAGGGCCGCGCCGAATATGTCTGCCCCCGCATCGCCCCAGCTGAAGCCCCATTCCGCCGAGCGTCCGTCGAGGTATTCGATCGCCAGCAGGTAGGCTGTTGACGACAGGGTCGCATTCATCACCGCCTTGCGGTTGCCCGCGCCGGCGCGCCTCCACATGCCGTAACCAATACGGCTCGCCGTGTATACGGTCCACGCGTGGCCGACCTTGTCTACCTGCTGCCACTCGCCGATATCGTTGAAAAAATGAAAGGAGCTGCGCGGGTAATCCTTGTACCACGTTTCATTCAGCATCACGAACCAGCCTGTATAGATCAGGCCCGCGGCAATGTCAACGCGCCGTTGCCACGCCCGTGCATGGCTGCTGTCGGGCTGCTTCCAGCCATCGGCGACAGCACGCGCCGTATCCTGTCCGAACCCGGAAAGCGACAGCAGCAGGACACAGGACAAAATCCATTTCTTCACCGGGCAAATGTACGTAGCCTTACCTTCGCCTGGATTTGAAAACCTCTTTACATCCACACTTTTAAACTGGAAACCAACAATGGATGCAGCGATTGAGCAAAAAGTACAAAGCTGGCTGAACGGCGCCTTCGATGCCGATACCAAACAAGGAATCCGCGACCTTCAGGCATCCCACCCCGACGAGCTCGCCGACGCATTTTACCGGAACCTCGAGTTCGGTACCGGCGGCCTCCGCGGCATCATGGGCATCGGCACCAACCGGATGAACAAGTACACCGTTGGCATGGCCACGCAGGGCTACGCCAACTATTTGAAAAAGAGCTTCCCGGGAGAAGTGAGAGTGGCCATCGCGCACGACTGCCGCAATAACAGCCGCTTCTTTGCCGAAACCGTTGCGCATGTCTTCGCGGCAAACGGCATCAAGGTCTTCCTCTTCGAAGAGCTGCGCCCGACGCCCGAGCTCTCCTTTGCCATCCGCCACCTCGGTTGCCAGGGGGGCGTCGTCTGCACGGCTTCCCACAACCCGAAAGAATACAACGGTTATAAGGCCTACTGGAACGACGGCGGACAGCTCGTTCCGCCGCACGACAAGAATGTCATTGCGGAAGTGGAGAAGATCGCCAGCCTTGACGACGTGAAGTGGTCGGGCAATGACGACAACATCACTCTTATCGGCAAAGATGTCGACCAGGCCTATATCGCGATGGTCAAAGGTCTCAGCGTTTATCCCGAGGCCGTTCGCGCGCAGAAGGATCTGAAGATCGTGTATACCTCGATCCATGGAACAGGCATCACGCTTGTTCCGCAGGTTCTTGCCGACTACGGCTTCGAGCAAGTGACGATCGTTGAGGAGCAGGCTACGCCGGACGGCAATTTCCCGACCGTTATCTACCCGAACCCGGAGGAAAGCGAGGCCATGAGCATCGGCCTGCGCAAGGCAAAAGAGATCGATGCCGACATCCTGTGCGGAACCGACCCCGACAGCGACCGCGTCGGCGTTGGTGTCAAGGACAATGATGGCAACTGGGTGCTCCTCAACGGCAACCAGACCGCCGTTCTGGCGTTCAACTACATGATCGAAAGCCGGAAGGAGAAAGGGATCGCCGGACCAAACGATATGGTCATAAAAACCATCGTTACCACCACCATGATCGACGAGATCGCCAAAGCAAATGGCGTCCGGTGCTACGATGTCCTCACCGGCTTCAAGTGGATCGCGGAAAAGATCAAGGAGCGCGAAGGGCAGGAGCAATACATCATCGGCGGAGAAGAAAGCTATGGCCTCATGATCGGCGACCAGATCCGCGACAAGGATGCCGTATCTGCGGTTGCTATTCTCTGTGAGATGGCTGCCTATGAAAAGAATAAAGGCCGCAGCCTCTACCAAAAGCTGGTGGACCTCTACGTCCGGTACGGCTTCTATAAGGAGCACCTGGTCTCGATCACGAAAAAAGGAATGAACGGACAGGGCGAGATCGCTGCCATGATGGAGGGATTCCGGAACAACCCGCCGCAAACCCTCGCGGGCAGCAAGGTGGCCACGCTTCTCGACTACCAGAAGCAGGTAGCAACCGACCTGGCTTCGGGAACGACGCAACCGATCAGCCTGCCAAGATCAAACGTGCTGCAGTTCGTGCTGGAAGACGGAAGCAAGGTGAGCGCGCGCCCGTCAGGAACGGAACCGAAGATCAAATTCTATTTCAGCGTCAAAGGCCCGCTTCGCTCGGCCGTGGAGGCCCGCGAGGTGGAAACGGCCCTGGACAACCGTATTTCGCAGATCACGGCGGACCTCAATCTCTGAGGGGCAAACGACCGGCATGCAAAAAGTGCTCCTCGGAGCACTTTTTTGTTTTGTGGACGGATGTAAATGAGATAAGCAGTTTGTTAGATTGAAGCAGTTAGTTTCGGTTGCCCTTGTTTGGTAGACCAAAGAAACGACCCCCGGAAGGATTTGTTAAGAATAATCGGCGAAGCCCGTCTTTTGGGCGGTCAGTCCAGCCGCGCCCGCTTCGCCCGGAACCGCGGTATGAGCTTCGGCACTTGCTTCCGGTAGGTTTCATACTGGCTTCCGAATGTGTCGACAAGCTTCGACTCCTCGTAGCGCAGTCCAACAAGCGTATAGCCGTGGATGATCACATTGGAAAGCAGGAGAGACAGCTGCGGGTTGAACAGGAACAGTCCCCAGATGAACAGGAAGGTCCCGAGGTAAAGGGGATGGCGCACATGGCGGTGGACACCGTCGATCTTGAGGTCCGGCGACTCCGGGTGCCCCGACAGCAGGCTTTTCAGGCCGCTGAGCCCCATGAAATATTTCCGGATACAGACCGCCATCACGGCGAGGCCGGCAGCCGCCACGGGCAGGCCAACCCACCGCGTTTCAACGGGCAGCAGAAAGGGCGAGCGCATCCGGATCTGCCACGCAACGATCGGCAGGAACGTGACTGCCGCGAAGAGCGTATAGAGAAGCCGGTAGTGGATGTGAAGCCGTGGCCGGCGGGTGCTCACCCATCGCTTGACGCGGCCACTTGCGAGCGCGCTGTGGAAAAAGCAGAAGAAAAGCCAGCAAAGGCAGAGAAGCAGGTGGTCGCGCATCACTGGATAAAAATAGCGCAATTCACTTCCGGCATCCACTGCCGGGCTGACTATCTTTGCCGCATGAGGAAATTCGAGGACAGCTATCGCCACAAAGGGATGCGAAAAAAGCTGGTGGACATCGTTCGGGAGAAGGGCATCGGCGATGAAAAGATCCTGGATGCGATCAACCGGATCCCGCGGCATTTCTTCCTCGATTCAGCGTTTGATGAGATCGCTTACGAAGACAAAGCGTTCCCGATCGACGCCGACCAGACCATTTCACAACCCTATACTGTCGCGTATCAGACCGAGCTTCTCGAGGTCAAACCGTTCATGCGCGTCCTCGAGATCGGAACGGGAAGTGCCTACCAGGCAAGCGTTCTGGCGGAACTTGGTGCGCAGGTGTTCACTATTGAGCGGCAGAAGAAACTCTTCGATCAAAACAAAACGTTCGACTACCTCAGGAAATACCCCAACATCAAATTTTTCTATGGAGACGGTTTCGAGGGGCTGCCCACCTATGGACCTTTCGACCGCGTCATCATCACGGCGGCCGCCCCCATCGTTCCGCCAAAGCTTGTCGAGCAGATGAAGGCTGGCGGGATGATGGTGATCCCTGTCGACAGTGGCGACCTGCAGGTGATGAAGCGCATTACAAAGCTCGAAGGCGGTGAGCTGAGGACCGAAGTATTCGACAGGTTCAGCTTTGTTCCGATGCTGCAGGGCAAGATCGAATGAGCCCTCAATTATAGTTGACCACAACCTCGAACGGTGAGTCCGTTTCGTATGCGCCAACGGCTTGCTGGGGACCCACCATCAGCCTCGCACCGACATTCAGCACCTGAACGCCCTGCGCCGACAAGGTGCCGGTTTGCGAGGGAACACTTTGAAAGTTCGTGACCGTCATGGTTTCCATGCCGGCCTGCCGTGTCAGCACCGCCGATGGGGGCAACGTGATGGAATAGGTGTAATTGCTTTCGCCGCTGACGACAAAAGACGCAGCTGAAACACTGCCGCCGGCGGATGGCAGGTTCACCCCGTTGGATGCCGAGCGGGCACCGCCCGGGCCAAGTTCAACCGCACCCGGTACCTGTGCCGCGGCGATCATACCAAAATTCATGTCCGAGGTTTTTGCCAGGTTGATCGGAACAACGATCGTAGCCCCGATCCCCGCGCTGGCGGTGGCCTGCGCACACGCAGCGTGAGCAAAGCCAAGGCCGAGGCTCAATGCGATGAACAATCTCTTTTTCATGGTCTTTTCGTTGGGTTGGATTACACATTAAAACTACCATGCGCCACGGCTGAGGTGAAGAAGAGGGCCGCCGATTTTCAGTGTCTATTGGTTTTCTTTTATCCTGCTCGGGGCATACCTCTAGGGCTACGTGTTTTCCGGTAACCAACCTGAGGCCTTCCCCTGATAAGTTTTCTCCGGCGCCCGCGCGTCAAAAGCGGCTGAGCCAGGAATGGAGCGCCTTCTGTGCCAGGATTTAGGCATTCCGTGGCACTATCGTTGCTGCTGGCATTCAAACGGGTTTATGAACACGCAACGGCACAGCGCAAAACAACCGGAAAGGGGCACCGGTGCAGATCTCTACGATACCGCCACCATCATGGGCGCCCTGTATGGTGATGGGATCATTGCGTTGAAAAATGCCTTTCCCGTCTCCTGGGCAGACAACCTTCACGAAGACATTCTTGTTGCCTATGAAGATGCTCTCAAGCGCCCGGGAGGGGCCGTCGGCCGCGGACCGAAGCGGCATTATGTTGAGATCCATCCCGAAGATATTCGCGGCTTCGTTGACCTCGCCACGCATGCATGGGTCACCACTGTCTGCGAAGCCGTGCTGGGCCCCGACTACAAGATCGTAGAGATCGGTTTCGACATTCCCAACCCGGGCGCGATGGACCAGCCCTGGCACCGTGACTTTCCTGCGCCCGACGATACCATCAGTGGGCGCCGGCTCAATTCCCTCGCATTCAACCTGACCACGGTCGACGTAACTGAGGAGATGGGACCTTTCGAGATCGCGGTGGGCACGCAGTGGGACCTCCCGAACGGCTTCGAGCACGGCATGTTCCCGCCGCGTGAGCAATATGAGCGATACCTCGAGCGCGCGCAGCGAAAGATGCCCTCACGCGGCGACATCTCTGCCCGCTCCGCACTCACCATCCACCGGGGAACGGCGAATCGATCACATACAATGCGGCCTGCCCTCGTCCTCGGCGTTGATGGACCGGGAGCCAATAATGCCGAGAGACACGACCTCCAGGTGACGCGTGGTTATTATCAAACCCTGCCGGAAGCGCTGCGCAGCCACCTGGCCTGCCGCATCGTCGACAGGCTTGAGCCGATCGTCCAGGCGCACACGATCGATGGGTTGATGATGGGGGAAGCATAGTGCTCTCAGGACTTCCGCAAGGTCCGAAGCGTTACCGAATAACGGGTATGAGCAACCGGTGAAATGCTGTGTTGCCATTCTGATCGTGCGGGGCCTTTCATGACATACAGGGAGCGGCGCTGCACGGTGAGGGAAATCGTTGCGCGGCGCACCTGCTTTTCGGGAGCCTGGGGCCGAAGACGGAAGCGGCAATCCGAAAGAAGCGAGAGTCCGGCGATCAGGTCAAAAGGTGGAGCATCCCGGTGCCAGTTGATCACCGATCCCGGCGGGTACTCGGTGACAAGGAGCTCTTCGAACGCGCCCGCCGCGATGCCCAGGTGAGCTGCTACTTTTTCCACGGCCGGACGAAAGGCAGGCGGGATCTCGCTGCCCTTCAGGAGCGCGCCCTTGTCAAAGCTGTAATCAAGCCCGAAGCTGGCCACACGCCGCTTCGCTTCATATCCCTGGAAAACAAAGGCTGACAGCGACAGCTCTTGGACCGCAGCCAGCAATTCCTCTTCCTCCGTACTGGACAGGAAGCCCGGTTCATACGAAAAACCCTCGGGGTAGATCGCGTCCAATGGGAAGAGCGTTTGCATGACAACACTTCTGAAAAGTTTATGCCAGTGCCACGGGAGGAGCACGCGGGAAATGCTGCCAACTTTTCGATACCTTGCCGTCCTATCCACTGCTTATGCGTATCGTACCGTTTCTCCTGGCAACCGTGCTCACACTGGCGCTCATTTTTGGGCTCGATCGGAAATGGGGCAGCATCCCGCCCCTGGGCCGGTTCCTCAGTCCGCAGCAAGGCTTCTGGCAAAACGCCGAGCCGGCCGGCGAGACCTACAGTGAAACGCTCCATTTCCCCCAGCTCAAAGGAAAGGCGACCGTCTACCTCGACGACCGTCTTGTACCTCATGTCTTTGCCGAGAATGAGGCCGATGTATACTTTATCCAGGGCTATCTCCACGCGAAGTTTCGGCTCTGGCAAATGGAATTTCAAACCTTTGCGGGTGCCGGCCGCTTAAGCGAGAAGCTGGGCAACGACCCGCGCATCCTGCGGTACGACCGCGAGCAAAGAAGGCTCGGCATGGTCTACGCAGCGGAGAATACAGCTCGGGTCATGGAGAGCGATACCGCATCCAGGCCCTACTTTGATGCCTACACCGCCGGGGTCAACGCTTATATCCATTCCCTGACGAAAAGCTCGCTCCCCGTCGAATATAAGCTGCTCGACTACCAGCCGGAAGACTGGAGCAATTTCAAGATCGCCCTCTTCCTGAAGGTGATGAGCAAGGACCTGGCAGGCTATGAGCGTGACCTTGAATTCACCAACGCGAAATCTGTGTTCAGCCTCGCGGACCTCAAGGACCTGTACCCGGAGATCGCGGACTCCACGGTTCCCATTGTTCCGGCCGGTACGCCCTTCGATGCCCCCGGCATCGTGCCCGTCAAGCCGGCATCGGCCGACTCGCTTTATTTTGGAAACGATACCACCTTACAGGTGCGCGAGATCAACAAGCCCGAGCGAACCAACGGCAGCAATAACTGGGCTGTCAGCGGCAGCCGAACAGCGAGCGGTGCGCCGATCCTTTGCAACGATCCCCACCTGACATTGTCACTGCCGTCGATCTGGTTCGAGATGCAGCTGACCACACCGACAATGAATGCCTACGGTGCCACGTTCCCCGGCTCTCCCAGCGTGATCATCGGGTTCAACGACCAGGTCGCATTCGGATTCACCAACGCCATGCGCGATGTGAAGGACTACTACGCGATCCGCTTTCGCGATGCGTCGAAACGGGAATACTGGTATAACGGCGCCTGGCAACCGACAACGATCAAGATCGAAGAAATAAAGATCAACGGGGCCCCGACCCTTCACGATACTGTCGCTTATACGGCGTTCGGCCCGGTGATGTACGACGAAAGTTTCACGAACGACGTAACCGGTACCAAAGCGATTGCCGTTCGCTGGGTCGCCCATGATCCGTCCAATGAAGGAGCGATGTGGTTCAGGCTGAACCGCGCCAAAGATTACAATGACTGCCGCGAAGCCATCCGCGGGTTCGTGTGCCCGGGACAGAACATGCTCTTTGCTTCCAAGAGCGGCGACATCGCGATCTGGCAACAAGGCCGTTTCCCGGCTCGCTGGGATGGACAAGGTCTATTCGTGATGCCCGGGGAAGACAGCAGCTATGCCTGGCAGGGCTTCATCCCGGAAGATGAGAATCCTCATGTGGTCAACCCGGCACAGGGCTTTATCCAAAGTGCCAACCAACGCCCCGTGGATGCGAGCTACCCGTATTTCATTCCGGGCAACTATATCGTGCCCCGTGGCATCACCATCCAAAGCAGGCTGTCCGGCCTTCAGGCCGTAACCCCGCAGCAGATGATGGGCCTTCAGAACAGTTATGACAACAGCCTCGCGGCAGACGCGGTGCCCCTGCTGCTTCGTACCATCGACCGCGCCGAGCTTGATGCAAAGGCAAAAGGGTTCCTCCGCGAACTGGAGACCTGGAACTTCCATGCCGATCCCGACTCGCGTGCCATGACCATCTACCAGGCCTGGCTTGATAGCCTGGAGCGGTCCGTGTGGGACGATGAGTTTGCGCGCATCCGCGAGCCGCAGGTTCGCCCGGACGAGCAGACGCTCGTGGAGCTGTTGCTCCGCGATTCGGCATCGAGGTTCATCGACAATATAAATACGCCGGCCGTGGAAACATTGCGCGGCATCATCACATCCGCATTTACGAATGCCGCACGCGGGCTGGCCGTCGAGGAGGGAACAAACGGCTTGTCCTGGTGGAAGCACAAGCAGGCAACCATCATGCACCTGCTGCGGAACTCGTTGATGCCGTTTGCCCGCGAAGGCATCCGTGCGGGAGGGGCAGGCGCTACGCCAAACGCGATCACCAAAACACACGGGCCCAGCTGGCGCATGGTGGTCCAGCTGACAAGTACGACCGAGGCTTACGGGATCTACCCCGGCGGCCAAAGCGGTAACCCGGGCAGCCGGTTCTACGACAATTTCATCGACGACTGGGCGGCGGGTAAGTATTATCGCCTGTGGGTGATGAAGGCTTCGGAAAGCAATGACCAGCGCGTCCTGGGAACCATCCATTTTTCAAACAACTAAATTGCACGCGATGCGTTTTCTCGTCTCCATTTTACTTGTTGCGCTGTTCAGCTTTATCGCCGGCCTCTTTCTTCCCTGGTGGAGCCTCGCGATCGTTGCTTTCCTGGTGGGATTGCTCGTGCCCCAATCGCTGGGACGCAGCTTCCTCGCGGGTTTTCTCGGTATTTTTCTCCTTTGGGGATTTCTTGCGGCCTGGATCGATCTTGCGAACAACCACGTCTTGTCCGGTAAGATCGCGCAGCTCTTCAAGCTCGGCGCCGCCTCTGTCCTTCTTATCCTGATCACGGCCCTTATCGGCGCGCTGGTGGGTGGTTTTGCCGCACTGAGCGGAGCCTCCCTGCGCCCGGCCAGAAGACTCCGAACCTATGCGTAACTCCATGATAGCGGCAGCCGTGCTGCTCTTTTTTCCGTTCCTTCTCCACGCACAAAAGATAACAGGTCTTGTCACCGACCAGGCTGGCGCCATCCTTCCGTACTCATCGATCCAGCTCAAAGGAGAGGGCACCGGCACAACGGCAAATGCTGAAGGGCACTTCTCCATGCAGGTCAGGAAAGGATCGTACACGGTTACCTGCCGGCACGTTGGCTACCAGATGCAGGAAAAGACCATCACCGTTGATGCGGACGATGTCACGCTTCACTTCCAACTGGGACAGCAACAGCTGACATTGACAGAAGTGATCGTGAAAAAAGGAGAGGACCCTGCCTACGAGATCATCAGGCAGGCGATCAAAAAAAGAACGTATTACAAAAGCGAGCTCGGCCGCTTCACAACCGAAGTGTACACGAAAGGCATCTTCAAGCTGCGCGACTTTCCGAAGAAGTTTTTTGGCCAGAAGGTCGATTTCGAAGATGGCGACACAAGCAAGCGCAAGACACTCTACCTCTCCGAAAGTGTTGCTCTCTATTCCGTCGACGGAAAGAAAAGCAAAGTGGAAGTGCTGGCCACAAAGGTCAGTGGTGAGACAAATGGTTTTGGGCTGAGCGCGCCACAGATCATTTCATTTTACGAAAACAATATCCAGATCGGCAGCGGCATCAACCCGCGCGGCTTCATTTCGCCGATCGCCGAGAATGCACTCAACTTTTACCGCTATCATTATGAAGGCGCCTTTTTCGAGAACGGACTGCAGGTCAGCCGCATCCGCGTGACGCCGAAGCGACGCTTCGAGCCGCTCTTTAACGGGTATATCAATATCGTCGAAGACCAATGGCGCATCCATTCCCTGGACCTCGTGCTGCTCAAAGAGAACGGAATGCAGACCCTTGATACACTGAAGCTGCAGCAGCTCTATACACCCCTTTCGTCCGGTGCATGGGCCATTCAGAACCAGGTGATCTACCCGGCTGTACGCATGTTCGGTTTTGATGCATTCGGCAGCTTTGTCAACGTCTATTCGCGATACGATCTCGCCCCGAGCTTCAAGACAGGATTCTTTGACCGGACCGTGCTGAAATACACCGACAGCTCCAACCGCAAGTCCACTGCGTTCTGGGACGAGTCGCGGCCGATCGCCCTGCAGAAAGAGGAGATCGACGACTATCGAAGGAAAGACAGCATGGAGCAGGTGAGACGGTCGCCCGCCTATCTGGATTCGCTTGACAGGCGCCGTAACAAGCTGACCGTAGGAAAGCTGGTTTTGTCCGGAATGAGCTTCGGGCATGAAAAGAACCGGTCATCCGTTTTCCTGTCTCCCCTGGTCGATAACCTGAGCTACAATACGGTTGAGGGGATTGTGCTGAGCCCGTCCATCTCCTACAGCAAGCGCCTCGATACCCTGCCGATGAACCGACGCTCGTTCACCGTTTCAACGACGGTTCGCTATGGCTTCAGCAATCACCACCTCAACCCGAACGCTTCGGTCAGCTACAGGTTTGGCCGGAAGCACTTCAACGGAATCACGGTTGCGGGCGGGAGTGATGTCTTCCAGTTCAACAATGCCGGTCCTGTTAGCCCGTTCGTAAACTCGGTCACCACGCTGCTTTCAGAGGAGAACCGCTTGAAGATCTATGAAGCCCGTTTCGGCCGCGTTACCTATACAAAGACATTTGACGGGGGGCTCAGCCTGTCGGGCGGCGCCGAATTCCAGGCGCGGAGGCCATTGGAGAATACGACCGATTTTACGCTGCGCGATAGCAAGGAGAGGAGCTTTACACCGAATTACCCGATCCCGCTGTCGTACAAAAATATTCCGCGTCACGAAGCATTCATCGTGCGCGCCTCGGTCCGCTGGCAGCCGGGCGTCCGGTATGTGGAGTTCCCCGACCGCAAGTTCTCGATCGGGTCGCGCTACCCGGTGTTCCGCCTGGCCTACACACAAGGGATACCAACCGTATTTGGAAGCGACGTGTCGTATGCGAAGTGGAACTTCATCGTATCCGATAATGTGAACCTCAAGCTCTTGGGAACCCTGGGCTACCAGGTTGATTTCGGTGGCTTCCTTTCGAAGGATCGCCTCCAAACCCCGGATTATATTCATTTCCGCGGCAACGATACCAAGCTCGCATCAACGTTCAGCAGCACGTTCCAGCTGATTCCCGTGTACTACTTCAGCAACGCCAGCCGCTTCTATTCAGCAATCTATACGGAGCACCACTTCAACGGCTTCCTGACAAATAAGATTCCCGGCCTGAAGCAGCTCAAGTGGAACCTGGTTGGCGGTGCAAATGCCCTGTACATCAGTCCCGACAAGTATTACCTCGAGCCTTTCGTCGGACTCGAGAACATCTTCCGCCTTTTCAGGGTCGACTATGTGGTCGGGCTTGAGAATGGTGTCAGGACAAGGAGTGAAGTACGATTCGGCTTACAAAGCGGCTTGTTTAATCGAAGATGATTGGTTAGCTTTGCGGGTCAGACACCCTGACTTAAATCATACGATTATGGCATTATCCTCTACAACTCTTCAGCCCGTTCCGCACAATGAGCCCTCAAACACGTCAAATGCCCCTGCAGGCTCTTTGCTGGCGGCTCTTGTTTTGAGTGTGTACGCAGCACAGAGAAGCAACAAGCAGCTGCGCAAGCTGAAGCGCAAGGCGATGCTGACGCTAATGAAGCTGAAGTTCCAGCAGGCGTTCGGATCCCTGTTCTCGAAGCATCAAACGGTCGGCGGTATTTCCACACAAACTCTTCTGTACATCCTGCTTGGTCTGCTTGTGCTGATCCTTTTGTTCACGCTGCCTGCGGTCGTGGCCATTATCGTTCTCCTGGTCGGCATTCTTCTCATCTTATTAACACGCCACTAAGCCCGCGTTTTTTCCCGGTCAGGTCGGGAACGTATCTTTGCGGCCACTGA
>JAQBNP010000191.1 GCA_028288515.1 Flaviaestuariibacter sp. | reverse complement strand
TTATTAACAAAGAACGCGAAGGCGCTTACCTGGGAAAGACCGTGCAGGTGATCCCGCACATTACCGACGAGATCAAACGGCGCATGCTGCTGCTGGGACAGAAAGGCGAGTACGATATCATCATCTCCGAGATCGGCGGCACCGTGGGCGACATCGAATCGCTTCCCTACATCGAGGCCATCCGCCAGCTGCAATGGGAGCTTCCGGAAGAAGACCTTCTCGTGGTTCACCTCACTCTCATTCCCTATCTCAAAGCCGCCAAAGAGCTGAAGACCAAGCCCACCCAGCACTCCGTCAAGATGCTGAGCGAGAACGGTGTCTTCCCCGACATCATCGTGTGCCGCACCGAGGAGCCGCTCAACAGCGATATCAAGCGAAAGATCGCCCAGTTCTGCAACGTCAAGATCGAGGGTGTGATCGAGGCCCCCGATGCCAGCACCATCTACGAGGTGCCCCTGCTGATGATGAATGAAAAGCTCGACCAGATCGTTCTCAAGCAGCTCCAGATCACCGGCTACGAAGAGCCCGAGCTGGAAAAATGGAAAGCCTTTCTCAACAAGCTCAAATACCCCAAGACCAAGCTCACCATCGGCCTCATCGGCAAGTACGTGGAGCTGCAGGATGCCTATAAATCTATCCTCGAGTCCTTTGTCCACGCCGGAGCCATGAACGAGTGCAAGGTGCAGGTGATGCCGATCCATTCGGAGTTCATCATGGACGATAACGTGGCCGAAAAGCTCTCAGACCTCGACGGCCTCCTCGTCGCTCCCGGCTTCGGCCACCGCGGCATCGAAGGCAAGATCGCCGCCGTGCGCTATGCGCGCGAAACGGGCCTGCCGTTCTTCGGTATCTGTCTCGGCATGCAGATGGCGGTCATCGAATATGGCCGCACCGTGCTGGGCATTCCGCATGCGCATTCCACCGAGATGGACCCGGATACCGCCGACGCCGTTGTGAATATGATGGAAGAGCAGAAGGCCGTCACCACCTAGGGCGGCACGATGCGCCTCGGCGTTTATCCCTGCGCGATCACAGAGGGCACGCTCGCCCACCGCATTTATGGCACCACCGCCATCAACGAGCGCCACCGCCACCGCTACGAGTTCAACAACGCCTTCCTCGAGCAATATGAAGAAGGAGGCATGGTGGCATCCGGAAAGAACCCCGAGACGGGTCTCGTGGAGATCATCGAGCTGCCGAACCATCCCTTCTTTATCGGTTGCCAGTACCACCCCGAGCTGAAGAGCACGGTGGAGAACCCGCACCCGCTGTTCGTTCATTTTGTTGCGGCCGCGCGGACCTTCAACGAGAAGCGCTCAACGGCGGCGAAGAACCCGCTGCTGCAGAGCGAGATGATCTAGGAGAAGTGAATGGTGAATAGTGAATAGTGAATGGTGAATGGTGAATGGTGAGTGGGTCGTTTGGAGGGACGATCTGTTGTTTGCTTTGGAATGAAGACAATGGATTCAAAGGCGCAAAGAGATCTTCTTTGCGCCTTTGCTTTTATCCACCCACCTTAAACGACCCATTCACCATTCACTATTGACTATTCACCACCCACGCCCCCGCCAGCTTGTCAGAAAAACCGCTGTCGGAAGGTCCACGGAGCGACCGCGGCGGCTCCGATCGGGATTTTTCTGACAAACTGGCAACAGAACTGCCCTCCAACCGGTGGCGGAGGGTCCGCGGGCTGTCCGTCGCCATTTCATTCATGATTTCGTCGAAAAAACGCGGAAATCGGGCGGTTCCCCGCCGGAAGGGTCTACCTTTTGACAAATGCAAGTTTTATGTTTACAAAAATCAACCTCGCCAAGCTGCGCAATGCGGAGCTGATCGAGTACCTCACCCAGCTGCTCGGCACGGTCGATACGGGCTTCGGTGCCACGGCGATGCCCGCCCTCGTGGGGCAGTGCCGGGGTCGCCTTGCGTCCGCCCTGACGGGTCTGCGCGAGCTTCATCGACTCGACCCGGGGTCAAAGCTGACGGCCGAGCTCGACGACCTCGACGAGCGCCGGGACAGCCTCATGGCCGGCCTCGGCATGCTTTGCCAGGCGTTCGCCCGGCATCCCGACGAAGCCCTGCAATCGGCCGCAAAACTGCTCCAGCGCAACCTGTCGCTCTATGGGTCCGGCGTGACGGTGTCTTCGCAGACCCGACCTGCCGAAACGGCCACGATCGACAGCATCCTGGCCGACTGGTCGGACAAGCGCGACCTCAATGCCGCCGCTGCCGCGCTTCCCGCTTCTCCCTATCTCCGCGCGCTGAAAACGGTGAACGATTCCTACCGGGAGAAGTCCGTGGAGCGCGATGCCCAGGACGGATCGGCCCTGCCGACCAATATGGTGGCCAAGCGCGGAGAGGCAGGTACAGCGTATACGGACCTGCTGACGATGCTGAACAGTCATTACCATGTGTCGGAGGGAACGCAGCCCTGGGGCAATATCGCGGCGGGGATGAATGCCGTCACCGAGCGCTTCGCGGATATGGTTGCCGCGCGCAACGGCCGTTCGAAAGCGGCGAAAGCAAGGGTGGGGGGACTGTGAGAGAGGAGGGTGGAATGTCAATATCGAATATTCAATATTCAATATCCAAACGCCAGCAGCCAAAAGCCTCAAGACGAAAGCCAGGATTTCAAAAGCCAGAATCCAATTTCCGCTTGCACGATTCACAGTCTCCATTCACTATTCACTATTGACTATTCATTCTCTCGCTCTCTATTCACTCTCTCACCACCGCATGATCCGGCTCTTCAACCCTGGGTCATGGATCCTGGCTTCTGGAATGGCTGTTCAATTCCTGGCTTCTGGATTGGCTGTTTAGGCATTTTGGATTGGCTGTTCCTTATTTCGATACATTTGCCGGCCAATCCACAGAAATGAATTTTGACCGCAATACAGTCATCGGTTTCGTTGCCCTGGCACTCCTGTTCCTCGGCTATTTTATGTACACCAGCAAGGAGCAGCGCGCATTCCAGGCCTTCAAGGCGCGCCAGGACTCGGTCGCGGCTGCTGCCCGTCCCAAGGTTGACCCTGCCCTGGCCTATGCCGACTCCGTGCGCACCGACTCGCTTCGCCGTGCCGGCGCCACTATCGGCTTCACCGGCGACTCGTCGGGTGTCGAGAGCCGCCTCACCGTCTCCAACAAGGTCATGACCATCACGTTCTCGAACCGCGGCGGCCAGCCGCGCGGCGTGGAGCTGACAGGATTCAAGGCCCCCGACAGCAGCAACGTAAAGCTGGGCGCCACCGCCTTCGACAAGCTTACCTACGAGGTGGTGTCGAACAACCGCACGGCCAAGGTGGAAGACCTGTACTTCGCCGGTAACGTAGCGAAGCAGGCCGATGGCACGCAGACCGTTACCTACCGCGTGCAGGCACCCGGCGGCGCGCTGATCCACCAGTACATCATCCACCCCGACGACTATTTTATTGACTTCAACCTTAGTGTCGAAGGCGCGCCGCAGCTGCTGCAGAACAACGAGATCAACGTTACCTGGCAGAACCGCGCGGTGCAGGCCCAGCGCGACCTTGCGTATGAGAAGGGGCAGTCGTTCATCGCTTACCGCGAGGATGGCGACTACGATTACAAGGGCATCGGCAGCGGTGGCGACATGAACTTCAAGTCACTGAACTGGATCGCGGTCAAGCAGCAGTTCTTTACAAGCACCCTCATCGCGAAAGATAATTTCAGCTCGGGAAGCATCGACTACAAGACCGGCGCGAGCGACAACCCGTCCGACAAAACCGTTGTGGAAGCGGTGGCGCACCTGAAGCTGAAGCTCCCTGCCAGCGGCACGGCGCCGCTCGCCCTGTACTACGGTCCGACCGATTACAAAGTGCTGAAGAAATACGGCAACGACATGAAGGACCTGGTGAACCTGGGTTCGGGTCCGTTTGCCTTCGTGAAGTATATCAACCGCCTGGTGATCATCCCGGTGTGGGACCAGTTCAAGAAGCTGACATCGAACTTCGGGATCGTGATCCTGCTGCTGACGCTGTTCATCCGCCTGCTGACATCGCCGCTGATGTACCCCAGCTACCTGACATCGGCCAAGATGCGGATCCTGCGGCCGGAGCTGGAGCAGCTGAAAAAGAAATACCCCGACCAGCAGCAATATGCGATGGAGCAGATGAAGTTCACAAGGGAAGCCGGCGTGAGCCAGATGGCGGGCTGCCTGCCGGGCCTGCTGCAGATCCCGATCTTCATTTCACTTTATAACTTCTTCAACTCGAACGTCGACCTGCGGGGCAAGAGCTTCCTGTGGGCGCCGGACCTGTCGCAGTACGATTCGATCGTCAACTTCGGCGTCAAGATCCCCGCCCTTGGCGATCACCTGAGCCTGTTCACGATCACGGCGGTGCTGACAAGCTTCTTCATTTCGCTGTACAGCATGCGCTCCACGCCGACACAGGACAACCCAGTGATGAAGTATATGCCCTACATCTTCCCGGTGATCATGCTGTTCATCTTCAACAAGCTGCCGGCGGCCCTCACGTGGTATTACACGGTATCGAATATCATCACGCTGCTGATCCAGTTTGTGATCACCAACTGGATCATCGACCATGATAAGGTGATGGCCAAGATCGAAGCCAACCGCAAGGCGCCGAAAAAGCAGAGTAAATGGGCGGAACGGATGGCGCAGATGCAGGAGCAGCAAAAGAAGCTGCAGGAACAGCAGAAGAAGAACCGGGGGATCTAGGAGCAATGTGCAGGCAGCGAGTGAGCGCGCCGGGGAAAGTTAATCAGAAATCAGCAATCATCTGACATGTGAACGTTGAAATCTGGCATCGCTCTCTCCTCCCACGCAACTAAACCCGATCTTTATTGCGTCTTTGTAACGAGAACCAGGCATATGAAAAAAACGCTACCCTTTCTTGCATCGATCCTGATGGCCTTTGGGGCCTCTGCGCAGAAGAAGCTGACCGAGGCGACGATCTCCTACGACATCGTCATCAACACGGGCACGCAGAAGCCGCGCTCGGCGGAGTTCCTCGACGGCGCTACCAGCACTGTTTACCTCAGGGGCGGGAAGAGCCGCACGGAAATGGTGAGCTCCCTCGGCACACAGGCCACCCTCATCGATGCCGGCGCGAAGACCGTCACGGTCCTCAAAGAGTATGGACCGCAGAAATACATGATCCAGATGACGCCGGCCAACTGGAAAGAGGCGAACCGCAAGTTCGAGGACGTCACCTTCACCTATTCCGACGAGACGAAGACGGTCCTTAACTATAAGTGCAAAAAGGCCACCGGCACCCTTGCCGACGGCACAACATTTACTGTCTGGTACACACCCGACCTGGTGCCGGAGAACCGCGAGTTCCAGTATGTGAACCGCACCCTGCCCGGGCTGGCGATGGAGTACGAATCCAATATGGGCGGTGATCTCAAGGTGACGTTCACTGTATCAAAGATCAACCTCGGCCCCGTGCCCGCGGCCAAGTTCGACCTGCCGAAAACGGGCTACCGCGTGCTGAGCTACGAAGAAAGCAAGGGCCAGTAAGGCCTCAAGAGATAAAACGAAAAAGGAACACATCGTGTTCCTTTTTTTTATGCTGGTTGCAGAATGTCGTCAGATCAGTAGCGCGCGTTTGCCGGCTTGAACGTGACCTTGTCGAGGAACACTTTCTTTTTCAGGGGCAGGATATAGGTGGCGTTGCCTCTCTGGTACGTTCCAACGGTATTCATGAGGATGAAGCGCTCGTTGTGCGTATTCAGGATGGTGTTGCCGCGGTAGGTATAACCTGATTTGAGGGAAAAGCGGTAGGAGGAACCGGGCTTGGTGAGAAGCTTTGTGGTGGCAGCCCCGGTGTAGCGCTTACTTCCATTGTCACCAAGCGTGGCAAAAGCGGCAACGGACACCGTAACCAGTACGGCGGTGGCCAGTTTCAGCTTCAGCAGGCGTTTTATGGTTGTCATGGAGCGCATTACCGGAACAAAGATACGATTTAATTTTAACATTAACGCAACGTCCGGGGCATTTATTTCCACAGGCACCGTTTTTTTAGCGGATTGCCTGTAAAAATT
>JAQBNP010000177.1 GCA_028288515.1 Flaviaestuariibacter sp. | reverse complement strand
TCGCGGATCGTAGTGACAAAACCGGCTTTGCGCAGGATGGCGAGGTGCTGGGAGGCAACTGATTGCTCGAGGCGGAGTTTGACATAAATCTCGGTCACCGTGATCTTGCCTTTCTGGTGGATGAGCTTGAGGATCTGCTGGCGCAACTTGTGATTGACGGCTCGCAGGACGAGGGCCGCTTTCTTCAGTGTCAACACGTCGATCTTGAGTTCTGATTCGGTCTTGACAGGTAGTTCTGGTGACAGCTCGTTCATAAAAACGTATTAAGAGATATAGTACAAATGTATAATGCTGTTCGTAAAAACCACATCTTTTATTCTATGGACTCAAGTATTTGCTAGGCAGAAGGCGGAAAACCGGGAGAGAAGAACGCCTTTCCATACTGCGGTTCACTGTATGCCAGGTCTGCAAAGCGCTGTTCGCGAAGCGCTTGCATCGCGAAGGGGACGAGGTGCCGTGCATTCACGGTCACGTCGGGAAAGGAAGCATTGGGATGGGCCGTCAGGGCCCGAAACTTCGCGCTTCCGTTCCCAAAGAAGGAAATGGGACCTTTGTCAAGGACGGTGTCGAAGCTTGTCTCATTAAGAACGAGGCTGCCTGTCGGCACGATCTCATCCAGGCCCGGCCCGTAAACAGCCGTGAACACTTCCTGCCGCCGCGCATCGATCATCGGGCACAGAAGCGTCGTTGCCGGCAGTGCGGCGGCGGCCATCATTTCCAGTGTGTTTACGGTGACGAGGTGACAACCAAGCGCATAGCAGAGTCCCTTCGCGGTGGCGAGGCCGACGCGCAGGCCGGTGTAGGATCCCGGCCCCGCGCTCACGGCGATCACGGACAGGGACCGCAGAGCGATGCCCGAGTCAAGGAACAGGTCACGGATGGCTGGCTGCAGCCAGGCGGCGCTTTCTTTCTGTTCCGGGTTCTCGCGAAAGCCGATCACGCCGGTTGCATCCGCAAGACAGATGGAGGCGCCGCTGACGGCCGTATCAATAGTCAGGAAAAAGCTCACGCCGGCAAAATAACGAAGGGGCGCCGACGTATCCGAATTAATTGCACGGCACGGCCGTATAGGGAGGGAGATCCGTCAACCGAATGGCGGACGGGTCGGAGAAGACGATGCGGTTTCCCCGTTCTGCCTGCAGGCCGGTTCCTTCATGCCAGGCGTTGCCGCTGAACCGGAACCTGACCTCTCTTTCAGAAAGGAAACCTTCGGAGCGAAAGGTGTAAACGCCAACCAGGGTGCTGTCGCGAAGCACCCCCGACAGGGTGCCGTCGTTGCGGTCCTTCTCCCGGTTGCGCACGACGAAGGTGCCTGTCACGCTGCTGTCGCGAACCTGGAGCTCAAGCCGCGCGGTATCGCCGTTGGAAGCTCTTTGAAAGCAACCCGACACGACCATCACCGGTCGCCCGGTGATCACGGTGTCGCCACCATTCGCATGGATGGTTTCCCCTGCCGGGTCGTTGTTCTCGTTGCGTGTGCCGCAGGAAAAGGCAATGAGAGCGGCCACCACGGGCAGCCAGCGCTTAGCGGACTGGAGGGCGCGCATCATCGCTGGTGGTGCGGACAAGTCCGATACCGGTGAAGAAAAAGACGGCGCCCAGGATACCGTAGACGATCAGGGCCTTTACCTGGCTGTTGGAGCCTTTGCTGTCCATAAAGAGGACGGCCGCGTAGATGAGACCGAAGATGCCGAGGATGGTGAGGATGATGCCGAAGGTTCGCTTCACGTTCATAACTGTTCGTTTGCGGATGGATTGCAAAAAGGCTGCCAGCGCAGGGGGCGGTGGTGGTGGGAAGTGGATGGTGAATGGTGAATGGTGAATAGTGAATAGTGAATAGTGAATACTGAATACCGAAACTAAACAAGGGTGCTCAGGAGAACGCTGCCCGGGCGCGCAGTGTGGCAAGCGGTTTGGAGTGGTTCTCCGATCCAAAAGAATGGTTATGAAAAAGATCATCGGCATCGCTCTGACAGCATTGGTCCTTTCGTCCTGCAGCGACGCGGGCGACCGGACGGACAAAGGCCCGTACAACGAAGACCAGAAGCCGCCTTCGTCGGACCCCAACCAGAATCCCGCCACGGCAGGACCCAAGGATAACTCAACGACCGGCGTCCAGGATACAAGCACGGTGATCGACTACGATACGGCTGCCCGCAAGCGCCAATAAGCTAGCGAAGCGCCTGCTTATACAAGGTGTAGAGCACTTTGCGGTCGCCGTCCGACAGCGTTTTGCTGCCTTCCAACTGAAGGAATTTCCGGCGGAACGCCTGGATGGTGGCCACTGAATCGCGGACATCGTAGCCGATCACTTTCAGCGCATCGATATCGTCGAAGGAGGCTGGCACCTGCACGCCCGTCGTGTCGGACCACCACAGACCGAATCCCTTTTCCGCAAATCGCTTCCAGGGGAAGTTGACGTTGGGATCGTTCTTGCGCGTCGGCGCGATATCGGCATGCCCGATGAAATTCGCGGTCGGAATGCCATACCGGTGCTTCAGCGTGTCGAGGAGCGTCATGAGGCTGGCCAGCTGAGGCTCCGTGAAGGGCTTGAAGCCGTCATTGTCCACCTCGATCCCGATCGACGCGGAATTGACGTCCGTGATCGATCCCCAGCGCCCCACACCGCCGTGCCACGCGCGCAGGTAGTCGTTCAGCATATGATGCACGATGCCGTCCTGGCAGATCACGTAGTGGGCGCTGACCTGCGTGCGGGGCAGGGTAAAGGTCTTCAGCGTCTGGTCGCAGCTGTTCTGCGCCGTATGATGGATCACCACGAGGTTGGGCTTGCGCATATTGAAATTCGTCGTGCCCACCCACGATGTGGCCGTGGCCATGGTCTGGCCTCCCGGGTTGCGCCGCAGCTCGCGGGCATAGGCCTTTACCTGCTTGTTGTACGATTTGTTGGTGGCCGCGTAGGGACCCTTATGACAACGGCTTGCCACCAGGGCAAGAACACAAAGAGACAGACAGAACGTAAGCGTTTTCATCGACATGATTGAGCGCGAAAAATACGAATCCCCCGGCGCACGACAATCACCAATTTGCGTGGCGTGGTTTCATTTTTGCGGCATCCCTTCCAAACGAAACAGATGCGCAACATAGAAGGTAAAAAAGTAGCGATCCTTACGGCGAACGGCTTCGAGGAAGTTGAGCTGACAAGCCCGATGAAAGCCCTGCAGGACGCAGGTGTCACCGTCCACATCGTTTCGCCGGAAGACGGGGTGGTGAAGGCCTGGAACCACGACCACTGGAGCATCGAGCTCCCGGTTGACCGCAAGCTGGACGACACATCGCCCGAAGATTATGATGCGCTGGTGCTGCCCGGCGGCGTACTCAACCCGGACCAGCTCCGCTCCAACCAAAAGGCCATTGCGTTCGCCCAGCATTTTATCGAGCAGGGAAAGCCGCTGGCGGCGATCTGCCATGGTCCGCAACTGCTCATCGAAACCGGTATGATCTCGACGCGCACCCTTACCTCCTATCCATCGATCCGTACCGACCTGGTCAACGCGGGCGCTTTGTGGGAGGACAAGGAAGTCGTTGTCGACAACGGCCTTATCACGAGCCGCAGCCCGAAAGACCTGGAAGCATTCAACCGAAAGATGCTGGAAGAGATCGGCGAAGGACAACATGCCACGACAGGCCAGTTCACACAGTCCGACAGCAATTTCGGTGTCTCCTGATGCAAGGTGCACCCTTTGCGGACAGGGGCGGAACGCGTACCTTGGCGCAAACAACCACGATGAAGAACCTTTTCGAACCAGCAGTCCGCCAGGAGATCCTGGGTCGCCTCGATTCGCTGACACCGGCCAGCACAGCTCAATGGGGAAAGATGGATGTGGCCCAAATGTGCGGTCACTGCGGCGCGCCGTTCGGCATTTATTTCGGCGACATAAAGATGAGGCGGCCGCTCATCGCATACATCTTCGGCGCGTCTGCCAAGCGAAAGCTATTCAGTGAAAAGCCGTGGCCGCAGAACCTTCCGACAGCCGGCCGGTTCAAGGTGACCGACAGCCGGTTGCTTGATGAAGAACGCGCGAAGCTGGCCGCCGAGATCCGCAAATTCGGGCAAGGCCCCGCCATGAACCCCTCGCCGAAACACCCGTTCTTCGGAAGCATGTCGGCAGACGAATGGGGCATCTTTGCGTGGCGGCATCTCGATCACCACCTGAGGCAATTCGGTGCCTGACCGGTCACCGGCGAGCGCCTCTCAGGGCTGCTCAATTTTTTAAAATGAAAAGCAGGGCAACCGCGATGGCAAGCAGTCCAAGCAAAACCATGGTTGCCGTATAGATGGCGTCTCGCCCCCTGTATTTATCCTTTCGCATAGTTGGTTGTGCCCGGCGGTGCGGACGGATTAAATATAGGAAATCTGTTACGAAGCGCAAGGGTATTGTCTCATTTTGCGTGCGCATTTTCGCTTGGCACTGTCCAATGGAACAGTCGGAAAGAGGATGCTTCCTCCTCGTTCCGGCCCTCCCCGCCTCCCCTTTCTTATCATTTTCTTGACACCCTTTTTGCTATCTTGAAACAATGAGACGAAGCGGTTCCGCTGACCTTCCCCTTCACAACGGCCACGTGCCTCCCTGGCTCGCTGAACGCATGGCGCGCCTCGGCCTGGCAATCACCGAAGCGATCCTCGCCGAGTCGGGCGTCGATGGCTTCCTTCGCCGGATGAGCGACCCTTTCTGGTTCCAAAGCTTTGGCGCTGTTATGGGAATGGACTGGCATTCGTCAGGCATCACGACCTCCGTCCTGGGCGCGCTCCGCCGGGCGGTCAACCCCCATTCCAAAGAGCTGGGGCTTTATTTCTGCGGCGGCAAAGGTCGCCACTCGCGGCAAACACCCGCCGAGCTCATCGCGATTGCCGACCGCACCGGCCTGGACGGGGCCGCCCTCGTTCGCAGCAGCCGCCTCAGCGCCAAGGTCGACAATACAGCGGTGCAGGACGGCTTCCAATTGTATCTCCACAGCTTTATCCTGGGCGCAACCGGTGAGTGGACCGTTGTTCAGCAGGGCATGCGGGACGGCGACGCCATGGCGCGCCGCTACCACTGGCACTCGGCGGGCCTGCGCTCCTTCGTCGACGAGCCCCATACCGGTATCCAGGGAGCCAACCAGGGCCTGATCCTCAACCTGACGGCATCCGCGGCCAGCTCCACGCGCGACGGCATCGTATCGCTGACGCGCGAGGACCCGCAAGCGCTCCTCGCGGAAGCGAGGCACCTGTCCATGCCCGCCCATCACGATGTGCGCAGCCAGGACGTTGACCTGAAGCGGCTCGGGGCGATGCTCTGGCTCGCGCAGGAAAAGAAGCCCGCCGATTTCGAAGAGCTGATGCTGCTGGAAGGACTGGGTCCACGCACCATGCAGTCACTTGCCCTTGTGAGCGAGGTGGTCCATGGCACACCGTCGCGGTTCCAGGACCCGGCACGCTTCTCGTTCGCGCACGGCGGCAAGGATGGCCACCCGTTCCCGTTCCCACAAAGACCTACGACGAGGTCATCGAGACCATGCAAAAGGCCGTGCACCGGGCCAAGCTCGGCGAGCCGGACAAGGCGCGGGCCATCCGCCAGCTGCACGAGATCGCGGCGCGGGCGGAAAACAATTTCGTCCCCACCGATCGGCTTGAAGAGCTGATCGAAAAAGAGGTTGCCGAAAGCTGGCAGTATGGGGGCAAAACGATCTTCGGCGATGCCCGGCCACCGCGTCGCTCCCGCGGCGTCCAGCTTCGGCTTTTTTGAGTGGCAATCGGCCATGCCGTGTGGAAAAAATAGATGCCCGGCTGAGGAACAGGAATTTAGCTTCCGTTGCGTCGCACACTTGTACGTCCGGTAAGCGGACCGGGCATCCTTACGGTTCAGCATGGTTTGCTTTTTGGAACGACTCATGAAAAAGAACCCATGCCCGAAGGCCCCTCACTGGTGATCCTCAGAGACGAAGTGCATTCCTTTACCGGGAAAAAGATCCGCGCGGTGAGCGGCAACTCGAAGCAGGACATTGCGCGGATGAAGGGCCAAACGGTCGTGGCCTTCCGAACCTGGGGCAAGCATTTCCTGATCTGCTTCAAGTCGTTTACGGTGCGCATCCACTTCATGCTGTTTGGAAAATACCTGATCAATGAGCGTCGCGATACTCCGGCCCGGCTAAGCCTTGAATTTTCGAAGGGAGAGATCAATTTCTATACGGTCTCGGTGCAGTTCATTGAAGAGCCCCTCGATATGGTCTATGACTGGTCCGCCGATGTGATGAGCCCTGAATGGGATCCGAAGCGGGCACGCGCGAAACTTCGGGCGAAGCCGGATATGCTTGCCTGCGATGCGTTACTCGACCAATCCATTTTCTCGGGCGTCGGCAACATCATCAAGAACGAAGTGTTGTTCCGCATTGGCGTACACCCGGAGTCGCGTGTCGGGAACCTGCCTGTCAAAAAGCTCAATGCGCTGGTGAAGGAAGCGGTTCATTACAGCTTCCAGTTCCTGGAGTGGAAAAAAGAGTACACCCTGAAGAAGCACTGGCTTGCGCATACGAAGCGAACCTGCGCGCACTGCGGCGGTCCGCTCCAAAAGAAATACCTCGGCATAACCGCACGGCGCAGCTTCTTTTGTGAGAACTGCCAGGAGAAGTGGTGAGGATGTACGATTTTAGAATTTTGGAAAGTCTGATGGGATTGTTCCAGGGGAAGGAGAATTGCGGATTGCGGATTGCGGATTTTTGGAGAGCTTGATTAGGCGGTGATATGGGCGGAGCTAAGGAACGGAGGTTTGTTATAGGAGTGATATGGGTTGGATATGGGAATTTATGGAAGAAACAGCCGGAAACGCGAAGGGCGCGGAGGGGCA
>JAQBNP010000169.1 GCA_028288515.1 Flaviaestuariibacter sp. | reverse complement strand
GTATCGACTTAGATGGGTCAGCTGTATGAAAGACCAATTTTACAATACTCCCGAGGAAAATGCACAGACCAGCACCATCTGGGAAGAAGGCACTTATCTCACCGAGCGTCTCCAGGGATTTCACAGGATCATGTTGTACCAGGTCGATGACTTCTATGTTGAGGTAACGTACCACACGCACTTCAACGTTATTCTTCGCGTGAGCCGCTTCAGCGATACGCATTACCTCGAGCCCTACCTGCAATCCATCAACATCAACGCGCTTCTCGGTTAACGAACCGCACCTAAATTTCACCCAGGAAAATAAATCGCACAGACCGCAATGGATCTGCTAGAACGTCCTGCAGCGCCGGCCAGCGCTCGCTCTCACGAGCCTTTCCTACTTCTCTCGTATTCTTTCACCTGCACGGCAAACACAAGCGAAACGATCAGCAGCCCGACCAGCAGCACGTATGTTGCCAGGTAGCTGATATCCTCGGGCAATGACAGTGGTTTGTTATTTGGATGAAGTTTTCCCGGTCGCGCGAACGGAGGTTTTTCAGCGCCGGCTTTTGTTTCCACTTTGATGTACTCGACGATGCTCCTGATCTTTTCTTCCGTCAGGTCCGGGTGATCGGGCATTTGCACCCGGTTGAATTGCTCGAACAGCTCGTTGGCAGTCTTGTCGCCGCCCCGGACAAGGGTTTGGGAGGAATGCACGAAGCTGATGATCCAGTTCATCGGGCGCCGCTCGTCAACGCCGGCCAGCGCCGGTCCCGTCAGGATCTTGTGCACGTTGTGGCAGGACGCGCAGCGGGCCGCAAAGATGGCCTTGCCATCCCCGGCAGGCGGTGATGCCTGGAGGACAAGACCTGTCAGAAGAAAGCTGAGAAGCAGGAATGCGTATTTCATAACAGGAGGTTTACCAGGGCGGCATCGGCGCCACCCGTTGTTGTTCATTTTTGATTGGCGTGGCTCATTCGTCTGCCAGCTTTCCGATGGCCTCGACCAGGTTGTTGACGGACGCTTCATCGGTGCCGTCGTAATAACCGCGGATCCTTCCGTTGGTATCGATTAGAACCAGCTTGTCGCTGTGAATAAAATCACCAGGACCGCCGTCGCCGTCGGTGGCGTCGATCCGGAAGCTTTTCCGGGCAAGCCTGTACAGCTGCGGCTTGTCACCGGTCAACAGCTGCCAGCTTCCACCGATGGCCGACTGGCTCGCATAGCTGCGCAGGCGGCCGGTGCTGTCACGCTCCGGGTCAACCGTAAAGGAAGCGAGGAGCAGGTTGGGTGCCGCAGCATAAGCCTGTACACGCTTCAGCTGGTAGATCATGCGGGGGCAGACCGCCGGGCAGTGCGTGAAGAAATAATGCGCCACCACGATCTTCCCGTTCCAGCTCTTTTCCGTGACGATATTGCCGGACTGGTCTTTGAGCCGGAACGATGCGATCGGCACCCCGTCATAGAAGACAGGCAACTTCTTGTAGCGCTGTTCTGTCCACCGGACGACCCCGAACGATAGAACGGGCAAGAGCACGACAACGGCAACAAACCACAAGTGACTGTAGCGTTTCATCGGGTGGCATTTAGGGAGACAAGGGGCGCTGGTGTCACTGTCTTTTTCGTCACCGGCGCTGCGTTCTCAACGGGTGAGGGGTTGTCCGGGAGAAAGCGTGGCGCTCCCTCGGCGGGGTTCTTCGAGGCATCGATGAATGCAGGCACATAGGCTACCGCGAGGATCACGCCCATTGTGACGAGCCATGGCTTGAACGTATCGAAAAGGGGGATGCGTTTCTCATCATGCAGCGCTTCACTGACAGGCAGCTCCAGCACACCCTCTGTCGTGCGCTTACTCAACATCGTGCCGAAAAAGACGATAAAGAACAGCAGGCCGGCGATGGTCATGATGATGCCACCCATCAATGCGAGCATCGTTGTTGGAACCCATTCGGGCGTGAAGAGCTCGTGCGATGGATTGAGGTATGTCAGTCCCAGGTTCGTGCGCCGCGGCTCTCCGATGAGTCCGCCCCAGGACATGCCGAATGAGAAAATGAGGATGCCGACAACCCAGAGGTAGGGGATGATAACATTGATCCGCGGCAGGAAGACCTTTTTGCCGGACAGCGTTGAGTACAGGTACGTGCTCATGCCGATGATGCCCAGGAACACGGGTCCAGCAACCGTCATGTGAAAATGACCGGGCATCCACGCCGTGTTGTGAACGACGTTGTTCAGCTGGCCGGATGCATTGACGAGGCCGGTGAGCCCGCCGAAAATAAAGAGGAACAGGCCGCTGATCAGGTAGGCGAACAGGAAGCGGGACGGATCGAGGTAGGGCAGTTTGCCAAAATAGCCGAGAAGGCCTTTGGCGCCGCGCTTCCTGCCGGCATACTCCAGCGAGGCAGCCAGCGTAAAGGCCGTGATGAAGCTCGGGATGGCTACGCCAAACGTGAGCAGGCCCTGGAACATCTTCACCCCTTTCGTGATCGACGGGTCGGAGAACTGGTGGTGCACGCCAACGGGAACGGAGAACAGCAGGAAAAGGAAGAGCGCGATACGGCCGGCCAGGTCGGAGAAGAGCTTGCCACCGGCCAGCTTCGGCAGCATGGTGTAGAACATGATGTAAGCCGGCAGCAGCCAGAAGTAGACGAGCGCGTGGCCGAAGAACCAGAAGAGGGTGCGGGCGAGCGTCACGTTCACAGTCGCCTTCCAGCCCATTGCCCATGGCAGGAGAAGAACAAGCACCTCGTAGGCGACTGCCAGTGTGCACACAAACCAGATGATGAAATTGACGAGTGTGCCGAGCACCGCCAGTGGCGTTTTTACGGTTGCGTTTTCCCGTTTCCATCGCACATACATCCGCGCCCAGTTGAACAGCGGTATCCAGGACCCCACGATGAGGAGAGCCGCGCCGAGATAGAAGAACGGGTGTGCCTTCAGGGGCGGATAAAAGGTGTAGAGCACGGAAGCCTTGCCGGCGAGCATGGCCCATGCGGCGAGAAGAGTGCCGGTTGTCATCAGCCAGAATGAGCCCCAGGCAACGGTCTTGTTGGGCTCCCGTTTGAAATAGAAGGCCATCGTCGCATGGCCGAAGGCGACCGCGAAAAACGATGTCAGCACAACTGCGTTGATCACGCCATGGAGGGTGAGACCCTGGTAATAATCGAGGTGCGCCATCTTCGATTCATGGATGACGCCCGACCTGTAAATGGTTTGCATCAGCCCGTGGTATATGCCAATAATAAGAAGGGAAATGGGTATGCCCAGCTCCCAGAAGATCAGTCGTTTCAATGATTTGCTGACGTGCATCGTGCGTTGTTTTGAAGGCGAGGAAATTAGTGGGCGGCCGGGTCATTGACGACAACCTGGGCCTGCATGTTCTGGTGGCCGACCCCGCAGTACTCATGGCAGGTGATCTTGTAAACACCGGGCTTGTCGAACTTCACGGTGGTCTTGTTGATGTTGCCGAAGACGGCCATCAGGTTCACATTCTTTTCATAGATGTTGAAGCCGTGAACGACATCCCTGGAGGTGACGAAGAAGTCGACCTCGCTTCCTACGGGGATAAAGATCTCCGCGGGCTGAAACTGCCACATCTGGGCGACGGCATACACCTGGTAGGTCTTGTCGTCGAGGCGGGTCACTTTCGGCTCCGTATAGGCCTTGTTAAAGGGAAGGCATTCCGGGAGGTCGTTGTAGCGGCCGCGTGCATAGAGAATGGAGAAGATGAAGAGGGAGAGAAGCGCCCCTGTTGTGGCGATCACTCGTTTTTCTGAACGGTCCATAACTGACATGCCAATTGTTTTACGCGGCTCGTTTGAGCATTAGAAAATAGATCCCGAACCAGATGATGAGGCCAAGAATCACCAGCAGCACAAAAAACGCAATGGCCCCGCGAGGCCGGAACCGCGCGTCGAAATCGTCTGCCGCATCTGCTTTTGAGATCCGTGTGGGCGTTAGGGTTGTTTCCATGTTGATCATGTTCGGCAGCAAAGCTCGGGTCGCTAACCCGCGTGAAAAATGACAGATCGTACCGGCAGTCCTGATTAAGATCATGTCCGGCAGCACGCGTCGTCAGGTCGCGCCATTTCCAGCGCTTCTAGTTTTGACGCTCCTACTAAAAAAATGAATGATGAATGAAGCCAGCAGTGTCTCCGAGATCGTGCGTGCCGACTATCGCACGGCCGATGTCTTCAAAAAATGGGGCATTAATTATTGCTGCGGCGGCAACGCCACGCTTGCCGAAGCCTGCGCTGTTCGCAATGTTGACATCGCCGTCCTGTCCGGTGAGCTGGCGAACGCGACACAGCCTGCTGCGTGCGGCCGCCGCCTCGATTTCTCGTCCTGGAGCCTTTCCTTCCTTGTCGAATACCTGCTCCATGTCCACCATGCATACCTCGATCAAACCCTGCCCGAGCTGGGCGCCACTCTCTCCTCGTTCGCCCAGGGACACCAGTCGAAATACCCATACATGAAAGAGGTCAACCGCGCCTTTGCAGCGTTGTCTACCGCGCTCATGGTGCACCAGCGTCACCAGGAGAAGGCCACGTTTCCGTATATGAAACAGGTGGCCAACGCCCACCGCAACAGCGATGTCTACGGCCGCCTCTTCATCCGCACACTTCGAAGGCCCGTCGAGGAAGCGATCGTGAAGGAGCACGGCCAGGTGGCTACGCTGATCGAAGCCCTGCGCGCCGCGACGAACGGCTACCAGTTCGGTGCCGACACGTGCACCAATCACCAGGTCATCTATCGCAAGCTCAAAGAGTTCGATGACGACCTCGTGCAGCATGTCTTCATTGAGAACGCCGTGCTCCTCCCCAAGCTGGCGCGCCTCGAACGTGAGTTGCATTCAGAGGGTCAAGCATCGTAAATTCGTGGTGTGAAATTGTTCCGCTTAACCAGTCGCCAGGCGAATGTGTATGCGTTCTTCGTCTTTGCGCTGACGGTGGCCTTTGGATTCTTTTACCCAGGTTATACCATCACGCTGAGCGGGATCCTCGTCATCATTTTCCTTTCCGTCTTTGTCGAGTCAAAAAGTTCAACTCTCATTGCGGGTGCGGTAGGGGCGAGCATCGTCGTCGGTTTCATGCTGTGGCACAGCAGGGAGTCCGGGCTTCTGCGCAGCTGGACAGAGCTGTTGTTCATCCTGCTGCTGATCGCTTTTACGACGCTCATCGTTCTCTATATCAAAACGCTCATGCGGCATATCGAGTTCGACCAGTCGCATATGACCTCACTTTTCGAGAACGCGACGGAAGGCATCGTTCTGACGAACGGGCAGGGTATCATCGTCCTTGCCAATCCTGCGATCCTGCAGATGTTCCGGTACACGGCCGAGGAGCTCATCGGGCAACGTGTGGATGTTCTCCTGCCGACGCGCTACCAGCACGGCCACGGGAAGCTGCGTGAAGGGTTTCACCGCAACCCTCAAAACCGCCAGATGGGCTCCGGCCGGGATTTGAACGGGCAGCGAAAAAATGGCGAGACCTTCCCTGTCGAGGTGAGCCTCAGCGCTTACCGCCAGCAGAACGAGCAGTATGTCATCGCGTTCGTCGTCGACATCACTCACCGCAAAGAGATCGAGCAAAGCATGCTGCTGCAGCAACAACAGCTGGAGGCCGCAACGCAGGATGTTCGCAAACTCAACACCGAGCTGGAAGCGAAGGTGGAGGAGCGGACGCTGATTCTCAAGGAAGCCCTGCAGCGCCTGGAGGAATCGCAGGAGGAGCTGAGCGAAGCTCTCGACAAAGAACGCCAGCTCAACGAGATCAAAGGTCGGTTTGTATCGATGGCATCGCACGAGTTCCGCACACCCCTCAGCGCGGTGCTGTCGTCGGCATCGCTGATCGGCAAGTATACGAAGGCCGACCAGCAGGCGAACCGTGACAAGCACATCAGCCGCATCAAGGACTCCGTCAAGCACCTGAACGACCTGCTCGAAGATTTCCTGTCGCTCGGTAAACTGGATGAAGGAAAGGTCCGGACCGAAACCACCACTTTTGCGCTGCCACAGCTGATCCACGAAACGATCGACGAGGTGCGTGGTCTCGTGAAAGAAGGCCAGTCCATCGACTACCAACACGAAGGCCCCGACACTCTTGTATCCGACCGCCGGCTCGTCATGAATATCCTCATCAACCTGATCAGCAACGCCGTCAAGTTTTCCGACGCGAACAGCGTTATCCAGGTTCACAGCGAGATCGGCGAGAGCGCAGCCCGCATCTCGGTCATCGACCGTGGCATCGGTATTCCCGAAGAAGACCAGCAGCACCTGTTCACCTCTTTCTTTCGTGGGCGAAACGCGCTGAACATCCAGGGGACAGGCCTTGGGCTCCACATCGTGAAGCGGTATGCTGACCTTCTGCGGGGCCGCCTTCGCCTGCAAAGCAGCCTTGGCCAAGGCACAACCATCACATTGTATTTACCAGTAAACAAACAAGAGAATGCCGAAATCCATCCTGGTCATTGACGACAACAACGATCTCCGCGACAACACCGTAGAGATACTGGAGCTCGCTGGCTACCGGACGCTGGCCGCGGAGAACGGCAAGAAAGGGATCGAAGTGGCCACACGCGAAAAGCCCGACCTCATTGTCTGCGACATCATGATGCCGGAGCTGGATGGCTATGGCGTGCTGCACCTGGTTCGGAAAAATCCTGACCTGGCGCAGGTGCCCTTCATTTTTCTCACCGCCCGCACAGAGCGCTCGGACTTCCGCAAAGGCATGGAGATGGGCGCCGATGATTATGTGACCAAGCCTTTCGACGATGTCGAGCTGCTCAATGCCATTGAGGCACGACTGAAGAAGGCCGCCGTTCTCGATCATCGCTACGATGCAGGCGCCGCGGGCCTCACGGCTTTTCTGAAGGATGCCCGCGATGCCGGCATGCTCAGGCAGATGTCGGATCACTATGAGGTCATTCAGATTAGCAAGCGGCAATCACTTTATACCGAAGGCAAGCGCCCACGCTTCCTGTTTTTCCTTGTCTCAGGAAAGGTGAAGGCGCACCGCACCCACGAGGAGGGAAAGGAATACATAACGGACCTTTTCAGTCCGGGAGATTTCATCGGCTATGCCGCTCTCCTCGACGACCGCAACTACGACGATACCGCGAGCATTCTCGAGGACGCGGAGGTCATGCAGATCCCGCGTGAGGAGTTCCTGCAAATGGTTGATAGCGACATCGCCATCGCTGCGAAATTCATCCGCATTGCAACGCACAGTGTCAAGGAAAAAGAAGACCGTCTTCTCAACCTGGCCTACAGCTCACTGCGCAAGCGCGTAGCGCGTGCCCTCGTCGAGATCCATGAAAAATACAATGCAGAAGGTGAGGCCCTGTTTGAGTTCTCGCGCGACGATATCGCGCAGTATGTCGGCACGGCCACGGAGAGCCTCATCCGCACCCTGAGCGACTTCAAGGGTGAGGGACTGATCGCGATCCGTAACGGAAAGATCTCGATCCTTGCTTTGGAAAAGCTGCGAAACCTTTTGTATTAACGGCTTCAACGGGAAGACGAAAAGAGATGAAGACAGGCGCGTCTCACCTGAAACTTGACGATTGAACGCGGAGCCTGTTTTTGTTTCATCCTTCGGATTGCCCAGCCGGATATTTGTCATTCGAATCCGATATGCGGCAGGCCTTTCTCCGCGATCAGCTTCCGATATTTCTTCTCGTACTTGCTGTTCTTCTTTACCCCGACGCTCGCCGCCATTCCGCTGAACGTCATGCGGATCAGGTAATTGAAAAAAGAGCGGTCCTTGTCGCGCTCGTAGTAGACGAAGCCGGTGCGGCCATTGTTATTCTTGCGGATCACGATGGCGTTTGCCAGGAAGGTTCCGATCCGTGCCGCAATACCGGACCGGTTCTCATCGCCGCCTTTGACCAGCCTGATGCGCAGGTCATGATAATACATATTCATCGCGCCAACGGCTACTTCTTCGCCCCCGATTACGCGAACCTGCAGCGAGTCGATCGTTCCGGAGCGGATGGTTACGTTGGAAAGCGGGGCGAGTACCGGATTGAGGAAGGAAAGGCCCGTGGGCTTCATGCGCAGGGTCATGAGGAACCCGCCCAGCGAATCCGTGTATGACTCGCGTACGCGCAGGTCAAGATCGGCAGAGTCCATGAGCGAGGCAGCCAGCGTAAACCGCAGCGAATCCGTTTCGGTTAGACCACGGTTGCGGATATTCGAGAGCGTACCGCGAAGCCGGGCGAGAACGAGCGTTCCTTCCATACCGGACTTCGCGTTTTTCTCTGTGTACCGAAGTTCCCCGTTCGTGAGGATCACCTCGCGCAGCCAGACGGGCACAGGGATGTTGCGGATGGCATTGACGGGAAGCGGCTTCCACTTGCCGGCCTGGAATGGTGGGGCCTTATCGCGGTAGATCGTGATATAGGGCTTGTCGATCGAAAGCGTATTGCCGAGGATCGCTGTGTCGGTCTTATAGCGCTCGAGGTTGAAGTCCGTTAGCCTTACCGCGCCGGAGTGGAACGTGATGTAGTCGGTCTGGTAGGGCGTGTTCTTCATCACGGAGTCGAGGGGGCTCGTCGGCTGGTAGAAGAAGGAGTCAAGCGTGAGCAGCTTCTTGTGTGATTCGTAGGCCGCATTATACCACCGCAGTGTCGTTGTACTGTCAACGTAGGAGCCTGTTGCCGTCTGTAGCCAGGCCGATACGTTTAGCTTCATCAGCTTGTCTGCGTCGCCCAGCGAGCCTGAGGACAGACTGAGGTTTCCCAGGGTCAGCCGCTCCGTGCTCAGCCGGCTTTTTCGCTTGCCCAGCACCATATTATTCGGATGCTGCAGGTCGAGCTTGTTGATCAGCGCGCTCCATGCGGAAACCCCGTCCTTTCTTGTCAGCTCGATATGAGCCAGGTCCACGAATGCGCTTCCTTTCTCCACGCCCATGACCTCGCCGCCCGTTTTTTGAAAAGTGGTGCCGGATGCCGTTGCGATGAATCGGTCAAGGCGCAGGCCATTGCCGAAGGCAAGGCCCTGCATCTCGATCCGACCATCAACTGACACGGGCATCACGATGGTCGTGGCTGAATCGTTGCGATGCAGCTCCACGCGTATGTCCGGTTGATCGATCAGCAGGCGGGCAATAGTGACGGTTGCCGGATTGGGGGATGATGCCTTTGCTTCGTTCCAGTTCCGCATGGTGATCACGGGCCGCTTCATGTCAACAGAAGCGATGTGACGGTCCTTTGCCAATATGGAATTGATGTCGATGTCGGCCGTCAGCTGTGGCATGGCGGCATGAATGGTATCACGTCCATTTACCTGCGACAAAGCCAGTCCGGACAGCACGGTGCGGCCACCAGGGCTCGCCTCATAGCGTGACGCCGAGACCTGCAGACCGTCTTTGCGGATATCGAGTGCGGTGCCAGCCAGGTCGAGGCCTTCGATGCGCGGTGTCGCCGTCCCGTTCTTTTCAAACAATGCGATGCGGAGGTGCTGGACCCGTGTTTGTACGGTCAGTGCACCTGAGGAAAGATGCAGGTTCGTTGGGCCGGCATCGATTTTTTTCACCACGAGCTTGCCGCTTTTTTGCCGTCCCGCGACCTTGTCCTTCATGTGCAGGTTTAGCTGGCCGCTGTTCCAGTGAACCCCGTCCAGCACGACGCTTTCCGAGGCATCGTCCAGCAGCAGGTTGTCCAGCGCAAAGCCGGTGAGGGTTCCTACGATCCGACGATCGTTGCTTTGGATCTGCACACGGTCGGCACGGAGAAGCTGGTTGCCTGCGTACCGTGCGCCGGTCACCGTTGCGGTCACGTCCTTGAGGCGGATGCGCCCGTTGGAGAACGAGAGACGCTCCACGGCCTGCCGGAGACCGTCACGGTTACGTGAGCGCAGGAGCTGGTCGCTGTTGAGGGCAAGGTCGACGCGGCTCAGGTCAATGCTCGTTTGTGAGCCAAGCCTCAATGCTACCTGCCCGTTGTAGATCGTGAGCTTGCGCAGCGTTACCAGGTCGTCGAGGGTATGGAGAGATGTAAAGAGGCTTGTGTTGCGCTTCTTGCGCACGGCGCCCTCCGTTGCGAAGCTGATGACGGGGTTGTAAAGAGATGCTTCCTGGGCCACGAGGTTCTGGTCGAAAATGAGAGCGTACCAGTCAAGCCCGGTCAGCTCGAAATAAGGAATGCTGATCTGCTTTTTGATGCCGCGCGATGTTCCCTGCGTCCGCATGGTGAAGCGGTTCAGGACAATGCGGTTGTTGACGAAGTGAATGCTGTCAAATGTGTAGGCGGCGGAGCTGTCCTCGTTATAGAGGTGATAGTCGCGGACCAGCATATCGAAGCGCTGCACCACGACCGGCCGCGCGGAATCCCCGTTGATCCGGAGGCCGCGCATCTCGAAGTCGTCCTTGTTGGAGTTGAACAGAGAGCGGTCCTTCTGTCCGGTGATGTTGATGTGAATGCCCGCATCCTTCACGCCAACGAAAGCCAGGTTAAGGTCTCCTGTGAGCTCCCGCACGATCTGCTCGGGGTTGGGGCGGTCCTTCTTCTTATCCGCTGCTCCCTTTCTTTTTGTATTGATGGTGATGTCGAAGAGTGGGTTCTCGCAATAAACGGAGTCGGCCTTGATCAGGTTGGCGCGGTACATCGCGTCAAAGTCGGCGCCGACGAGAAGAAGCTTGCGAAAGAAGATCCGGTAGCTGCTCTTCGTACTGTCGGATGCGTTGGCCGTTACCGTGCAGCTGTCCAGCTCAATGCGCTTGCGGAATAGCTCGAGGCGAAACGATTTGAACGCCAGCCGGTGACGCCCCCCGGGCATGGCTATGTCCTGGTCGGTCGTGGTGAGGTCCACTGTTTGTACGTTGGCGATATACGCGTCGCGTCGTCCCTTGTGCTCAGGGGAGCGCGCCAGGTTGAAATACAGATTGGAAATGACGACCGGCGTGGAGCCTGCCTTCATACGGTTGACCAGGGTCACCTTCATGTTATTGACCATGATGCGACGGATGCCGAAGCCGTCCAGTGCGTCAAGCATGGAATTGTAGAGGCGGCCCATCTGCTGCGGGATCGATACCTCTTGCTGCTGCTTCAATTTTGTTGCGGTATCCGGGCGCCACTGTGTGACGATCACGTCGGGGTCATGGAGCTTGATGGAGTCCAGCAAGATCTGCTTCCGCAGAAGGAGGGGCCAGAAAGAGGCAACCTTTAGCGTGAGCTTCCGGAAACGGACCTGGTATGTGGCCGGCTGGGTGAGGCTGTCTGTGCTGACGAGGTTGGCTTCCCGGATCTGGATCTTGTTGGTGGCAAACTCGAACCGAAGCTCGGACAGTTCAAGTCGAAGCTTCCCGCCCGACTCGGAAGCAACCATTTGCTTGAGAACGGTCCGCGCATTGTTGACAAACCAGATATGGAGCCCCGCTACGACGATCAGCACAAAAGCCACCACCACGAGGAGGCCTTTCAGCAGCCGGCGGTAGTACCGGTTCCGATCAATATGGGGCATGGGAGGCATGTGGTAGAGAACACAGGCAAAAGGAGGGCCAAGCGGCTGGAATTGTGATCGCCGAGGGGAGTATGACGGGTTCTGGAGAGAAATGACGAATGAGAATGGGTTGCGTCCAGGGGGCGTTGAGCTGAATCCGCGCTTGTGGAGAGCAGGATCAGGTGTTCTTCCGGCCAGATCCGCCTGAAGGGAGTGCAAATGCTTCGTCGTGGCCGGCCGCCCGGATGCAGGAATCCAGGTGACTCCACGCGAATCATCATAGAATCCAGCAGTGGGATTCCCCAACCCGCGCGCAGATCCCGGCTGGTCGGATGCCCGAACACAATTTTCAGCGACATTCGCACCGGCTGTCTCCGGCCCTTAAAAAGACCACTATGAAACTGGAACATACGATGCGCTGGTTCGGTCCTACCGACCCTGTCAGTCTCTGGGACATCCGCCAGGCCGGCTGCACCGGCGTGGTTACAGCCCTTCACCAGGTGCCCGTTGGCGACGTCTGGACTGTCGCGGCCATTCGGGAGCGGCGCGCTCTGGTGGAAGCCTGCGGCATGACCTGGACCGTTATCGAAAGCCTGCCCGTGAGTGAGGATATCAAGACACGCAGCGGCCATTTCCGCCAGCACATCGAACGGTACAAGGAAAGCCTGCACAATGTGGCCGCGTGCGGACTGAAGGTCGTGACGTACAACTTCATGCCGATCCTTGATTGGATGCGGACGGACCTCGCCTTTGAAATGCCTGATGGAAGCCGCGCCCTCCGGTTCGAAAAAGATGCCTTCATTGCTTTCGATCTTTTTCTTTTGAAGCGATCCGCCGCCGCCGAAGACTACACGCCCGCGGAGATCGCGTCCGCGGAACAGCGGTTTTCAACAATGACCGAACCCGAAAAGAAAGCGCTGTACCAGACGGCCCTGCAAGGGCTGCCGGGGAGCGAGGAAACCTTCACGCCGGAACATTTTATAGATGCCCTCCGCACCTACGAGGGTATCGACGCAGCATCCCTCAAGCAACATCTTTTCCTGTTTCTCCAGGAGATCGTGCCAGTGGCCGAGGAGCTTGGCCTCAAGCTCGCGATTCATCCCGACGATCCGCCCTACCCCATCCTCGGACTACCCCGTATTGTTTCTACCGAGCAGGACGCGAAGGAGCTTTTGGCGGCCGCGCCATCGCCGGCAAACGGCCTTTGCTTCTGCACGGGCTCCTATGGTGTTCGGCCCGATAACGACCTGCCCGGCATGGTGCGACGCCTCGGTGACTCCATACACTTTCTCCACCTCCGGAACACCAGCCGTGATGCCGCGGGTAATTTCTTCGAGGCCGACCATCTTGCCGGCGATACCGACATGTATGCGGTCATGCGCGAGCTCGTGTTGCTGATGAAGCGCCGCCGCGTGTCCCTTCCAATGCGTCCGGACCATGGCCACCAGATGCTCGACGACCTGCGCAAAGCGACGAACCCGGGATACAGCGCGATCGGCCGCCTTCGCGGGCTTGCGGAGCTGCGCGGCCTCGAGGTCGGTATTGCCGGGGCGATCGGGGAAGACTGACACGGTTCTGCTGCTCAACTATATTTAAATTAATCTCTATATTCGTTGCTCAACAACCAAACACTGCTCTATGAAACGTATCTTTTTTCTTGCCCTTTTTTGTGCCTCAGTGGCAGCAAACGGACAGTCGGTCGGCAAGCTCTTTCGCTATGTGAACACGGCCACCTCCGGGCACTTCTACACGACAAACTGGGATGAGCTCGGCAACGGCAAAGGCACGTTCAAGTTTGAGAATGTGGCGGGCTACGTGCTGACCGCCGCCATCGACGGCGCGGTGCCCATGCACCGGTATTACAACAAAGACTCGAAATCGCATTTTTATACGACCAACTGGGACGAGCTCGGAAAAGGCAAGGGGAGCTTCATTTATGAGAACATCGCTTTTTATGCGTTCAAAACACAGGTGGCCGGTTCGGTTCCCCTTTACCGTTATTACAACGCGCGCTACAACAACCATTTCTTCACGGCTAATTTCGCGGAGCTGGGTGAAGGGCGCGACGGCTTCAAGTCCGAAGGCATTGCCGGTTATATCTTCCCCGACGAAGCGACAGCCATCGCTGCTGCCAAGCCGGTAGCTGCCCCGGCCGTCGTATCGGCTCCGCCAGTTGCCGCACCCGCCGCCGTCCCGGTTGCTGCCCCGGCACCGACGGCTCCAGCTACAACTGATTTCATTCGCCTCGACAATGGAACGGCACACAGCAATTACCAGATGTTCTGGAAGACGGCCCTCCTCAATCAGGTCGTAGCGGTGCTTGACAACCGAAACCAACCTTTGATGCTCATCATGCTTCCCGCCAACGGCGGCCACTCACCGGTGCCGGGTACATACCCCATCGCTGAAGGCAGCAAGCGTGCGGTGAAGAAAGGCTCACAGGTCGCGAAACTCGAATACGAGCCCGGGTTTGAGTCCGTTGAAGGCGGCGGGACACTGACCATCACGGAGAACGACGGCATCTATTGGTTTTCTGCCGAAAACGTTTCGATCATCAACAAAAAGACAAACGAAACGCGCAAGGTCAGCTTCAAGATGGGAATGTTCATCCAGAAAGCATAGTGCGAATGATCTGATTTGAGAAGCCCGCGAACGTCTCACGGGCTTCTCTTTGTTTTGCCCGCACGTGCTGTTTATTGCCTCATGACCGGGCAACCGAACCGGCCCGTCTGCCCGGGGCGAAATCTGAGACTTATGGAGAGCGACTGGTAGTGATCATTCCGCAGAGGGTTGGCCACCCGGCTGAAACCGTCCAGGTAATCGGTTGATGTAAGCCGGTAGGCTGTCTCCACATGAAGAGACCAGGCCGGCGAGAGCATGTATCGCAGGCCCGCGCCCAGTGGAACCACGGGTAGCGCCCGGGGCGGTCCCTGTGCCATGTCCGCCGCGAGTCCCTCGATTGTGGCCTTGTCACCGGCAAACCAGGCCGCCTGGAATCCGCTGGCGTCGCGGTGGACGCGCACCATGGCCAGTCCCGCGCCGGTAAAGACATAGGGAGAAAACGCAGAGCGGCCACCACCCACGTCCCACAAGGCCAGCAGCGCAAGTTCAGAGATTGACGTGTGAAAGGCCAGGTCGCGCTGCCGCCGCCAGGCCGGCGTTGCATACGAGCCATCAGATGCGGAAATGGAGCCGAGCAACAGTTGTGCGCGGAGCGATACGCGCGGAAATGCCTGCCGTTCAACCCACAGGGCGAGCCCGGGCCTGAGGGACTTGTAAGACCCTAGGGGCGCTGGCGTCAGGTCACCCTGGTAAACAAACCCGCTCGCTTGCAGGCCAATTGCAGTGCGAACTGCGGTCGATTGAGCACGGCCGGAAAGGCCAACAACAACGAAGAGTGCCGCGAGGGCATGGCGTAAAATGGAGGCAGGCATGATGATCTCTTTAGGATAAAAACAAACGTTCCTCACGGGCCCGAAAGCTTCAAAACGCGCAGCGTAGAGATCATGCCATAAGAAGTGATTTGATGACGGCCCGTGTGGTGCCATGTTATGGAAGGGAATTCAAACGCAAGGTTTAACGACGCCTGAAATAGCCGCGAACAAAGCAGGGTGGTGGGGCCATCAGATTTCGCTGCCCTCAACAATCCGGTCTCTCCTTTGTTGTAAGAAAAACAATCATGATGAGCAGGGATCTAATTGTCGTGGCAGGCGCAACCGGTAATTTGGGTGGTCGCATTGCAAAAGCGCTCCGGGAGCGGGGCGCGGGGGTGCGCGTGCCGGTACGTGCGGAAACCGATGCGGGCAAGATTGAAATGCTGCACTCTTTGGGGGTGGAGGTCGTGCCGGTACGAATGGACAGCATCGATGACCTTGCTGGCGTGTGCCGTGGTGCCTCCTGCGTTGTGTCGGCGCTGCAAGGCCTGGGCGATGTGATCGTCGGCGTGCAGTCTGTCCTGCTCCATACCGCGATAGTTGCCGGAGTGTCGCGGTTTATCCCGTCGGACTTCTCGATCGACTTCACAAAGATCGACAGCGAGAACCGCAACTTCGACCTGCGTCGTGCCTTTCATAAAACGCTGGCCGGATCACCGGTCCGTGCCACGTCGATCTTCAATGGAGCCTTCGCTGAGATATTGACCTACCGCACGCCACTGCTTCAGCCCGAGGCAAAGATGGCCGGCTATTGGGGCAATAAGGCCGATTGGCACCTTGATTTCACGACGATGGACGATACGGCGGCCTTCACAGCCGCGGCCGCTCTCGATGCGGAGGCGCCTCGAAGCCTGTGCATAGCCGGTTTCCAGGCAACCCCGCGGCAGCTTGCTCAATGGGCAACGGAGATCACGGGCACGCAGTTCGATGCCCGGCAACTGGGCACGCTCGAACAGTTTGCCACAGACAATCAGGCGCAACGCGCTGCCGATCCTGCGGGTGAAGAGCAGATGTACCCGCGCTGGCAAAGCGGGCAGTATATGCACGACCAGTTCCTGTCGCACCACGATCAACTGGATAACGAGCGGTATGCGGGTCTTCAGTGGACCGGCGGGCGGGCGTTCCTCGGCGCAATGCTTGCCAGGAGGAACGAGGAGATTGGTTGATCTCAGCCTTTTTTCAGTGACGATGCGCGCACGATGAGGCGCGGCTTGAGCGTTATCTCAACATCATCCATTGGGGCCTCGTTGTGCATCGCTTCGATGAAGAGCTTAGCAGCGGTCTTGCCAAGCTCGAAGGCCGGCTGCTCCACGCTGGAGATGGCTGGCGTGACGAGGCTTACGGCCGGTTCATTGTTAAAACCGACGAGGCCGATATCGTCCGGCATCGACAATCCTTTTTCTTTGATGGCAAGCATGGCGCCGATGGCCATGCGATCGCTGATGGTGAAGATCGCATCAGGTCGCTGCTTGAGACGGAGCAGGTCGATGGTGGCTTCGTATGCATACTGCTGGTTAAAGTCGCAATGAACAATAAGCGAGGGGTCAGCCTTGATACGGTGCCGCTTCAGCGCGGCGAGGTAGCCGTCGAGGCGACTGTTGCTGATCCCGAGATTTTTCGGGCCCGCGAGGATGGCGATGCGGCGATATCCCTGTTCGATGAGATGCTCCGTAGCCTGAAAGCCGCCGTCATGGTTGTCGAGACGCACTTTGGGCGCAACGAGGTCGGTATCGACACGGTCGAATACGACCATCGGCATTCCTTTCCTCTGGATCTTTTTGAAATGGTCGAAGACCTTTGTTTCGCTCGATACGGAAATGATGAACCCGTCCACCAGGCTGTCCAGAAGGCGCCGCGTGTTGACCATCTCACGGCCGAAGGATTCATTGCTCTGGCAGACCATCACGGTATAGCCCGCCTCCAAAGCGACCTCATCGATCCCCTTTACCATTGTGGCAAGGACGTAGTCGAGGTTGGGCACGATGACGCCGATCGTGTGAGTTTGTTTTTGCTGCAGGCTGAGGGCAAGGCGGCTGGGCTGGTAGCTCAGCTCTTCGGAAAGGGTGAGGACGGCCTGGCGTGTCTCAGGGTTCACATCCGGCGCGTTGCGCAGCGCCCGGGATACGGTGGAGATCGAGATATGGAGCGCTTTTGCGATGTCCTTAATGGTGGCCTGTTTGTTCATGATGCGGGTGCCCAAGGGCTTTTGCCGAAGGTAGGACAGGGTCCCCGAATCCCGGCAACGTTACCGGTAACGCTACCGGTAATTTATTTGGAAGATGCGTTTCGGGTCGCCTATTTTTAGAAGGCAAAACGCTGAAACGCTGCCTGACCCATGATGCGACTGCTTGTCTTCCTCGCCTGTTTCCTGTCTTCCGTTTGCGTGCATGCGCAGCACCCTCTTGCATTCGCCACCCGCGAGGACTACGCCGGCGTCCGCAGCCAGCTCGGCAGGTCCCTACTCCTGAACGGCTCGTTCACCGAGATCAAAAAACAGGTTGATCCATGGCTGGGCAGGGACATCGATGTTCCGACTCCCAAGGATCCTGCCGGGGGCTATACCCACGAGCAGCACAAGTCCAATTATACGCTGCTGTTCAACAGCGGCCTTCTTTTCAACCTCACCGGCGATTCCCGGTACGCCGACCTTGTCAGGCGCGTTCTTCTCAAGTACGCGCAGCTAAATCCCGGCTTGGGCAATCATCCGCAGGCGACCAGCAGCTCTCCCGGCCGCATCTTCTGGCAGGCGCTCAACGACGCCAACTGGCTCGTTTATATGGGCATGGCATACGATGCCGTTTATAATGCCATACCCCCTGCTGATCGCCAGACGATCGAAGATGGCGCCTTCCGTCCCGAAGTGGAATTCATGACCCGTGACCTGAAGTCCTGGTTCGATCTCATTCACAACCATGGTGTCTGGGCCTGCGCCGGTGTCGGCATCGTCGGCATTGCCACCAATAATGCGGACTATCTCGATATGGCTCTTTACGGAACGGACAAAAAAGGAACAAGCGGTTTTCTCGCCCAGCTCAATGGGCTTTTCTCGCCCGACGGCTATTATACTGAAGGACCCTATTATGTTCGCTACGCGATCCTTCCCTTCTATGTTTTTGCCAACGCGCTCAGCCATGCCAGACCTGCTCTCAACATTTTCGGCTACCGCGGCCAGATCCTGCGGAAGGCCCTCGAAGCGGGCCTGCAGCAGACCAATACGGACGGCCGGTTTCTCCCCATCAATGACGCGCTGAAAGAAAAAGACTATACATCGAACGAGATCGTGACGGCGATCGATATTGCCTGGGCGGCCTATGGACCCAACGAAGGATTGCTTTCTGTCGCCCGCCGTCAGAACCGCGTCACGCTAAGCAAAGGTGGTGCTGCCATTGCCGCTGCGCTTGATGCGAAAAAGGCACCAACGAGCTATCCCTACCGGTCAGTGGAGTATACCGACGGCGCCAAAGGTGAGGAAGGCGGTGTGAGTATCCTGCGCGCGGGAAAAGGGTCGGACCTGACTACGGTCGTTTTCAAATATGCATCGCACGGCTTGTCACACGGGCACTACGATCAGTTGGGATTCTCGTTGTTCGACAAGGGCGCAGAGATCTTCACAGATTATGGCTCGGTGCGATTCATTGGGATCGAGCAGAAATTCGGAGGACGCTACCTTCCTGAGAACAAATCATACGCCGCGCAGACCATTGCACATAACACGCTCGTGGTTGATGAGAAAAGTCAGTTCGATGGCCGCGAGGAAGAAGCGGAAAAGTACCATGGGGAAAAGTTGTTCAGCGGTCTCGGCACCGGTAATGTCCAGGCTGTGAGCGCGCGCGACGATCATGCCTATCCCGATGTGCGCCTGCAGCGAAGCTTGTACCTCGTCGTGCTTCCGGCAGGGCGCAAGATGGTCATCGACTTGTTCAGGGCGCAATCGCAAACGGTGCACCAATACGACCAGGCCTTTCCGTACAGCGGCCAGCTGATCAACACATCGTTTCGCTATCAGCCGTCAACGTCGACGCAAAAGCCGGTAGGAGCGAAGAATGGCTATCAATACTTGTGGAAAGAGGCGGAGGCCCGCGTTGGCGATACGGTGGCGCAGGTAAGCTTCCTCAACGGACGCTCTTTTTATACCGTGAGCACGCTGGTGTCAGATTCGGCGCAGGTCTTCTTAGCGCGAACAGGCGCCAACGATCCCAACTTCAACTTGCGGCGCGAGCCGTCGGTCATCATCCGCCGGCGTGGCGTATCGCCAACGATCCTCAATGTGATCGAGCTGCATGGAAGCTTCGACCCGATCGGAGAACTGGCTACATCGTCCTACCCTGCGGTATCGGGGATGCGACTGCTGGTGGACAATGCCGATGTGACCGTGGCCGAGATCACAGTGGGCAAGGACGTGCTTCTAATTGCGCAGCGGAATGTCGCGACGGAAGCTTCGGCGCCGCAGGAAGCGCTGGTGAACGGAAAGATGGTCAGCTGGAAAGGAGGGTTCGGGGTATGGGTGAATGGGAAGGTGAGATAATCGTATATGGTGAACAGAGAAACGTCAATGTTCAATAATCAATCGTCAAACAGGCAAGCGTGCGTGGTGAGGGTGTTCGAAAATAGTGGGCAGTAAGACAAACGGATATGTGTCAACCGGCACGGGCCGTTTCCCTACTTCCCCTCACAATTCACGGCTTCCCTGGATCATAAAAATCAAACAGATGAACGAAACGACAGCAAACGTATTTATCGAGAACAGGTCTCTCCCCTGGGAGACAGTGGCACCGGGCATGAAACGGAAGATCATGGCTTATGATGAAAGCCTGATGGTCGTCAAGGTGCAGTTTGAAAAAGGCGGCATCGGTGCGCTCCACCAGCATGTCCATACGCAGATCACGCACGTTGAGAGCGGTGTCTTTGAAGTGGAGATCGCCGGCGAAAAAAAGATCCTCCACGGGGGTGACGCTTTCTACGTTCCGCCCCACGCCATCCATGGTGCCGTTTGCCTCGAGGCAGGCGTCCTGATCGATGTCTTCAGCCCGATGCGGGAAGACTTCCTCCTCTCACGCTAACACCAGCCATGAAACATGAACTCATGATACCTTTTTTCGGATGGATGCTCCTTCTCGGTTGCAGCAAGCCAGTATCTTCCCCGGCACCCCCAACGTCCTCGCCGATCGCGATGCACCGTGTTGACGTGTCCACGGCCACCGAGCTGAAAGCGGCGCTGGAGACCGCGTTGCCAGGTGATGAGATCGTGCTGGCCGATGGACACTACGAGGGTCGCTTCGTGATCCAGCCGAACGCCGACGGAATCGCTGCCAGGAAGATCACCCTGCGGGGAAGCCGCAACGCGATCCTTGACGGCGGCAGCACATCTACGGGCTATGTGCTCCACCTGCAGGCCGACTACTGGATCCTGAAAGGTTTCACGATCACCAATGGTCTCAAGGGTCTCATGCTCGACGGCGCCTCCTACAACCAGGTGGATTCGATCCGTGTTCACGGCATCGGTGAGGAAGGCATTCACCTGCGCACGTTCAGCAGCCATAACCTGCTCACGCGGATCGACGTTACCAACACCGGCCTACATACGGCCGACTATGGCGAAGGCATCTATATAGGCTCCGCAAAAAGCAACTGGGCGACCTACACGAACGGCCAGCCCGATCTCTGTGATGCGAACGAAGTGCGCCAATGCCATGTCGGCCCGGGCATCAGCGCCGAGTGCATCGACATCAAGGAGGGAACCACGGGCGGCTTCATCCGCAACAATTTATTCGACGCAACCGGCATCACGGGAGCCAACAGCGCCGACAGCTGGATCGATGTGAAAGGCAACAATTATCTCATCGAGGGCAATACAGGCACGAATCCAGCGGGATCATTGCTCGTTGATGGCTACCAGGTGCACGTGGCAGTCGGCGGGTGGGGCAATAACAATGAGTTCAGATCGAATACCTGCGCCGTCAACGCGGCAGGCTATGGATTTCTTATCAAGCTTACGAGCAGCAGCGGTACAGCCACCGGTAACAAAGTTTATTCCGATAACCTGGTCACCGGCGCAGCGAGCGGCGTGGCTAATATTCCTCTCACCAACTAAATGACTGCTATGAAATGGAAAGGCTTGCGGTGGTGGATCATTGGCCTGATCGGTATGGCAACAATCATCAACTATATCGATCGGAGTGCCATCAATATCATGTGGCCGTATATCTACCGGGAGTTTGGGATTGCGGATGCGGACAACAAAAGTGCGCTCGCCCTCATTACCACCTTCTTCATGATCGCGTACGCGATCGGGCAGACCGTCACAGGCAAGCTGATGGACGCCATCGGAACCAGGCTCGGCATGGTCGTCTCGATCGTTGGGTGGAGCATTTCGATCGCGCTGCATGCCGTGGCGCGCTCGCTGGTGTCCTTCAATCTTTTCCGGTTCATGCTGGGCGTTAGCGAAGCAGGCAACTGGCCTGGCGCGACGAAAAGCAATGCCGAATGGTTCCCTGTCCGGGAGCGTGCCGTTGCACAAGGCATCTTTGGAGCTGGCGCCTCGCTCGGTTCGGTCGTGGCCGCGCCTGCGATCGCGGCTCTCTACCTGGCATTCGGGTGGCGGGCCACCTTCGCGCTGATCGCTATTCTTGGCGTGGCGTGGATCATTCCCTGGCTGGTCATCAACAAAGCATCTCCCGACAAGCACCCCTGGCTCACGGAAAAAGAGAGGGAGCATATCCTCGACCGCGACCGGCCCGTAAAATCAGTGACCGCCGCGCCAAAAACATGGCGGCAGCTTCTTGGCTATAAGAACACATGGGGTATTCTCCTGTCGCGCTTTTTCATCGACCCGGTCTGGTGGCTGTTCGTCACCTGGCTGCCGACATTTCTGAAAGAGCAGTTTCACTTTGATATGAAGCAGGTGGGGGCGTTTGCGTGGCTGCCCTACCTGTGTGCTGCGATCGGCGGCCTGCTGGGAGGATTCTATTCATCGGCGCGGATCCGAAAGGGTGTTCCGGCAGCACGGGCACGTAAGGAGGCCATCTCCATCGGCAGCGTTCTGATGCTGGTGTCACTTGCGCTCACCGCGTTTTACCTGCCTTCATTGAAAGAAAACATCAACCTTGCCATCGGGCTGATCGGCACGACATTATTCGGTTTCCAGTTCATCATTGGAAATATCCAAACCCTTCCTGCCGATTATTTTCATGGCCGCAACGTTGGCACTGTCGCCGGTATGGGCGGAACGGCTGCTGTTGCCGGGACACTGATCACGACATGGGCCGTGCCGTTTATTACGCGCGGGGGCTACGTCTGGTTCTTTGTTCTGGGCGCCGCGCTGGTGCCGGTGGCCTGGACCTGCATCACGTTTATCGTCAGCCGTAACCCTCTGTCCGTTGGCTTGCAGCATCAAACAAAACATCAAACTGTATAAACTCGTCTTCAATACTGCTATATGAAAAAACTTTTACTGACTTGCCTGATTCTTGCCTGTGCCTGCTTCGCGTTTGGTCAGACAACCTATTACTGGGTGGGAGGCGCGCCCGTCGGCCCTGCAAACGTCACAACTGCAGCGAACTGGAACACCGCGCTCGACGGATCGGGGTCCACACGCCCATCCTCAACCGGGGCAACGGATATCCTCGTGTTCAATGGCGCCAACACCGGCGGCTCGACGCCCACAACCGGCATCGATTCGGTCAACCTTAACGGAAGCCTTACCTGTGCGCAGATGAAATTCGTGAACAGTGCCTCGATCGTTTTCATCCGGTCGACGACAGGCACGAGCACCATCACCATCAACGGCGATGCCGGTGAGGACTTCGTGATCGAAGCAGGCTCGTCGCTCACACTGGCATCGACAACCGGCAGTACCATCATCGCCATGGCCGCAACGTGCACAGGCCGCGTGAGTGGGGCGTTCAATATGCTCACGACGCTGCAAGCGCGGATCGCGAACACAACGGGAGGCAGTCCAAACTCGCTCATCTTTACGGCAGGGTCGACCTTCCGTACCAATATCACGGCGACATCAGCGGCATACGCATTCGGCAACAATTCCCAGTCATCCGAAAAATGGGTCACCTTCCAGTCAGGCTCGACGCTGTACTATGAAGGCGGCTACAGTCCAATGGGCAGCAGCGCAGCGTTCATGCCGGTTGATTTCCGGTCCGGGAGCAATTTCGTGATGAGGGTCTCCAACCCCGTCGGCAGTGGGGGCTCTTTCTTCAACCGTAAGTTCTATGCGAACATCACAGTGGAGAACGGCGCAACACTGACAGCAGACGGACCCATCTACCGCATCGATACCCTTACTGTCGCCAGCGGCGGCAGCATGGTGCTTCATACAAGTGGGCAGACCGTGGTGCTGGGAGATGTGGTCGTACATGGCTCACTCAGTGCCGGCGCAACGAGCACCAACGAACTGATGTTCGGCGGAAGCGTTCTCCAGTCCATCAGCGGCAGCGGCACGCTCTCCGTCCCCTCCTTGATGGTGGGCAGCACTTCCACCGTCAGGTTGAACCGCAATGTCTCCGTCAGCAAATCGGCTGTTGTCTACGGAAGTCTTGACCTGGGCACATCCCAGCTAACTGGCGCCGGGACTTTCACAGCCGCTGGCCCGACGGCGATCGGCCCGGTGAACGGCACGCTTGTGAACGGCTCTTCTTTCCTGACAGTGCCTCTTGGTACGCTGACGAATGCGAGTCGCGGCCTGGCGATCTCGGGAACGGGCATTGCACCCAATACGTCCATCGTCACCTATTATAATTTTCCAGGGGGGCTTGTTGATACGATCTACCTGTCGAAGCCAGTGACCGCGTCCGGCAGCAATGTTGCCCTCGCTCTATCGAGTGGCGGCGCCACGCTGGCCACGGCCAACGCCAACGGTTTCGATCCGGCAACCGGCTCGATCGTTGTCGCGGATGTCAAGACCTACCAGCCCGGCATCAGCTATTTGATTAATGCGTCCACGACATCTCCGTTCGGCATCACCACGGGCTCCGCTGCAAGTATTTCAGCCAGGAACATCACCCTAAATGCTCCGGTGACGACGAATGCCACAAGCACGATCAGTGGCACGCTTCAACTTGCAGGCGGTCGCGCGACGATCCGCCCTGTCGACTCAGTCCGTCTCCTGGCCGGGGCGGTGCTCGCCGGCACATTCGGTGCAACGCAGTATTTTGTCATCGGTACCGATGGAGCCGGCAACCAAGGCGTGCTGCGACGCGATGGTATCATCGGCGCTACCATCTTCCCGGTCGGTTCTGCAGCCAACTACCTGCCCGCCGCTGTCAGCCCCGCGGTGGCAAGCGACTTCACCGTTTCGGTGTTCGAAGGCATTACGGCAGATGGCACACCGAACGGAACGGTATTCACTTCGGCGCAAAAGCAGACCGTTGTCAATGCCGTCTGGACGATCAACCGGCCCAATGGCTCGTCGACAAGCGATGTAACGCTGCAATGGACGAACGCGCTCGAGGGCTCCACGTTCACAACCTTTGCCAACTCGGAGATCGGCATCATCACCAATACGTCCGGCACTTGGTCGGCACCGATCGGAACGGGGGACAATACGGCGAACACAGCGACCAGTAACTTTTCAACGTTCGGAAAATTTAGTCTTGGCGCCCGCCCGCCGGCAAACCCATTCCTGTTCAACCCCATCCCGGCAAAAACCTATGGCGATCCCGACTTCAGCGCCGGTGTGATCAGCGCTAATACAACCATGCCGATCACGTATACGAGCAGCAACCTGGCTGTCGCGACAATCGTTGCCGGCCAGATCCATATCGTTGGTGTCGGTACCTCGGTTATCACGGCATCACAGTCCAGTGACGGCTTTAATCCCGCCGCGACCATTTCGCGGACACTCACTGTTAACAAAGCTCCGCTGACCATCAAGGCCGACGACAAGACGAAGCCGGAAGGTGATCCGAACCCGGCGCTGACAGTTACGTATACCGGTTTTGTGAGCGGAGAGACGGCAAGCGTCCTGGCGACACCGGTCACCGTCAGTACGACGGCGACAAGCTCCTCGGCAACCGGGACCTACCCGATCGTTCCCGCTGGCGCGACGGCGGCCAACTACGCCATCACCTTTGTCAACGGTGTCATGACGGTTAGTCCGCGCTCCACCCAAACCATCACATTCAACCCGATCGTACCAAAGACTTATGGCGCCGCCGATTTCCTGCCTGGTGCTACAAGCAGCAACCCTGCCACACCGGTCACTTATGTGTCTAGCAACCCGCTTGTGGCAACGATCGTGAATGGCCGGATCCACATCGTTGGAGCGGGCACTGCCTCGATCACCGCATCGCAGGCAGGCAGCCTCCTTTTCTTCCCCGCGCCGGATGTGCCGCAAACCCTGACAGTCAACAAGGCGAGCCTGACGATCCGTGCCGTCGATACGACGCGCATGCAGGGAGAGCCTAACCCGGTCTTCCGCCTCGTGTATACCGGCTTCGTAAATGGGGAAGGACTCAGCGTGCTTTCAACACAACCGACAGCAACGACCGCCGCCGGATCCAATGCCGCTCCGGGCTATTACCCGATCGTGGTGGATGGTGCCGTTGCAGCGAACTACAACGTCTCGTATACGAATGGACGGCTGACCGTCTTCCCGTCTACCGGGACTACGCAACCGAACCTACAGGCGTTCCGCACGGCGGCCGACCAGCTGCGTGTCCGCGTATTCATGTCGCAACCCGACCTTGCTGAAGTGATCCTGTACGATTGGTCCGGACGGCTGGTAGCACGAAAGAACCTGTTCCTGCCCGCGGGCTTTATCTCAACCGACCTGCCGCTCAATGCCCTGCCCGGCGGCCTCTACGTGATCCGTGTCGTTGGTAAGACGATCGACCTGAAAAAGACCATAAGCTTTACAAACTAGACACATCGATCAAATGAAAACACGCGGCATGAAGCCTCTTTTTTTCGCCCTCTTGCTTTCAGCGTCACAATTGATGGCGCAAGAGGACACAGCCTACAAGCCGGTGGACCTGCCGGCAGGATTCACCTCGCAGCTCAACGTGGTTTATGCCACTGTCGGCGAGTGGCAGGGCCGAATGGATCTCTACCTGCCTCCGGCCGGGAAGGCGACTCCTGTGATCATCAATATCCACGGTGGCGGTTGGAACAAGGGCGTGAAGGAGTCACAGACAGGCTACAACACATTCTTCAAAGCTGGCTTCGCGGTGGCGAATGTTGAGTACAGGTTAACAGGCCAGGCGACCGCTCCGGCAGCCGTGGAAGACTGCCGCTGTGCCTTGCTCTACCTGATTCGCAATGCTGCCGCACTCCATATCGATGTGAACCGCATCGTAGTGATGGGAGGGTCCGCCGGCGGCCATCTGGCGCTGATGACCGGCCTTCTTGCCAGCGATCACCGCTTCGACGGGAACTGCCCGGGCGTGGACAACGTGAAGGTCGCGGCGATCGTCGACAAGTACGGGATCACCGACGTATGGGATTGGGCCTACGGCCCGAATAAGACCAGCAAGTCCGCAACCGCATGGCTCGGGTCACATGCGACCGATAAGCAGTTTGCTGCCTCCGTATCACCGGCCACCTATATTTCGAAAAGTAATCCGCCGGTGTTCATCGTCCACGGCGATGCCGATCCCACTGTTCCCTATGAGCAGTCAGTAGAGCTGTACCAGCGATTGCAGGCAGCCGGCGTGCCTTCCAAGTTCATCACCGTGCCTGGCGGCTTGCATGGAAAATTCGACAAAGAAAAAAATTCGGAGATCAACCGTGAGATTATTGCCTTTCTGAAATCGGTCGGCGTGATCTGACAAACGTATTGTCTATGAGAACTAAAAAAGGCAACCGTAGGTTGCCTTTTTTTCGCGGAACATCTCCCAGTTAATAAAGGAGGTTTTCCAGCAGGAGGGGTGCTTCGTTGCCGGCCAGTTTTTGTACGGCCGACCGGCACGTGGTGCAACCCAGCTTCGACGCGCTTTGCAGAAGAATGCCATAGCCCTCGTTGAAGTCGAACGGCTTGATCTGCTGCCCTTCCCACTTCTTCTCCCGGGCCAGGTAGGGCCCTAGAAAGGTAAAACCCTTGCGCAGTGAATTCCCGTTCGGGCTTACATAGTTCCAAAGGTCCAACCCTGTCGACTCGGCCATGCGTGCCACCATATAAAACGCGTCGAGGTTGAACGTGTTGTAGTGAAGTGCGATCGTCCGTTCCATTTCTTTCGGAAATTTTCCTTCTGCGTCCATTTGGTAATCAAGGCGCTCACGCGCGCTGACCACGATCTTTTTTGCGAGGTCCGAGCTGTCAATGAAGAGAGCCATGGACAGGCGCAGGGCGTCATAAAAGGTGCCGTGATTATTGCGCGCATCCAGCTCGTCGAGGCCGACAGGGCTGGTTTGCATCCAATGCACAAAGGAGGCGCACCACTGCTTCATCCCGTCCTGGTCGGCGGGTCTCCATGCCTTGGATGATTGCAGGAGACCGATGGCGTCGACAACCTTCATGAAGTGCCGCGCATCGATCAGCCCCGCACCACGGCCTTCGTTCACACCCCTGATTGCTTGCGCAAAATTGAGATTCGGGTTCATGCGCGTGGCCGGGTCGAGGAACCACATGCGCAGCAGGTTCGATGCATGCGCGGCGTATTTCTCTTCACCTGAAAAATAATAGGCGAGCGACAGTGTGTGCACGAGGCTGCACAACAACGGCATATACTCTTTATCCTTATACAGCTTGACCTCAGGGTTGGTGACGCCGTCCTTCCGAATGTAAGGAAGCCCGTCTTTCTTGGTTGGGTCTGGCCAGAAATAAGGAGCGAGGCTCATGTAATCGTGCTTGTCCCCGCTCGGTGGAAGGTTCGTCTTTTCCATAACACTGAACGGCCCTTCATTCAGCGCCTTGTCGGCTTCACGCCGCAGCTGTTGATAGGCGGGCAGCAGGGCAGGATCCTGCCCTGTCAGTTTGCGCCGGTTCTCCTGCAGACGCATACCGTCAAGGATGAAGACACGGGGCGGCGCCTGGGAGGCGGACTTCCTGGTGGGGGCGCAACCAAGAACGAGAAGGGTAAAGACGGCAATAGGAATGCGCATGGCAAGGATTGTCGATTAGGAAAAATAAGTGCCGCCGTTGATGTCGAGGTTGGTTCCTGTGAGGAAGGCAGACTCGTCGGAAGCAAGAAAGAGGGCGAGGGACGCGACGTCTTCCGCTGCTCCCTGGCGCCGCAGCGGGGTTGATGCTGCAACGCTTGCCCGGACCTCCGGTTTGGTAAAGCGATCGTGGAAGCTCGTGGCGATCATGCCCGGGGACACTGCATTGACACGGATGCCGCGGGGCCCAAGCTCTTTGGACATGGCGCGCGTATAGGTCATGACGGCGCCTTTTGCCGTTGCATAGAGTGATGCGCCGCCACCGCCGCCATCGCGTGCCGCCTGTGAACTGA
>JAQBNP010000143.1 GCA_028288515.1 Flaviaestuariibacter sp. | reverse complement strand
GTTACCCAATACGCGGATGCAAAGCACTTCTTTGGCGCCGCTGTTATCCGCTACATTCAAACGGGATTCTTGCTGGATCATGTTATTCGATTTTAGATTTCGGAGCGCGGACCTTTTGGAATCTTCGCCCGAACCAGTTCTGTTTATAAATACATTCTGCAACCGGCAACCGCCGACCTGCCAATTATTTCACTTTCTCGACGATCTCCACTAATCTCCAGCGCTTGGTCTTGCTCAGGGGGCGTGTTTCCATGATCCGGACGACGTCGCCGATGCTGGCCTCGTCCTTCTCGTCGTGCGCGTGAAACTTGGTCGTCTTCTTGACGAACTTGCCGTAGATCGGGTGCTTCACTTTCCGCTCGACAGCCACAGTGATGGTTTTCGCCATCTTGTTGCTGGTCACAACGCCGATCCTTGTTTTTCTTAAATTTCTTGTTTCGATAACTTGTGTTTCAGCCATTTTATTAGCTTTTAGCTTTTAGCGACCAGGTTGTCCCCGATCAATTTATGACAACCGCTTCCGGCCGCTTCCGGCCCCGCGGTCTCGTGCCTTAGGCACTGACTTGTTTCTTCTTCAATTCCGTTTTCAGGCGGGCCAGCTCGCGGCGGAGGCCACGGATGCTCATGGGGTTCTCCAGGGGAGAAAGAGCGTGAGCGAACTCAAGCTTCTTCAGGCGCAGCTCGTCTTCCTTGATGCGGGCGGCGAGATCCTGCTCACTTAATCCCTGGATGCTTTTAATGAAATCAACTGTCTTTGACATGTGAATCTGTTTTTACGGTTCCTTAGGCGCCGATGAGGTCGCGACGCTTGACAAATTTTGTTGCGATCGGCAATTTGCCGGCAGCCAGGTGAAGAGCGCCCTGGGCGACTTCTTCCGAAACACCGTCGATCTCGAAGATGATGCGGCCCGGCTTGACAACGGCAGCCCAGTATTCCAGGTTACCCTTGCCCTTACCCATACGAACCTCGGCGGGCTTGTTGGTGATGGGCTTGTCGGGGAAAATGCGGATCCACACGTTTCCTTCCCGCTTCATGTGACGGGTCAGCGCCTGGCGGGCCGCCTCGATCTGGCGGTCAGTGATCCAATGGTCTTCCAAAGCCTTCAATGCGAAAGAACCGAAGGAGATCGTCGTGCCTCTCTTGGCGTCGCCTCTCATGCGACCTTTCTGCATTTTCCTGTGCTTTGTTCTTTTCGGCTGTAACATTTTATATCAATTTGATAATTCGAAAATTTGATTGCTATTATCTTCTGCCGCCACCGCCGGCGCCACCGGAGCGACCGGCACCACCGCCACCGCGGTTGAAGCTGCCACCGCCACCGCCTCTGCGATCACCGCCACGGTCGCCACCACGGCCACCGAAGTCACGGCCGCCATCACGGCGCTCGCCCATCGTGCCTGCTTTCTCACCGGCAATGAAATTGGGGTTCAGGTCGCGCTTCTGCAGAACCTCGCCTTTACAGATCCACACCTTGATGCCGATCTTTCCGTAAACGGTTTGTGCAAAAACGTTTGCATAATCGATATCCATGCGGAAGGTATGAAGCGGAACACGGCCCTGCATGAACTTTTCGCTGCGTGCGATCTCCGCGCCGTTCAACCGGCCGCTGAGCTGGATCTTGATGCCTTCGGCACCCATCCGGAGCGTTGAAGCGATCGCCATTTTCGTGGCGCGCTTGAAGTTGATGCGGTTCTCGATCTGGCGGGCGATCGTATCGCCGACGATCATGGAATCCAGTTCCGGGCGACGGATCTCCAGAATATTGATCTGGACATCGTCCTTGCCGGTCAGTTTCTTCAGCTCTTCCTTCACGCGATCAACCTCGCCACCGCCTTTACCGATAATGATACCGGGCTTGGACGTGTGAATGGTGATGATCAGCTTGCCCAGGGTGCGCTCGATCACGATCTTGGCAATGCCACCTTTGTTGATCCGTGCGTTTATATAGGTTCTGATCTTGTTATCCTCAATCAGCTTCTTTCCGTAATCCTTTTTATTGCTATACCAGTTAGATTCCCATCCTCTGACGATGCCTAAACGGTTACCAATCGGATTTGCTTTTTGACCCATACGTTTTAATTATCCTGCGTCCTTAGGAAGCAAGCGTTTTAGAATTAGATTTTTTTGATTCTTTCGCAGCGATCTTCTTCAGCTCCTTGGCAGTCGGCGTATTGTCGACCATCAGGGTAACGTGGTTGCTGCGCTTGCGGATCTTGTAGCCGCGGCCCTGGGGGGCGGGGCGCATGCGCTTGAGGGTGCGGGCGCCGTCAACGAAGATGGTCGTTACGTACAGGCCAGCCTCGTCGCCGCCTTCGTTCTTCTGCTTCCAGTTGGCGATGGCGCTCAACAATAATTTGCGCACCGGCTCGGAGGAGTGCTTCGGGTTGAACTCGAGCACGGCCAGGGCCTTCTCTACCTTCATGCCGCGGATCAGGTCTGCGATGAGACGCATCTTGCGCGGGGATGTCGGGTAATTTCTCAGTTTTGCTACTGCTTCCATTGTATATGATTTCAAGATTTCAGTATCCAGGATTTCAAAATTTGGCTTTTGGCTCCTGCATCATGAAATGAGTAATTAACCTTTTTTACTAGAATGTCCTTTGAAGTTCCGTGTCGGGGCAAACTCGCCGAGCTTGTGGCCGACCATGAACTCGGTGACGTACACCGGGATGAACTTGTTCCCGTTGTGAACCGCGAACGTGTGTCCGACAAAATCCGGGGTGATCGTAGAGCGGCGGCTCCAGGTCTTGATCACGCCCTTCTTGTTTTTCCCGTCGTTGATCGCAACCACTTTCTCTTCGAGGTGAGCCGCTACGTAAGGACCTTTTTTGATTGAACGAGCCATGTTTTAATTTTAAAGTCAAAAGTCAAAAGTCAAAACTGAATGTTCGGGGATGCCGTGATTTTGCCTTTTTACTTTTTAATTTTTACTTTTTATTTCGCTAGTTTCTTACCATTCTTGCGCTGGATGATCAGCTTGTCGCTGCCTTTGCCCTTCGTACGGGTCTTCAGGCCGCGGGAATACATACCAGTGCGGCTGCGAGGCTGACCGCCGGAGGCACGACCCTCACCACCACCCATCGGGTGATCGACCGGGTTCATGGCCACACCGCGAACGCGGGGACGGATGCCTTTCCAAACGTTGCGACCCGCTTTGCCCATTGACTGAAGCTGGTGGTCGCTGTTGGAAGCGATGCCCACGGTAGCGAAGCAGTTGATCAGCACCTTGCGAAGCTCACCGCTCGGCATTTTCAGAACGGCGTATTTATCTTCTTTGTTCGACAGCTGTGCGGACGCGCCGGCAGAGCGGGCGATCTTGCCACCCTGACCAGGCTGCATCTCGATATTGTGCACCACGGTACCAAGCGGCATATTCTTCAGCTGGAGAGCGTTGCCCAGCTCAGGAGCAACAGCGTCGCCGCTGACAACGGTCATACCAACAGTGAGGCCCTGCGGGCAAAGGATATAGCGCTTCTCGCCGTCAACATAGTTGAGCAGGGCGATAAAGGTTGTGCGGTTCGGATCGTACTCCACGGAAGCAACGGTTGCCGGGATATTGTGCTTGTTACGTTTGAAGTCGATGATGCGATACGCCTTCTTGTGTCCGCCACCGATATAGCGCATTGCGCGACGGCCATTGGAGTTCCGGCCACCGGTACGGCCTTTTACTTCCAGGAGGGACTTTTCAGGTTCGTTTGTCGTGATCTCCGCGTAGGCATTGCCAATTCTCCAACGGGTGCCTGCGGTAATGGGTTTATACTTTTTCAGTGCCATGTTCTTGCAATTTTTGCGGTCTTGCGGACCATTCTTTTTTGATTGCTGATTTCAGGATCCTGGATCCAATATTGGATTTTGGATCTTGAAATGTGGATTTCTTAGATGTTCGAATACAGGTCGATCGTTTCGCCTTCGGCAACGGTGACCAAGGCTTTCTTGTAAGCCGGCTTTTGTCCTTTCGTGAAGCCTTTCTTCGTGTAGCGTGTCTTGTTCTTTCCCGGAACGACAGCCGTATTCACATCGACGATGGAAACACCGTAAAATTCCTCGACCGCTTTCTTGATCTCCAGCTTGTTGGCCTGGCGCGCAACCTTGAATGCAAAGCGACGCAGTTTGTCTTGCTGACCATTTGCCTTCTCGGTCAAGATCGGTTTTATCAATACTTCAGAGAGTTTCATCTGAATTTGTTTTTAAGCTTGAAATAATTACGCAGCGACCTCAGCCTCTTCTGTCGCGAAAATCTTGGCAGCGCTTTCGGTTAACACTAACACTTCCGAATTCATGATATCATACGTGTTGATATCGCTCAGCTGCACACCCAAAACGGACGGCACGTTGCGGATCGACAGGTACAGGTTATCGTTGTATTCGGGAAGAATGAACAGCAGCTTCTTGTCGCCCACCTTCAGGTTGTTGAGGGTCGTCATGAAGGTCTTTGTCTTCGGCACATCCATCGTGATGTCTTCAACGACATAGATGGCATTGGCTTTCGCCTTGTGCGTCAGGGCGGACATCTTCGCGAGATCCTTCACCTTGCGGTTCAGCTTGATATCGTACTTGTGCGGCTTCGGTCCGAAGATGGTACCACCACCCTTATAAAGAGGGTTGCGGATATTGCCTTTCCGGGATCCGCCGGTGCCTTTCTGCTTATGCAGCTTGCGGCTGGCGCCCTGTACTTCAGCACGGGTCTTTACTTTATGCGTTCCTTGGCGCTGGGCACCCAGGTATTGCTTCACGGCAAGATAAATGGCGTGGTTGTTCGGCTCGATACCGAAAATGTCCTCAGGAAGCTCAACAGTTCTGCCTGTTTCTTGTCCTTGTGTATTGAATACTTTGACTTGCATGTTACTTCTGGATTAAAACGATTGAACCATTGTGGCCTGGAACAGAACCACTTACCAAGATGTAGTTTTTGTCGGCGAATACCTTCACGACCTTCAGGCCTTTCATTTTCACCCGATCGTTGCCCATCCGGCCTGCCATGCGCATGCCTTTGAAGACGCGGGCGGGATAAGAAGAGCCGCCGATCGAACCCGGCGCGCGCTGGCGGTCGTGCTGACCGTGGGATGCCTCACCAACGCCAGAAAATCCATGACGTTTAACGACGCCCTGGAAACCTTTGCCTTTGGTGGTGCCGACCACTTCCACCTTGTCACCTTCAGCGAAGATGTCAACAGTGATCGTGTCGCCAATATTCTTGTCGAGAGACGAGTTGCGAAATTCCTTAACGAATTTTTTAGCCGGAGTGTTGGCTTTTGCGAAGTGCGCTTTTTCTGCGGCGATGGTGTGCTTTTCCTTCTTATCGCCGAAGGCTACCTGGAGAGCGTTGTAGCCGTCTGTTTCCTGCGTTTTGACCTGGGTGACAACGCAGGGACCAGCTTCGATGATCGTGCAGGCGGTCTGCTTGCCGGCTGCATCGAAGATGCTGGTCATCCCGATTTTTTTACCAATGATTCCTTTCATTTTCTTACGGTTTTCCCCCGCAAGGTTGTACAAGACAGTCCCCTGGTAAAGGGACTTCAATCCTGGTTCATCAACCGACCTTTTCCCGAGGCGCCCGCGATGCGGACTGGGGAAGTACCGGCGACAAACAAACCTCGAAGGGCTTGTTTATATGTTGCCTTCCACTTTTGTATGGAAGAATTTCGACTTGCAGAGCTCTTTTTTCATCTCCCGCCGGGGCGGGATAGATTGAGAGATGGCCACTTGGATAAGAACTGGTTTTGCAACGTCCGGCCGAAGCCTTCCGTCACGCTTTGATCTCGACTTCCACGCCGGAAGGCAGATCCAGCTTCGACAGCGCATCTACCGTTCTCGAAGAGGACGTATAGATGTCCAGAAGGCGCTTGTGCGTGGCCAACTGGAACTGCTCGCGGCTTTTCTTGTTTACGTGCGGTGAACGCAAAACGGTAAAGATCTTCTTACGCGTCGGAAGAGGAATGGGTCCTGTAACGACGGCGCCTGTGCTGCGAACAGTTTTTACGATTTTCTCTGCTGATTTATCAACTAAATTGTGATCGTAGGACTGTAATTTGATTCGAATTCTTTGTGACATAAGCCAGACCCATTTTTTACAATGGGAGTGCAAAGGTAACGGGCTTTGGCTGAACCGACAAACCTTTGCCTTCTTTTTTTCGCAAAAAAGGCCTAAAAACGCCGCATTTTCCAAACAATTTTTTGTTAACGACACCACCCCTCCCCCAAAATGAAAAGGCCGGCAGCTTTCGCCACCGGCCCCCTAGCCAGTTTGCAGGGTCTAGTTCAGCCGAACCGTGTCCACAACCGCCACCGCGTTGTTCGAAACGGTAACGCTTTTTGTTTGCTTGTGATAGGCCGTATCCGTCGGAACGAAGGCCAGGTTATAGCTTCCGGCAGTGATACCGCGGAAGGCATACGCCCCATTCATCGTGGACGTCCCGGCAACGGTATCCGTGCCACGGATGGCGAACACCGAGGTTCGGACCGTCGATGGCAGCACGAATCCCTTCAGGCCGCCACCAACCGCTTCCAGGCTCGTGCGGATCACCGGCTTCAGGATATAAGAGCCGTTGCCTGTCTTTACGATCGAGCGTCCCGCGTCGAAATCAAGGGTCATCTTGTACATCAGTCCGGCAGAAACGTCCTGGTGGATATTGAGCTTCAGGCCCGACTGCTGGGCGCTGGGGGTCTGCAGGGTGTACCGCTGGCCGCCGACCATCACGTAATTATTCGGGCCGAGCACAAGGCGTATCTGCTCGATCCGACCCGGATTGAGATCAGCATCGCCAAGGATCGTGTCGCGGTCGTTCACCAGACGCAGGATGTCGTAGGTGCCGGCGTTCACGTTACCGAGGCTCACCCAGCCGTTGGCCGTATCGCTGGAATAATTTACACGGACATCCTGCACGTCGATGAACACGGCGTCATAGTCACCCGGGTCGTCGGTCAGGTATACCTGCATGTGCGCTTTGTTCGATGTGCTGTCGGAGGACTGGCTTTTAGAGCAGGCAATAAAGCCAAAAGTAGCCGTTGTCATTGTCAGGAGGGCAAGGATCGTACGTTTCATGGTTTCGAATTTTGCCACCAAAAGCAAGGATGGTGCCACCTTATCAAATTTATGACAGGCAAAAAAAATCCCGGCACATTCGTACCGGGATTTCAGCTTTATGATTTGCGGTTGTTATCCTGCGTTCACCTTGCCTTTGCTCTTCGCCACCACCTCTTCGGCGATATTGTTTGGAGCCGGCGCGTAGTGCGAAAATTCCATGGTCGACGACGCGCGGCCGGATGACAGCGAGCGGAGCTGCGTCACGTAGCCGAACATTTCACTCAGCGGAACCTTGGCCTTGATCACCTGCACGCCGGCACGGGTATCCATGCCTTCGAGCATGCCGCGGCGACGGTTGAGGTCACCCGTTACATCACCCATGTACTGGTCCGGTGTAAGCACCTCGATGCGCATGATCGGCTCAAGAAGAACCGGCTTGGCTTTGCGGCCGGCCTCACGGAAGCCTTGCTTGGCGCAGAGCTCAAAGGACATGGCGTCGGAGTCAACGGCATGGAAAGAGCCATCGAACACGCGGACTTTCAGGTTATCGACAGGATAGGAAGCGAGAACGCCTGTACCCATTGAGTTTTCAAAGCCTTTCTGGATCGCCGGAACGAATTCACGCGGAATCGAGCCACCGAACAGGTCATTGACGAACTGGTAGTGCTTGTCAGGATTTGCTTCTTTCCATTCAGCATCCACGGGACCAAGGTCGAACTGGATATCGGCGAACTTACCACGGCCACCGGACTGCTTCTTCAGCACCTCGCGGTGTGTGACTGTATTTTGGAACGCTTCTTTGTAGGCAACCATCGGCGCACCCTGGTTTACTTCCACCTTGAACTCGCGACGCATCCGGTCAACGATGATCTCGAGGTGAAGCTCACCCATGCCGGACAGGATCGTCTGGCCTGAATCTTCGTCGGTCTTCACGCGCAGCGTCGGATCTTCCTCAACCAGCTTGGAGATCGCCATGCCCATCTTGTCAACGTCGGCCTGTGTTTTCGGCTCAACGGCAACGGAGATCACCGGTTCAGGGATGAACATGTTCTCAAGCGTGATCGGGTGATCCTCATGACAAAGCGTATCACCGGTTTTGATCTCTTTGAAACCAACGGCGGCACCGATATCGCCGGCTTCGATGAAGTCGATCGGGTTCTGCTTATTGGCGAACATTTTCATGATGCGGGAGATTCGCTCTTTCTTGCCGCTGCGGACGTTCAGCACATAGGAGCCGGCGTCCAGCTTGCCGGAATAGACCCGGAAGAAGGCGAGGCGACCTACGAACGGGTCGGTCATGATCTTGAAGGCGAGGGCCGCGAACGGCTCTTTCGCATCGGGCTTGCGTGTTTCTGTTTCGCCGGTGTCAGGGTTGATGCCATTGACGGCCTCGATATCCATCGGCGAAGGCAGGTAGCGGCAAACGGCGTCGAGGGCTGTCTGCACACCTTTATTCTTGAACGAGGAGCCGCACATCATCGGAACGATCGACAGGTCGATCGTTGCCTTGCGGATCGCTTCGTGCATTTCGTCCTCGGTGATCGTGTTCGGATCGTCGAAGAATTTTTCCATCAGCTTGTCGTCGTATTCGGCAACGGCTTCCACCAGGGCGGCTCTCCACTCCTGTGCTTCTTCCAGCATATCGGCGGGCACATCGATCTCGTCGAAAGTCATGCCTTCGGTTTCCATATGCCAGATGATACCCTTCATCTTGATCAGGTCCACAACGCCTTTGAAGTCGTCTTCGGCGCCGATCGGAAGCTGGAGGGGAACGGCTTTGGAGCCGAGCATCTCGCGCACCTGGTTGACCACCATGAGGAAGTCAGCGCCGGAGCGGTCCATCTTGTTCACGAAGCCGATGCGCGGTACGTTGTAACGGTTGGCCTGACGCCAGACGGTCTCTGACTGCGGCTCGACACCGTCAACGGCGGAGAACAGGGCGATGAGGCCGTCGAGGACACGCATGGAGCGCTCCACCTCTACGGTGAAGTCAACGTGACCCGGGGTATCGATGATGTTGAAGGAATATTTTTTGGTATTGGCGTCGGCAACCCCCTTGACGGTCGGGAAGTTCCACTGGCAGCTTACCGCAGCGGAGGTGATCGTGATCCCTCTTTCTTTTTCCTGCTCCATCCAGTCGGTGGTGGTGGCGCCGTCGTGTACTTCACCAATCTTGTGAATCATACCCGTGTAGCGCAAGATACGCTCCGTGGTTGTGGTCTTGCCCGCATCGATGTGCGCGGCAATACCAAAGTTGCGTTGAAATTTTAAGTCTGCCATGATTATTAGAATTGAATAATTGTTTGTTCTAACGGCCATCGATGCTGTGCGGATGCACATCCCTCACTGCCGTTCCCGTTTTCGTTCGCAGAATGCTTCCCCGAGCGAAAATTGGAGGCGCAAAGGTAAGAAAATAACCCTAACCATTGACAAGGCGATTCCAGCTATTTGTTAAACCTAATTGCCTGGCAACGACGTCCGGGAAAGCGGGGCACGCACCTGTTTTACGCCTGAGCATAATTTTTGCAAATCATTCGCATCTGTTGTAATTTTCAAACAGAAACTTTATTAACCCACTTAAAACCCATTAAACATGGCAAAAGCAACCAAGAAAGCCGCTGCAAAGAAAGGAGCTTCCAAGGCTTCCGGCAGCAGCGCTTCCTCGAAAGGAGCCGCAAAGAAAAGTGCTTCGAAACGGTCAACCGGCCGTGGCGGATCCACTTCCAAGAGCAGCGCGAAAGGCGGCTCGAAGGCGTCTTCCAAAAGCACGTCCAACTCCTCTTCAAAAGGTGCCTCTAAAGCAGGCTCTAAAGGAGCGGCGAAAGGCGGCTCGAAAGCGGCGGCCCGTGGCGGCGCTTCGAAAGCGTCTTCCAAAGGAGCGGCGAAAGGCGGCAGCAAAAGCGCGTCGAAAGGCGGTTCCAAAAGCAGCGCTTCCAAATCCTCTTCGAAGGGCGGCATGACACGCGGCGGTTCCTCATCATCCCGCAGCGCGGCCGGCAAGAAAGGTGGTGCGGCAAAATCGGGAAGCAAGGGCGCGTCCAAGGGCGGCTCGAAGAGCAGCTCCTCGAAAGGCGGCTCGGCACGCGGCGGCTCGAAAGGTTCTTCTGCCTCGAAAGGAAGCATGACGAGATCGACCTCTAAAGGCGGATCGTCCAGGTCGGCCTCAAAAGGCGGCGCATCTAAGTCTTCGTCGAAAGGCGGGGCTTCGAAAGCATCTTCAAAAGCAGGGGCAACAAAAGCCTCCTCGAAGGGCGGCGCATCAAGAGCTTCGTCAAAATCATCTTCAAAGTCCTCGTCAAAATCCTCGGGCAAGTCAATGTCGAAAGGATCGGCTTCGAAGAGCAGCTCCAACCGCGGACTTGCATCGGCCAGCAAAGCCACGAAGACGGCTGTTGCCCGCAAGGGCGGCCAGGCATCCGGCGGCTCCAGCGCATCGAAAGGCTCGTCGGCAACGCGCAGCGGCGGTTCCAGCGCAACCCGCGGCGGCTCGTCCGCCACACGGAGCGGCGGCGCCTCCAAATCATCTGCAAAGCGCGGGGCAACATCGGGTCGCAGCAGCGGCGGCGGCTCAACGCGTAACAACAGCGGCAGCCGGGAGAACCAGCGCACCAACAGCGGCACAAGCGGTCGCAGTGGCGGACCCGGTGGTCATTTCAACACGTCCGAGCAAACACGCTCCGAGAATACCGATGGCCTGGCATCCGATTCGAGCCAGTACGAAGGATCGAATGTTTCCACCGGATCACAGACGCCGGAAAGCATCACCACACCAACAACCGGCGATGCCAACAGCACGCTGGGCGGCGATATGACGGGTGACAGCGGCGCCGGCGCGGATATCGGCGGCGGCGGAGGCGATACGGACCGCAACAGCGAGGTCTGATCCTCTCCTGACGACATAAAAAAAACCATTCACCGTAGGCGAATGGTTTTTTTTATACAGGTCGTTCGTAATTAAACCTTGAAGTGAGCGAAGGCTTTGTTGGCCTCGGCCATGCGATGCGTATCCTCTTTCTTTTTGAAAGCGGCGCCTTCGCCTTTTGCTGCGGCAACGATCTCGTTGGCCAGCTTGTCGGACATGCTGCGACCGTTTCGCTCGCGGCTGAAGCTATACATAGATTTGATGCTGAGGGAGATCTTGCGATCCTGGCGCACCTCGGACGGGATCTGGAACGTGGCACCGCCAATCCGGCGGCTGCGCACCTCTACGGCAGGCGTAATGTTCTGCAGGGCACGCTTCCAGACCTCGTAGCCGTCCTCGCCCGTTTGCTTGGATACTTTCTCGACCGCATCATAGAAAATGTCGAAAGCGACGCTTTTCTTGCCTTCCCACATGATGTTGTTCACAAAACGGGTAACGAGCTTGTCGTTATAACGTGGATCTGGCGCTAACGGGAGTTTCTTTGCTTGTGCTTTACGCATGACAACTAAGTATTTCTAAGTTCTGTAGATTATTTTTTACCGGCTGGCTTTGCACCCGCTTTCTCTTTCTTCGTACCGTACTTTGAGCGGCTCTGCTTGCGGTCTTTCACGCCGGCAGTATCGAGTGAGCCACGTACAATGTGGTAACGAACACCCGGAAGGTCTTTCACACGACCGCCGCGGATCAGCACGATGGAGTGCTCCTGGAGGTTGTGTCCTTCACCCGGGATATATGCAATCACCTCGATCTTATTGGTCAGTCGAACCTTGGCTACCTTACGAAGGGCCGAGTTTGGCTTCTTGGGAGTGGTCGTGTACACACGGGTACAAACGCCGCGGCGTTGCGGACAGGCATCCAGCGCTCTTGACTTGCTCTTGGCACGGATGATCTCTCTTCCCTTACGAACTAATTGTTGAATAGTAGGCATTACGAACCTTTAAATTTTGGACGGCAAAAGTAGGGAAAAATTGGGATTGCGGATGGGCGAACATGGATTTTTTTCGAATTTTTCCTGCGTTCGCCTTCATTTAACAAGTCTTTCCGCCCTTCCCTGTCTCTCGTCATCCGGTGAATGAGAGAAACCGGCCACTTCCGACCGGTTCCATTTTATTTTCTCAGCGCGGCCATCGGCCTGGCTGATCGTTGCTTGCTTAGTCCACTTTTGTCATCCAGCCATAACGGTCTTCCCGGCGGCCTTCGCGGATATCGGTGAGCCATTTCTTGATCGTCGGCGCCGTTTTCCACTCGTCCACATTGAAGGTCATTACGAAGTCTTTATACCGCAGCTCCTTGATCAGGGAGATGGTTGCGGCCGTGCCGGTTCCAAACACTTCATACAGGAATCCGGCCTTGTAGGCGTCGATGAGCTCATCGATGCTGATGGGACGCTCCTCGATCGTAAAGCCCGCTTCCTGCAGGAGTGTCAGGGCGCTGTTGCGCGTGACGCCGGCGAGGATGGTGCCGGCGCCGAGGTCCGGTGTCACTGCCTTGTCGCCGATGATGAAGATCACGTTCATCGTGCCGATCTCCTGCACATACTTGTGCTCGAAAGCGTCCGTCCACAACACCTGGTCGTAGCCCTTTTTCTTCGCCTGCGCGGTGGCATACATGGCCGAGCCGTAGTTACCGGCCGCTTTTGCATAACCCACGCCACCCGGTACTGCGCGTACGTATGTTTCCTCAACATAGATCCGCATCGGCGCATTGTAGTACGGGCCGGTGGGGCTCAGAAGGATGAGGAATTTATAGCTTTCGGAAGGTCGCACGCCAATGAGCTCGTCGGACGAGAACATGAACGGGCGGATGTAGAGAGAATGGTCGCCCTGCTGCGGGATCCAGCTGCTGTCAAGAGCCACGAGGTGCTTCATTCCTTCCATGAAAATGTCCTCCGGAACCGAGGGCATCTGCATGCGCTCGGCCGAGATATTGAAGCGGCGGAAATTGTCCTCCGGCCGGAAGATAAATGCGTTACCTTCCGGATCCTTGTATGCTTTCACACCTTCGAAGATGGCCTGGCCATAGTGCAGCGCGGCAACGGAGGGACTCAATAAAAGGGGTTGGTATGGTTTAATCTCAACGTTCTTCCATTCGCCGTTCTCATAATCTGCTTCCAGCATATGATCGGTGAAATACTTTCCAAAAGGCAGGTTCTCAAGGTTCAGGTCTTTGAGCTTTGAGCTCTCCGCCCTTGTAATTGCAATATCCATAGTAGAAGCAAGCATAAGGTTTATTTTTGCGAAGCAAAGAAACGAAAAAGAATTTACTCCCACGGGTAATATACCACCGCAGATGAGCTTGAACGACATCCTTTTAACACCCCGCCTCGTTGCCGGATTATACCCCGATACACTCGTGGAACCGCAGTGCGTGGCGGCGCCCTTACCGGCCACCGCTGCGCGACAGGCACCGGCAGCAGATCATGTCTCGTTTCTGGGCATGAATGAGCGGAAGATCCTTGTCATTACGGACGCGCCCGATGCCGTTTACCTGCCCGAAAGCGCCCTTCAATTTTTAACAACGATCCTCGGAGCCTGCAGCCTCGGCATCGGCGATGTTGCGATCGTCAACTGGCACCCCAGCGCCCGACCCTATGAAGAGGTCCTTGCTTACCTGTCGTCCCGGATCGTGCTGCTGTTCGATGTGGACCCCCTGCGCTTCGGCCTGCCCCTGAATTTCCCGCCCTTCCAGGCCCAGGTGTTCGCCGGCCGCACCTATCTCCACGCCCCATCCCTTGATGCCATCGAAGGCGATAAAGAGCTGAAGAAAAGCCTCTGGACAGCCCTTAAAAAGATATTCTCCCTTCCATGACACTTGTCTTCGCCACCAACAACCAGCATAAGATCGAAGAGGTCCGCTCCGTCCTTCCCCCCTCCCTCAACATCATCACGCTGCGCGAGGCGGGTATCGACATCGATATCCCCGAGCCGCACGATACGCTCGAAGCGAACGCGCGCGAAAAAGCGGCCACCATCGCCAAGATGTGCGGCGCCAATTGTTTCAGCGAGGACACCGGCCTCGAAGTAACCGCCCTCGATGGGGAGCCGGGTGTCAGAAGCGCGCGCTATTCCGGCGACGGCCGCTCCCCGGCCGATAATATCGTCAAACTTCTCGGGCGCCTCGAAGGCCGGAACAACCGCTCTGCGCGCTTCCGCACCGTCATCTGCCTCCTTCTCGATGGCAGCGAGCACCTCTTCGAAGGCATCTGCCCGGGCCGCATCGCTGACGCCGCAGACGGGGCCGACGGCTTTGGGTACGACCCGATCTTCATTCCCGACGGTAGCAGCACTACCTTCGCCCGGATGAGCCTTGCCGAAAAGAACAGCTACAGCCACCGGCGTAAAGCAATGGATAAGCTGGTCGCATTTTTGAATACCTTACCACTAAAACGGGAATCTTGAGCGGTTTAAGCAACCAAAATATAGAAGAGAGCGACTTACTGGAGGGCTGTATCCAGGGAGATCGACGAATGCAGCAGGAGCTGTACCGACGATACGCATCCAAAATGTTTGGCGTTTGCCTGCGTTATGCCGGCAATGCCGAAGAAGCGGAAGACATCCTCCAGGAAGGCTTTATCAAGGTGTTCCGGAAGATCGATTCGTTTCGGCGGGAAGGGTCTTTTGAAGGGTGGGTCCGCCGCATCTTCGTCAATACCGCCATCGAGCATTTCCGGCGAAAGACCTACCTGCAACCCGTTACGGAGCGCGAGGAGGAAACGATCGAAGGAAACTACCTGTCGGTGCTCGACAGCCTGGCCGAGAAGGACATCATCCAGCTCGTTCAAAAGCTGTCACCCGGCTACCGCACGGTCTTTAACATGTACGTGGTGGAAGGGTATACGCACCGACAGATCGCCGACGCCCTCGGGATTTCCGAAGGCACCAGCAAATCGCAGCTATCGCGCGCCAAGACCATCCTGCAGGACCTGGTGCGAAAACATATTGATTTACAAACCGGAACGAGAACATCATGAGCGAGACATTCCAACAACGACTCTCCCGATTCGAGGCAAGGCCTCCGGAGAAGATGTGGGAAGCGATCGCAGCCGAGCTCGACCAGCCTTCCTCGTTTGCTGAAAAGCTTCTCTCCTACGAAACACCACCGCCCCCAGGCGCCTGGGACGCCATTTCCGCCGGGCTTGAACAACCCGCGACACCTGTGATCCCGATCGCCCGCCGCCCGCGCCCCTACCTCCGCTACGGCGCCATGGCAGCCGCCATCTTCGCGGCCGTGATCCTGGTGAACCTGGTCAGCAAGAAAGCTGAATCGGACAATGTCGCCGTGATTCCCGCTACCAAGCCGGCCCAGCTCGATACACCGATCGGAACGACGGCCGCCACAACCAGGCCGACCGCCCCCGTCGCCGGGCCGCGTCGGGTCGACAGGTCGATCGCGTCGGTGCCTGCCCCGTCTCCTGCGAAAGCGCAGGCGAACCGCTATGTGACGATGGCAAACACGTCGGGCCAGACGGTGCGCCTGTCACGCAAAGTTTCCCCGATCATCGACTGCGCAAAGAAGACCGAGCCCACGGCCTGGTCGCGGTGCAAAGAGAATATCCAGACCCTCCAGGCACGCATGGCCACAACGGCCGGCGGCGCCACCGGCGACTTCGGCGGACTCATGGACATGATCAAAAGTCTCGAGGAAAATCAGTAATCTTGGCCATGTCGCGTATCCGCATCGACCTCCCGGACACCTTTTCATTTTCAACAACGCTCGCGGTTCGCATCACGGACCTCAATTACGGTGGCCACCTGGGCAACGACGCCGTCCTCTCCCTTCTTCATGAAGCGCGCATGCGCTTCCTGCAAAGCCGCGGTCTCGCCGAGCTTTCCTTCGCCGGCGCCGGCCTCATCATGAGCGACGCCGCAATCGAGTTCAGGAGTGAAGCCTTTTTCGGCGACAGGCTCACCGCGCACGTCACAGCGACTCATTTCACACGTGTTGGGTTCGACCTTTTCTATAAGCTTTTGAAAGATGACGGAACGCCCGTGGCGCTGGCAAAGACCGGCATGATCTGCTATGATTACGCCGCGAAAAAGGTTGTGAGCGTCCCCCGTGCTGCAAGCGAGGCGCTTACTTCGTAGAATTCCAGATCGCCCAGCTCTCTTCCGCCTGTCCGATCAGCATTTCGTGGCCGTTCAACGTTGTGGCTCCTTTCTCCGCGCCCTGGCGGAGAAACTTTGTTTGCGCAGGATTATAGATCACGTCGTACAGAAAATGCTCCGGGCCAAGATACTCATACGGAAGGGGCGGATCGTTGTCGATATTGGGGTACATGCCGAGCGGCGTGGTATTGATCAGGAGCGTATAGTTCCGGAGCACGACGTCATCGATGTCTTCGTAGCCCATCTCACCCGGCTGCCCTTTACGGGAAACGATGCGGTGATCGATATTCATTTCCCGCAGGGCATATTGAATGGCCTTCGATGCGCCGCCCGAGCCAAACACGAGCGCTTTCTGGTGATGCGGCTGAAGACGTGGAGCGATGGAGGCACGGAAGCCGGACGCGTCGGTGTTGAAGCCCCCCAGCCGGCCATTTTCGATACGGATGCAGTTGCAGGCGCCGATGGCCTTCACTTCTTCGGAACGATCGTGCAGGAACGGCAGCACGAGCTCCTTATACGGTATCGTCACGTTAAGTCCGCAGAGGTCGGGATTGGCTTCCAGAAGGGCGGGCAGCTCATCGATGGACGTGATCTCAAAGCTTTCATAGCGACAGTCGGTGATGCCTTCGGCCGCAAATTTTTCAGTGAAATATCCTTTCGAGAACGAGTGCGTCAGCGATTTGCCGATGAGCCCGTAGAGCCTCATTTCATCGTCTCTTTGTTCAGGAACAGCTCGAAGGTGTCACCGCGCAGGCCGATCCGCATCGTTTCGGTCGGGATCACCTCGTTCGGCGCGATATTGCCCAGGTTGACATTACAGCCGAGCAGCTCGATAAAATAAAGCTGCTGCGCTTTCTGCGGCGCTTCCCAGATGATCTTCTCTCCCGGGATCTGCGTGAGAATCTCCTGGACGAGTCCTTCGCGCACCTCCCCGCTTCCGCGGTAGATGCCGACGTTGCCGGCCTCGCGCGCTTCCGCGATCACGTAGGTGGAGCCTGCGTTCAGCTCGGCACGCATCAGCTCGATCCATTTATAGGGAGGAATGATGTGGGCCGCATCCTTGGAGCCCACTTCGCTCAGCACGGTACCGTACTGCGTGAGCTTCTCGATATAGCCGCATTTCTCGGCGTGAGGAATGGTGATGGAGCCATCGCTCACCTCCATATAGGAAATGCCGTAGTTCTTGCATACGGCGATATAATCGTCGAACTGGTTACGGATCAGGAACGCTTCGAAGAGAGTGCCGCCGAAATAAACCGGCATGCCGTAATCGCGGTATACGTCAAGCTTCTTATCGAGGTTGGGTGTAACGAATGAAGTGCCGAAGCCAAGCTTCACGATATCGACATGGGGGCCGGCAACACTCAGAAAATTCTTGGCCTCCTCTACACTCAGGCCTTTATCCATCACCATTGTGATGCCCGACGTACGCGGTTTTGCAATACGATCCGGGATTTGCGACAGGTTAAAATTCATGATCAGCTCGTTGGTGAACAGTTCGGGTTAAACGCGGGCAAAATTAGGGACTTACCATCACTTCTTACCTCTTCGTTTGTTACGCGCGATCAGCTCCACCACTTGCGGATGTTGCAGGATAGCCGGATTCAGCGCCACGAGCTTGTTCAACAGGCGTGGAGCCGCCGCTACGGCGGTTTCCAGCTGAAGGAGTCCTTCCTTCGTCTTCCCCATCGCAAATAAAATGGCGCTGAGATAGTAGATGAACAGCGGCTTGTTGCCTGTATGCTCCAATGCCGCAAGCGCCTGCTCGTGCGCTTCGGTGTAGTACTGGGCACCATAGAGACAGCGGATCAGGGCTTCCCACCCGGCCTTGTTCTTCGGCTTCACACGAACCACCGTTGAGAAGAAGACAACGGCTTCCTTCAGCTGGCCGAGGTGCAGCTTGCACTCACCCATCAGCAGGTTGTATTCCGTTTGCAGGCGGTTCATCTTCAGGGCCGTTTCGAGCTGCTTGGCGGCCGGCGCCCACTGTCCCTCATTGAAGTACGTGCAGGCGATCTTGTAAAAGATCTTGCTATCCTCCGCGTTCAGGTGCGAAGCCTTCCGGTAATGGAAGCGCGCCTGCGCGAAGTTCTTCAGGCGGTCGTAGCAATGGCCGATCGCCTCGTAGATCACCTCTTCGGGCTTGGACAGCTCCAGCACTTTCTCAAGCGCCTCGATGGCTTCCTTGTAGCGGCGGAGGCGGATATAGGCATCGCCCATATTGCGGTAGGCGTAGTCGAATTTCTCGTCGATCGCGAGCGCGTACTGGTACGCGTCGATCGCTTTTTCATAAAGCTTCAGACCCTGGTAAGCAGCCGCCAGGTTGAACCAGGCCAGCTCGCTGAAGGGGTGCTCGTCGATGATGGAAAGGTGAAGCCGGATGCTCTCCTCGTTGCGCCCGGTGAAGTCGGTCCAGAAACAGATCTTATACAAGGCCTCCTCGTTGGTGGGTTCCTCCTGCAGGATCAGCATGAGGCAGTCGAATACCTTTTCAAATTCCTCGTAGTCATCGTAGACATCGGCAAGCTCGAAGAGGAGCTCGATCTTTTCCTCGCCTTCGAACTGGCTGACCGCGTGTTCCAGGATCTCAACAGCGCGCTCGGGCTGGTCGAGAGCGAGGTAGGCGTCGGTCTTCAGGATGTAGAGATTAATGTCCGTTGCGTCAAGAAGCTCCACCTTCTCGAGGATCTCGAGGGCGTCGTCGTACTTGCGGGACGACAGGAGGACGTCCGCTTTCCGCAGCAGCAGGGAGGAAGAGAAGGGAAAATAATCGAGAGAAATCTCTGCCGCTTCCAGCGCTTTGGGAAACTCTTCGAGGTCGTCGAAATGGTCGATGATCTTTTCGAATGCTTCTTCTTCGAGGAAGGTGGCAGCCCTGCCGATCCGCAGGTTCTCGTATTGCTTGAGGAGTTCTTTGATCGTTTCTTTATCGTAATACGGGTCTGTATTCATTCCGCTTATATCAGGTACAAGATAATAGATTACCAAAAAGAGACCAATTTTT
>JAQBNP010000140.1 GCA_028288515.1 Flaviaestuariibacter sp. | reverse complement strand
ATATTGCCCGCGAGAACCTCATTGCAGTTCTTGCACTGGCCGTTCGCGTTCATGTCGTGGAACCGTACCCTGCTGAACTTACCCACCGGGAAATAGTGCCCGCACTGCTCCGGCTTGCCACCCACGCAGCTGATGCAGCCCTTATCCTGATCACGGAGACGGACGTACATGTTGAACAGTCCCTGGGCGATCTTCAGCAGCTCGGGAAGCTCCAGCTTCTTCACATCCCCGATCTCCCGTGTCACCGATGGCTTCCGATATCCGACCTTCTTCTTCACTGGCCTGCGGCAGGTATCTCCGCAGGTTGGGTGCTTGCACTGTTTCGGCATCACGCTGCTTTTTGAACGTGTTCACGAATTCGCGCTGCCATTGCCTCCGCCCATGCCCTCACGACGTGCGGTACGACGCTGTTCCCGATAAACTTCTTCTTGTCGGCCTGGCTGCCTTCCAACACGTACCCTTCGGGGAAACCCTGAATCTTCAGGAGCTCCGGCACCTTCAGCATGCGCATCTTGATATCGACGATGCCGTACAAAGCCATAAACTCCTTGATCTTGACGGTCATGGGGCTATCATCCGGATAGAGCGCGATCGCCACCTGTGCGCCCCTTTCAGCCATCACCACCGAGAGCGGCGCCTTGTCCTGGCGGGCAACGATGACCGGGCAGGGCACGTCCGCTGATGTCGCATGGCCGCCATGGGATGGATTCACAACGTAGTGCCATTTCCGACCGGCTGTGATCGTCCCCAGCGGCTCGTCCTGCGACGTTGGCATGTTATCGTAGCCAGTGGGCATCACGAATGGGACAGCAGGTGAATCACTACGCGCAGAATCAGATAGAAATGTGACAGATCCACCAATCGTTCTGCCACAGGCGGGGCAAGGTAACGTCAGGTATTCCGGGTCCGTGGACTCGAAGTCGTGCCCGCAATCGCAATGAATCGATACTTTTTCCTTCCTATGGCTTTTTGCCATGTCACACTGGATCAGTGAGTGCTTGTCATTGCTGACGATGGCGCCGGCAGGTTGGTTGACGGACTGATTTGACGTTGTGCCGTACTGCTTATCGATAAAATGTTCCGCCTGCACGATCGCTGTACGCGCCTTGGTAGGAATTGTTGGTGCCGGAGCTTCCAGGGACGAGTGAATGCCACCGGTCCCGTAATAATGAGACAAGAAACAAGGAGATGCAAGGAAGAGACGATTCTGCGTCGTTACCGCTGGGGACGGTTCATTTATGCTCGGTGGGTTGTAGCTTCCATTCCTTCCCATCGAATTGTATTTTACAAGGAACTGCGGTTGGATCAGGTGCACAGGCGTTTTCGCAAGGCTGGCCAAAATCACTGGAGAAGGTGCATTCACTCCATGCACGGAACCTGACTGGCATGCGTTTGATAGAAATGAAGCTTGCACCAGCCCCTGATTTCCTCCCAGGCAGGTCAGCGTCCGCGCAGGAGCGTCTACCGGGTATACCATCCCATCCGGGTTGCGGCCATTGTGCTGGATCATATATGCCTGCACCAATGACTGATTGCCGCCAGCCGTTGTAAGGGTGCGGGCAGGGCGCTCGAGAGAGAAAGGAGGATTCACGCCGTTTGCCTGGACCATGTAAGCGCGCACTAGCGACTGACCGTCGCTCGTCCGGATCGTGCCCGCCGGGCTCTCCAGCGATGACACCTTTCCCTCGGGCCTTCCACTGTAATATTTCGCGATGAAGGCTTTCTCGTGCAGCCCGGCCACGTACTTAATCAGCCCGGCATAGATCCGCGCCAGTGTCTTATCGACGAGAGGCTTCCGGTCCTGCGGCCGCAGCTTCATGTTTTCTTCCCGGTTGAAGATGCTGTGCCCTTCATCGCTGAAGTCAAGGACCTCCTTCACAGGCCGCCACTTCTGCAGGGATGCGAAGAGCGACACCTTGTCGGGGTTCTTTGCATGCGTCGGCGTGGGCCATACGATCGGCAGCTCGGGTCTTGCAAAGCATCCGAAGAGGCGATTGCGGGACGTGAAGGCACCGAAGTCCGCGCTATTGAGCTCCTTCCATTCGTCATAGTATCCGTGGGCACACATCGCGTCGCGCCAGCGCAGCCAGTCCTCACCATTCTTCGTTGAGACGGGCTTCCCGTTCTCGTCCAGCGGGCCCCAGCTCATGAACTCCACCACGTTTTCAATCTGCACGAAGTCGGGACGAAGAGCGTCGACGTAACGGTGGAGATGATCAGCAAGGGTCCGGCTGTCCGCTTCCCGCGGCTGGCCACCCTTTGCCTTGCTGAAGTTGGTGCACTCCAGCGATGCCCAGAGCACCACCTTGGCCTCGGGGTACGACCTGCGATTTATTGCCAGGCACTGCAGCAGCTCGGTGAGGTCAAGGGTGCGGATGTCCTCTTCGAAGTGCAGCACCTCGGGGTGATTCTTCCAATGGCTTTCGATTGCTTTCGGATCGTGGTTCACACAGGCAATGACCTTGGCTACACCATGCGCCGCCATGGAAAAGCCGGTTGTCGTGCCGCCGGCACCGCAAAAGAGATCAATTATCAAAAACGTAGGTGTCATTTTAAGCTGTCAGTTTCATTGTTAACGAATGCTTTTCAAGAATCAAGAGACCTTTAAGGGAACGGCCGCATATTTGCCATCCAGCTGCCTTGAAGCAGTACCCAGGATTAGGGCTCTTCACTTTCGAAGGGTCGACGAAAGTGAAAAGCCGTTCGCCTGGCCAACGGACCAGAGCGATGGCTTCCGCGTCGCGCAGAATGTCGCTTGACAATTGTGCGCCCTCATTCCGGAAAACAGAACATTCAACTCCCGCCTGCCCATCTTTTCTGTAACGCTCCTTTCTCCAAACAAAAAGTGCTTTCCCATCCTTTCCGACGAGCATGATGTATTCTCCCGGTCCAACAAATCGCAAGTAATCCCCACGATTCGGCTTGCACGAATAGTGTCGTTTGAACAGTTGCAATGCAGCTCTGTCACCCGCCCGGGTACGGACCCAGTATCCCATATCGTCGAACAGCCTCACTTCGTCTTGTTGTTTTCGGTGATCATATCCCGGTAGGACTCGTACCAGCGCGGGGTGACGGACTTGTAGGCTGGCTGGCCGGACGCAATGAGGTCCTCCATCATCAGGGTGTAGAGCTGACGGTTGAACGCCAGGCAGTAAAACATTATCCTGCTGGCCTCTTCGAACGTCAACTGCTCGTAGGTGGAAAGTGTTGGCTTGTTCATATGAATAGTCCCAGTTCTTTTTGCAACCGCGCCTCTGCAATTGCTGCATACTTCGGGTTGAGTTCGATTCCAATAAAATTTCGATTGAGTTTGCGGGCGACAAGTCCGGTTGTTCCAGCACCGAAGAATGGGTCGAGGACAACTCCCCCCTCAGGGCAGCCTGCCTTGATACATTGCTCTGGAATGGCTTCGGGAAACGTAGCGAAGTGGGCCTCATTGAAAGTCGCAGTGGGAACACTCCACACACTTCTCTTGTTACGTGTCTCGGTGATGGCACGAAAGGCCTCGCGACCGGGCAACTCATTTGTCTTGCCGTTGAAGTCTCCCCGTTTGACACTCTTCCTCGGCCTGTGCTGCGCCGCGCTCTGTCCCGGCACGACGAGCTCTGCGACCGCATTACCTTCCCGGTCAAAAGTGCCAGCGCGGCCATTACGATAGATAGCTGGTTCAGCAATTGCCGCAGCCTCGAAATGGTAGATAGGGGATTTCGCCAAAAGGAAAATGTGTTCATGCGCCTTTGTGCAACGGTCTGTTACGCTCTCCGGCATTGGGTTCGGCTTGTGCCAAATAATGTCTTGGCGAAGGAACCAGCCATCCTTCCGAAGGGCAAAGGCCAACATCCATGGTATGCCCACCAAATCTTTTGGTTTCAGACCGGAGGGAACATTTCGTGATTTGTGAGATAAGACAGCCGCCATTGTATTTGCTGAAATGGTCGCGTTGGCGCCGCGGCTTCCCGTAGGCGAGTACCCTCCGGCGACCGAAGCATAACTGTCCCCAATATTCAGCCATAACGTGCCATCGTTTCTAAGCACTCGCCGCACTTCGCGGAACACCAACACCATCTTCCTGATGTATGCCTGCGGGGTTTTCTCCAGACCGAGCTGCCCCTTCATGCCATAGTCACGCAGGCCCCAGTACGGCGGCGATGTGACCACGCAGTGAACGCAACCGTCCGGAAGCTTTCGAAGCTCCTTCAGCACGTCTCCAATCCATATTTTGTTGAGGTCGAGGGTCATTTTCTTTTCTTCAGGTTGATCTTGTGAGGCGGTGGTTTGAGATTCTCCGGGTGGTACCGGTTTTTGTACTTGTCGTTCCGGAAGCGGGCGGGTGTACGGCGCCGGCTCCACTCGGGCCGCTTGCCAGCAGTGCGCAGGTGCCATGATCCGCACTCGTCGCACAGGTAGGCTTCCATGCTCTGCTTGCGGTCGGCACTCATGCCGGCAGCCGTGTCGCGGGCCTCCCCCTTCGTGTCAAATTGTACTTTATCACACATGGCCGTCGCTTTGTGCGTTAACCCACAGACGACCAACCAGCAGCGCGATGAGCGCCCCTATAACGAACGCTGCCATCGACCTGGCACTGTCCGACCATTTCCCCGGGTTGACTTCCCAAGAGCCAGCAGCGAATAAGGCGTAGAAGAACATGGTAATGATCACGCTGAGACAAAGGCTGATGAGTATCCGTTTCGTTGTGCTCATTACTTTCTGATTTGATTCGTGTTGCCACGCATGATGTAATAGCTCTCCAGCTGCGCATTCTGCCGGCGCCAGGGATGGTTGCGGGGGAGAGTGTTTTGCCGCTTCAGCACGGGCAGTTTTTCGGCAGCCATGAATTCGGTTATCATCCCGAAGCCGCACCGCAATACTGCCCGCATTTGTGGCACGGAAAGAGTCTTATGGTTGTCGCGGATGTATTGCTTCCGCTCTTCGGAAATGGCCAGGCGAGGTTTTGGCATGTGTTGACAGTTAGAAGTGGGGAAAGAAAGGCGGCGCCGGACGCCGCCTTCAAGCTTTAGCGCTGGACGATCACGAACGGGGCGAACTTATCGAGCTCACCTTTCATGATCTCGTCGCGGATTTTGATTTCGAGCTCTGCCAGGTCCTCGCTCACCAACCAGCAGCGAATGCTGCCGTCTGTCGGCTCGAATTCCACTTCCACCGGGAAGGTGACGGGGTCAGTACCCTTGTAGATCGACAGTGAGAGGACGAAGTTGTACTGGAGGTTGGTTTTGCAGGTTTGCACCTTCTGCATGGCCGTGGATCCTTTGTAGTCGTTCATGCTCTGGAATTCCACTTCGGTCTTTGCCTGGAACTTCTTCAACTGCTCGAGGATCGCTGCGTGCTCTTCGCGGGTCGCAAAGTAGGCGCGCTTCAGTCGCAGCATCTTGTACAGCCCGTCGACTGAGAAGTTTGTTTTGCGGTTGATGCTGAATTCGAGGAATTCAGGGGTGAAGTCCATCTTACCCTTCACGATCTTGGCAAAGTGGTCCTCCTCGTTGGCCACCAGCTCGATGCTCAAGGCGTCATAGTCGACAACGACGTGAGTAACCAGCGCGAGGTCGGAAGCTGCCTTCGGGCGTTTCGTGACGAACTCACCAGGCGCGAAGATGTTTCCAGCGATTTC
>JAQBNP010000139.1 GCA_028288515.1 Flaviaestuariibacter sp. | reverse complement strand
AAGATGAAGCTTGTTCATTCCGTCTCTTCCGCAACGCCGACCCAGGCTGCGATCGGTCATTTTTTCGAAACGGGCCGCTACGACCTCCACATGCGACACCTGCGCAAGAAGCTCCACCTCCAAAGCCTCCAGTACATCAAGGCCATCGCCGACTACTTCCCGGAAGACACACATGTCATGGCGCCGCGGGGCGGGTATGTTCTCTGGATCGAGATGGACAGGAAGGTCAATGCCACAGAGCTTTTTCATGAAGCGATGAAGGCCGCGATCAGCATTGCGCCCGGCCAGATCTTCAGTACAGACGGGCGCTTTTCGAACTTTATCCGCATCAGCTTCGGCCATCCATACGATGTGGTGATCGATAAAAGCCTGCGCACACTGGGCAGGCTGGCACACCGGCTGTCCAACCGCCAATAGCAATCTGTTCTAGCCACATAAGCAAAATCTGCATCTGTTCTGATACCTGGAAATTAAAAACCTTTGCAGGCGACGACCACTTCCAATGTGATCGCTCAAACACTGTCCATCTTAAAACGTTTACGCCATGCAAACAACAACTGAACCCATGACCGCCATTGCTAAACCGACAGCACAACCGGAATTCGGACGACAGGTATCCGACCACATGCTCGTCTGTTCTTACAAGGATGGCCGCTGGCATCATCCTGAACTGAAGCCATTCGGGCCGCTTGCGCTGCCGCCGAACATTCTCGGCCTTCATTATGGCCAATCGGTCTTCGAAGGGATGAAAGCGTTCCGCATGGTCGACAACCGCGTATCGATCTTTCGGGTCGAAGCCCACGGTGAGCGTCTGAATAAATCGCTCCACCGCATGTGTATGCCGGCAGTGCCTGCCTCGCTCTTCAAGGATACCCTTGTTGACTTTGTCACGGCCGACCACGACTGGGTGCCGGGCACAGAAGGCAGCGCTTTCTACCTCAGGCCATTTGTATTTGCTTCCGAGCAACGCTTTGGATACAAGGCATCAGACGAATACCTGTTCGTGATCTTTGGCGGTCCCGTGGAGCCGATCTACAACAGGCCGGTCCGCGTAAAGGTCGAAACAGAATATGTACGGGCTGCGACGGGCGGAACCGGCTATGCGAAGTGCGCAGGCAACTATGGAGGCGTACTTTATCCAACGCAACTTGCCAGGCAGGAAGGGTTCGACCAGGTGCTCTGGACCGACAGCCAGGAGCATCGCTACCTGGAAGAAGCAGGCACCATGAACGTAATGTTCCTCATCGATGGCACGCTCGTAACGCCCGCGCTTTCAGACACGATCCTCAATGGTGTCACGCGCGATTCGCTGATCAGGCTCGCGGGGCGCCGTGGGCTGCCGGTTGAAGAGCGCCGCATATCGTCGGAAGAGATTCTTGCGGCAGGCAAGGCCGGCAAGAGGATTGAAGCGTTCGGCGCGGGTACGGCTGCCGTCGTTGCGCCGATCCGGTCGATCGCGATCGGCACCCAGGAGCTCCTATGCTATACCGGTGACGATGCCGTAATGTACGGGCTGAAGAAAGACCTCGAAGAGATCCGCACGGGAAAAGCGCCGGACGAATTCAAGTGGAACACCGTGATCTGATCACCAACAATACCTGCAAAGAATACAAACATGCCGACTTTCGAAAAAACACCGTCCAGGCTTCTTGTCATCCTCGCGTTCGCATCGCTCTACATCATCTGGGGATCGACCTACCTGTTCATCCTCTATGCGATCGAGACGATCCCACCCTTCATTACAGTGGGAACGAGGTTCGTGTGCGCCAGCCTGCTGCTCCTTGCCTGGAGCCTGCTTCGGGGAGAGAAGCTGCCGCCGCTTCGCGATACGGGCATGATCGGGCTTGGTGGTGTGCTGATGCTGTTCGTTGGCAATGGAGCTGTGACCTGGTCCGAGCAATTTGTGCCGAGCGGACTTGCAGCAGTGATCGTTGCGACAGTGCCTTTGTGGTTCGTGCTTCTCGACAAGCGCGAGTGGCGCTACCATTTCTCGAACCGCTGGATCATCATCGGCCTGTTGACCGGGTTCGCCGGGGTGGTCCTCTTGTTTAGCGGGAAGGGCGCTGCGGCATCCACAGCTTCCCATCCCTGGCTGCCCTACCTCGTGCTCGTGGCCGGAACGATCGGCTGGGCCACCGGCTCCCTCTATTCGAAATACAAGCCCGTGAAGGCATCGACGACCATGAAGGCGTCCATCCAGATGATGGCCGGCGGCATCCTGGCTTATGTCGTCAGCATTTTTTCGGGCGAACCAGGCCATTTCCATTTATCGGCCGTGAGCTGGAGCTCCATCGGAGCGCTTCTCTACCTGACCCTCGCCGGGTCGGTGATCGCCTATATGGCCTATATCTGGCTGCTCAGCACGAGGCCCGCCGCCGTGGTGGGAACCTATGCATACGTCAATCCGGTGGTGGCCGTCTTCCTCGGCTGGCTCTTTGTAGGCGAAACCATCACTGGCAAACAGGTACTCGCCTTGATCGTGGTGCTGGCCGGCGTGCTGCTGGTCAACTTTGCGAAGGATACAAAAACCATAAAGACATGATACGCGTTGCCATCAACGGCATGGGACGGATCGGGCGGCTGCTGTTCAGGCGCCTGGTCGCCCACCCGGATATCGAGATCGTAGGCGTGAACGACCTCATGAACGGAGCGAACCTGGCCTATCTGCTCAAATACGATTCCGTGTATGGGCCAGCGCCCTTCACCATTGAATGGACGACTGAAATTGTTGCAAACGGTGCCCACATTCCTTATACGCAGCTGGCCGATCCGCGCGCGTTGCCCTGGGCCGCGCTCGGGGTCGACATCGTTCTCGAATGCACGGGCGCCTTCACAAGCCCGGACAAGGCCGGGTTCCATCTGCAGGCGGGCGCGAAACGTGTTCTTCTTTCTACGACCGGCACTGCAGGCATCCCGCTGCTGATCTATGGATATAATCATCACCTGCTGACTGCGGACACGCCGGTCGTATCTCCGGGCGGATGTATGACGAACTGCGCCACCACCGTGCTTTCGGTGCTGGGCGGCATCGGAATCGACTCCGTGCAGGTCCACGTGATCCACTCCTATAGCTCGCGGCAGGAGCTGGTGGACGGACCTCATGCGGAGTTCCGGCGCGGGCGCGCAGCTGCGGAATCCATCATCCCGGTTCCGGTCGACCTGGCACTGTCGCTCGAGCGGTTGTTCCCCCACCTTTCCAACCGTATTGCCACGGTAACGACGCGCGTGCCGGTTGCCAACGGAGCACTTGCCGATTTCAGCTTCGTGATGAAAGACGAGGTATCGGTGGACGAGATCAACGCCCGACTCAGGCAGGCGGCAGCAACCACTCACCGCGGCATTCTGTCCTATACGGAGGACGCGATCGTTTCTCTCGACATCAAAGGCGACCCGCACGCCGCGATTGTGGATGGGTCGCTGACGTCGGTGGTTGGAAAGCAGGTGAAAGTATTCAGCTTCTTCGATAACGAATACGGATATACAACGCGGATGATCGACTGGATCCTGTACTGGAAGCAGTTCCTGTAGGAGGGAATGTGCTGCAGTCGCTTCTGGCTGCTGTCGATCCCTGCTCACCAAATCCCAGGCGATCAGTACACCCTGGGAACCTAGCTTCTTCGCGGCCAGGTTCACTTGCTACATGACAACCCCGCTCTTGCTTCTTCATTCCCAACCACTTACCAACAATCACGGCTTTCGGCCGCCTGTGTCAAAACAACGTACCATGTTTTGCATAGTAACTAGCTTCGTAATGTATTTAGCATTGACGGTATCGTAGCATCCGCCTTGTCTGACACACTAAAACCAACTGCATGGATCAGCAACTCATTGTCCGGACCACCGGGCTTACATATCACTATTCGCGGGGCGTCCAAACCCTCCACAACATCGACCTGCGCGTTGAGCGCGGCAGCATCTACGGATTTCTGGGACCGAACGGCTCCGGCAAGACCACGACTCTCTCCCTACTCCTCGGGCTCCTGGGAAACCAGAAAGGCGACATCGAGATCTTCGGTCAGCACCTGCACGCAAACCGGGAAGCGATCCTTGGGCGGATCGGCTCGCTCATCGAGTCTCCTTCCCTGTATGGCCACCTTACGGCCAGGGAAAACCTCGAGGTTTACCGCAGCACCTACGGCGTGCCGGCCAGTCGCGTTGAGGAGGTACTCGAAACGGTCGGGCTCGCCGATACAGGCAAAAAGGTGGCAAAGAAATTTTCCCTCGGCATGAAGCAACGTCTCTCCATTGCCCTGGCCCTGTTGCCGAACCCTGAGTTGCTCATTCTCGACGAGCCATCCAACGGCCTCGACCCGGCGGGCATTATCGAGCTTCGTGCCCTTGTCAAAAAGCTGAACAAGGAACACGGCATGACGATCCTTATTTCAAGTCACCTGCTGGGCGAGATCGAGAAAATGGTCAGCCATGTCGGCATCATTTACAACGGCCGGATGCTGTTCCAGGGCCCGCTTGGCGACCTGCACCGGTTTCAAAAACGAGGCTCCCGGCTCTTCATACGCACGTCTGACAACGAGGCCGCGTATCAGTTGCTGCATGAGCACGAACCGGAAATGACCCCTGCCGGTATGAGCGTCGCTTACAATGACGACACGCAAGTGGCAGCGATCAACCGCCGGCTGACCGACAGCCAGCTCGATGTGTACCTGCTTCACCCCAAAGAAACCGACCTGGAACAATTATTCATTGACCTTACATCCGCCCGCTCATGAAACTCCTCACCGCGCTCCGCGCCGAACTGCTCAAAACAAAACGAACGTCCTCGCTTTATTTTACGCTTGCAACAGCAGCGCTCGTCCCTGCGATCTTCCTGCTCAACGTGCTGACCAACGGAGGAGATGTGGCGGCGATCGGAAAAGACCCGCTGAACACCATCTTCAAGCTTGGCGCGGAGCGAACCGGGCTCGTCTTCTTCCCCCTCTTTGTGATCCTCGTCTGTACGCTGCTTGCACAGATCGAGTACCGCAACAATACCTGGAAGCAGGTACTGGCAGCACCTCAAAAAAAGCGAAACATTTTCCTTGCTAAATTCCTCAACATCAACCTGCTCATCCTCCTCTTCCTGGCCGCAAACCTTCTGCTCACGGCACTTGTAGCAGTGGTCACGCATTTTATGAACCCCTCCCTGCACGTGCTCCAACACTCGTTCAACTGGACACGGCTCTTCACGCGCACAGCGAACACCTATGTGACCATGCTTGCTCTCTGCACCTTCCAGTTCTGGCTGGCGCTGCGCTTCCGCAGCTTCATCGTTCCGACTGGGGTCGGGTTCGCCCTTTGGTTCACCGGCATGATGATGAGCTTCGAGTTCCAGTCAAGCCTCGTCGACTACTTCCCATATAGCTTCCAGGCCTTTCCGTTCATTCCGGATTTCCAGTCAAAGATGACGCAGATCAACCTGACATCACTCGGATACGCAACCGTATTCCTGCTGCTTGGCTTCCTCGACTTCAGGAAAAGAAGACTGACGAGCTAGCCGCTTTTCTACGCAGGAAATGTTTTCTCCTGACCGACCGGCAAAAAGCACAGTGGGGGTAAGTCGGCATAAGAAAAGGCCCTCATCGATCGGTTCGATGAGGGCCTTCCCTTGCCAGGTTGATCCGTTAGCGGATTTGCCCGCGGATGGTTCCCGACGCGTGGTTTGTGCTGTGAGCGTTCACGTACATGGCGTCCGTCTTCAGCGAAGCGAACATCGCATCGTCAACAGGAATGATCTTGGTCGTTCCGAATTCGGCAGCGCTGCTGTAGAAGCCGATAAAGACGCCGGAGTTTGCGCCGGCAGCGGCTTTGTGGATATGGGCGGCCGTCCAGGTATCGCCGGCTTCCAGCCCGGTGACGGTCACTTTTGCATACAGCTTTTTATCGGAGGTCAGTCGCAGCATGGCTAAACCAGAAGCAGTGGTGGCAACGGCCGGCACTTCGTTGTTTCCGGTCATGACAACATCCATGGCAAGCTCGATTGTTTTATTCAGCTGTCCGCGGACGATACCGGCAGGCGCTTGCGTGGAGTGTGCATTTACGTACAGGTCAACGGCGTCGTTCTTGAGACTGTCGATGAAGGAGGTCCGGAGGCCGGTGACGGTGCCTGATGCGGTGTTACCGGAGAAGGTCGGGTTGAAGCCCAGGATCACCGGCCCGCTGTTGATGACATCGCCCGTGTGGATGTGGGCATTCGTCAGAGCGTCTCCTGCGGCGAGACCGTTGACAGTGACGGTATACGTGAAGGTGTTATCGGACAGGAGCTGGAGCAGAGCAGTGCCGGTCTCATTTCGGCCGGCTGGTGCGGGCACTTCATTTTTCGCTGAGAGAGGAACGGTCCATTGCTTGACAACTGTTGGCGCTGCCGGCGCATCGTCCTTGTTTTTCTTACAGGATGTCATGAGCAGACACAGGGCTGCCGCGGCCATGCAGGCGGGAGAGATCGATTTCATTTTCGTGTGGTTTATGCCGGTAGATACGCAGTTGATGCAGGAAGGTTTCCTGTGCACGTGTATTTACATGGGGGAAGGCATTTCGCAAGCGGAAGCTCATCGGTAAGGCGAACGCCTTATTAAAATTCATTCTCTTCAACCTCTGCTGCACAGGCCGTGCTGTAAACTGCGCGCGAAGCTGTATTCAAATGAAGTGTCGGAAACCAATCGTATGACCGGCTGGCCAGCGTCCGCGAATACGAATTGCCTGCATTTATCTGATACAAGTTGATCACGATGCCTGGATCACGGGCGCTGACACCCCATGAAAAGTGCGGAGAAGGCCCTTGCCCCTGGCGATCCAGATCGTGTGGGTGCTGTCCATGATCATGGCAGGTACGGGCAGCGTGTGGCCTTCCGCATCCGCGAATTTGAAGGTGTGGTACGTATTGGTTCGGGGCTCGTAGACCAGCAACCCGTTGAAATTGGTGCCAACCCACACCCGGCCCCGGTGATCGATCAGGGAGGCAAATGCAAAACGAACTGCAGTTTGTAGACCGGGAAGCGGTTGCGGGCGTCCGTTATACGTACTATGTCAGGACCTACTTCGGTGACAATTTGTTCAGGGAGTCGGCAACGGTGGAGTGAGTGGTGAATGTGAATACTGAATTGTGAATACTGAATTGTGAATAGGGAATGGTGAGTGGGGCCGTTCAGAGACTGGGCGCCCACAGTCGACACATCTCGTGTCTTTATCGTGAGCGTAGCGATGGTGCCCATGCTGCGAGAGCGAAGAGCTTGAACACGAAGCGGCAAAGAAGAAAAGGAGCACAGGGAGGGTCTTCCTTCGTATTCTTCTTTGGTTCTTTGCGGTCTTCGCGTGAAATGCAGCTTGTACGAGGGAGGTAAACTCGATTTGCCGGCCTATCTTTGTTGCCTTATATTCTGGCTGTACAGTAGCCTTTTCTGAAAGGACCACTTGAAGAACGGGAAGAAATACGCGCAGCCTGTAAATAATTCACTAACCATAAATTTAATTTGTATGCCGAAAAAGACAGCTGAACCCCGCAAGAATAAGCCTACTAAAAAGAAAAGCTCAGCACAGAAGAAGGCGGATCCGAAGAAAAAAGCACGCTAAGGTTGAAAAAGTATAAGACCGGTACACATGTGCAGGGCTTCTTCTTTTTTTGACGCGCGGGTCGTTCGCTGCGGAATGGTATGGATTCGTGAACATGCCTTTCCGATCCAGCACCGTTCCCTGGCGACTTCGATCGTCCCCAAAGCCTTCCTTTTTTTGACAAAACCGGATGCCAGGCGAGACGAACCGAAGCATTTCAGCCGATACGCCCACGCACAAACGTTGGGGCAAAACGAGCGAGATCGTGGGTGCGCCATTCTTTTGTTTCATGACTTTGGGTTTTATGATGATGGAATAGGAGACATTGTGTTTGGCGATCCCGCCCTTGTATCCTGCCCGGCCCGGCCTGCTGGGCGCCCGGATCCCGTTTCTTTTCGTACCGCTATCGTTGGCCTTCGCGTGGGCCGGACCCGTTTGTGCATCAATTCCACTACCTGTTGAATCATTTCCATTGCCTTCCGAATCGTTTACAGAGCTCTTCGAATTGTTTACAGTGGTCTTCGAATCGTTTACAATGCCTTCCGAATCATTTACACTGGTC
>JAQBNP010000082.1 GCA_028288515.1 Flaviaestuariibacter sp. | reverse complement strand
CAACCGTAGTCCATTCGTAGTGCAGTCGTATTTCAGTCGTAGTATACTCATAGCAGACTCATAGCAGACTCATAGCAGACTCATAGCAGACTCATAGCACACACATACCTGCTTCGGACACCCTTCGGTGATGCTTCGGTCATCCTTCGGTCGTCCTTCGGTGATCCTTCGGTGAATTTACCTTGTAGGATACTGAAAAACCCTCGATACCGCATGCCCCGCCCCTACCCTACCGGGGCAGTTTTTATAGTTTCTGTCACCAGGCAACCAGGGTGTTTATCGTACGGGAAAAGAGGTTCACCGGACAGCAGCGATTCACGACTCACGATTCACTGTTGACGCGCTCACTGCCCCACCAGCAGCGATCGGAACTGTGTCGAATCGCCGTTGAAGACATTGAAGTCAACGGAGGTCGCGATGCCGTTCGCATGGCCGGTTTCGCTGTGCTGCCAGAAGCTCCAGGCCCGCTGGATGCGCGGCTGCAGCGGCTGCAGGTAGTGCGCGATCCACAAAGGATAGTCGTCGAAATACCCCGCGAGGTACCGGTTGTAAAAGCTGATGTTGGCATAGATGACAGGGCGTACGCGGTAGTGCCCTTCTATCGAATCAAGCCAGGCCTGCACTTCTTTGCGGATGGCAGCGGGCTTCGCGCCCGCTGCCATCTCTACGTCGAGTACAGGTGGAAGATCGCCGGGCTCGAGGTCGACGGTGGCAATGAAGTTGGCCGCTTGCGCGCGTCCCGACTTTGTTGGCAGGAAGAAATGGTAGGCCCCGCGCACAATGCCCGCTTCGCGGCTTTTTCTCCAGTTGCGCCGAAAGAACGGGTCCGTGTTTCGCACTCCCTCGGTGGCTTTGATGAAGGCAAAGCCGAGCCGGATGCCATCGACATTCATCTCCCTCACAGCCGTCCAGGAAATGCGTTGCTGGTACCGGCTCACATCGATGCCGTGGATGGCATACGACGTTGGCATCGGGATGCCAAACTCCTTGTAAGTGATCATGCGGACATCCTCCCGATCGGCCCACAGGTAGAGCAGCCAAGCAATCGCGGCGAGCGCGGCCACCACGCTCACGATGATGGCGGCGACAGCTCCATTCTTGCTCTTCTTCTTTCTCCGCGGTGGCATGGCCGCAAGATAGGGCGTGGGTAGGTTGCAGAAAGAAGGATCGGATGTGAACGCCGGTCCGTCCTGAATTGAGATAAGCGCAACCGTAAACATCCTTCTTACTGATCAGCTGGGTTGGCCAAGCCAGCCATTCAGGCTTCGAATTCGCGATCCTCTGTAACTTGCACCCATGGGGCAATGGAACCTGGCGGACAGCGTGAACTTTCTTTCAAAGCTCACCGCGCGCCGCGTGTGGAATATGACCAGGGTATGGAGCAGCTACTACCTCAGCAAGTGGACGGGCAAGCCGATCCAATGGGGTATGCCGATCTCTATTTCCTTCGAGCCCACAACATCCTGCAATCTCCGCTGTCCCGAGTGCCCGAGTGGCCTTCGCGCATTTACCAGGCCCACCGGTATGCTGCAGAAGGATTTCTTCAGAGAGACCATCGACCAGCTGGCTCCCGACCTCAGCTATCTTGTCTTTTATTTCCAGGGCGAGCCTTTTCTCAACCCCTCCTTCCTCGACATGGTGGCCTATGCGGCCGCCCGGAAGATCTATACAGCCACATCCACCAACGCGCACTATCTCACGGATGCCGTTGCAAAGCGTACGGTCGAAAGCGGCCTCGACCGCCTCATCATCTCCATCGACGGCACCACCCAGGAAACCTATAGCCAGTACCGCGTCGGTGGCCGCCTTGACAAGGTCATCGAGGGTGCTGCCCGCATCGTGAAATGGAAAAAAGAGATGAAGAGCCGCACGCCGTTCATCATCTTCCAGTTCCTTGTCGTGCGGCATAACGAGCACCAGATCGATGAGGTAAAGGCCCTCGGTAAAGAGGTCGGTGTGGACGCCGTTTGGTTCAAGACCGCCCAGGTCTACGATTACGAGAACGACCCGAACCGCCTGATTCCCTCGAACCAGAAATACAGCCGCTACCGGAAAGGCGCGAATGGAAAGATGGCATTCAAAGGAAACAATGCCAATCATTGCTGGCGTCTCTGGCACGATCCCGTTATCACGTGGGACGGCGCCGTCGTGCCCTGCTGCTTCGACAAGGATGCGCAGCACAAGCTTGGCTCGCTTAAGGAAACATCCTTTGCCACGCTGTGGAGGTCCGGGGCCTACAACAAGTTCCGGGGAGAGGTCTTGCAGAGCCGGCAGAATATCGACATCTGCGCCAATTGCTCGGAGGGCGTCAAAGTTTGGGAATCCTAGAGTATTTTTAAGACAGTCAGCATGGGAATCGAAAAGGATATACACCAGAATACGTTCACGAGCGCGCGGCAGAAATGCATGATCAACCTGCTGTTTACTTATGGCTGGGTGATGGAGCAGATCAAGACCTTCCTGGCCCGCGAAGACATCACCCACCAGCAGTTCAACATCCTGCGCATTCTGCGCGGCGCCGGCAAGCCGCTGTCTACGCTCCAGATCCGTGAGCGCATGCTCGACAAGATGAGCGATACCAGCCGCATCGTCGACAGGCTCGTCGTGAAAGAGCTTGTCAGGAAAACAACCTGCTCCAAAGACAAGCGCCTCGTGGATGTCGTCATCACCGAGCGCGGCCAGGCACTCCTGCGGCGCCTCGACCAGGAATCCGAAGACATGCAGCATATCATGGACAACCTGACCGAGGCCGATGCCGCGCACCTTAGCAATCTTTTAGATAAGCTGCGCGGACCGAATGCGTAATTTGCCAGTCAAACCCTTCCTATGAAACGAGTGATTTTGTTCCTGCTGACAGCCCTCATTACGATCGCCGCCAAGAGCCAGGATACGGCCTACGAGTTTCGCGGCGTGTGGATCGCCACCGTCGACAATATCGACTGGCCCCTGCGCGGACAGTGGAATGTGGACAGCCAGAAGGCCGACTTCATCCGCCAGCTCGACATGCATAAAGCCAACGGCATGAATGCTGCCATCGTGCAGGTACGTCCCGCCGCCGATGCCTTCTATCCATCTCCCTACGAGCCCTGGAGCCAGTGGCTCACCGGAGCGCAGGGCCGCCCGCCCGCACCTTTCTACGACCCTCTTGCCTTTACCATCGCCGAGGCACATAAGCGCGGCTTCGAATACCACGCCTGGTGCAACCCCTATCGCGCCAACTTCAGTGTCGGCAAGGCTTCCATCGCCCCCACCCATATCACGCGCCTCCACCCCGAATGGTTTCTCCAGTACGGCAACACCCTCTATTTCGATCCGGGCAACCCGCAGGCCCGCCATTGGGTCATCGACGTGATCCGCGACATCGTCAGCCGCTACGACGTTGATGCCATTCATATGGACGACTATTTCTACCCATACCGGATTGCCGGCAAAGAGTTTCCGGACACAGCGTCGTACCGCAAATACGGGCATGGCATGAATAAGGACGACTGGCGCCGGAGCAATGTTGACACGATCATCGTGGCGCTGAGCCGCGCGATCAAAGAAGAGAAGCCATGGGTGAAATTCGGGATCTCTCCCTTCGGCGTCTGGCGCAACAAAAGCCAGGATCCGGAAGGGTCGCCGACACAGGCCGGCGTCACGAACTATGATGACCTCTACGCCGATATTCTCCTGTGGACCCGCCTCGGCTGGATCGACTACGTGACACCACAGCTGTATTGGGAAATGGGCCATCCGAAAGTCGCCTTCGAAACCCTGATCGACTGGTGGAGCAAGCATGCCTACGGACGACATATGTATATCGGCCACGGCATTTACCGGGCCTGGGAGACCAGCGCCACCAGCAAGGCCTGGCGACAAAAGGACCAGCTCCCCCGACAGATCGAGCTGCTCCGGAAATACCCGACCGTGCAGGGCAGCGTCTACTTCAGCAGCCGCAGCTTCGAGAAGAACCCGAACGGGTGGAACGACTCACTGCGCAACAATTATTACCGCACACCGGCCCTCGTTCCACCGATGCCCTGGCTCCCAAAGAAACCGAAGTAGACGGTGAGAGATCTCTCTGTGCGGCGACGGATCACCAGCAAGCCGATCTGTTCCGGCATGGTGCCGCAAGGTGATCACCGAACTGCCTACCTTCGGCAGACGAACGCCCAGTTCTGATTCGATAACGACATGGCATCAACCAAATTCAACCCCTCCTCGCCAACCAACCCAGACACCGGCCTGGGTGCGCAGCCCGCCCAGATCGGTGGCCGCTTCGTGAATAAGGACGGCACCTTCAACCTCCGGAAAACCGGCGCGTCGCTGATGACCCGCGCATCGGTCTACCCGTGGCTCCTGGAGCTCACATGGCTGCGGTTCATCGGGTTGATCGTCCTGGTCTACTTCATTGTCAATCTTCTTTTCACAGGCCTTTATCTCGCCGTCGGCACGCACGAGCTCACGGGTATCGACGCGGTGACCCCTTGGGGTAAGATCAAGGAGGTCTTCTTCTTCAGCACGCAAACATTCACGACAGTGGGCTATGGCCGCGTGAACCCCATTGGTGATGGCGCCGATGCGATCGCGTCACTCGAGACGATGTCAGGCTGGCTCTTCTTTGCCCTCGTCACCGGTATTCTTTACGGTCGCTTCACACGGCCGAAAGCCTATATCGCATTCAGCAACCAAGCCCTGGTAAGTCCCTACCGCAACGGGCGGGCGCTTATGTTCCGCATGGTTCCGTACAAGTCCATGCACTACCTCAGCGATGCGAAGGTGGTCGTGAACCTGTCGCTTCTCGTTACGGAAAATGGCAAAGAAGAATACAAGTTCTATACGCTGCAGCTCGAGCGGGCCCGCATCGATACCCTCAACATGAACTGGACCGTGGTGCATGCGATCGATGACACCAGCCCCTTGGCGAATTATTCCGAGGAAGACCTCCGGTTCATCGACATGGAGCTGATGGTACAGGTGTCCGGCTTCGACCCGGTGTTTTCCAATATGGTCATGCACCGAACATCCTACACGGGAAATGAGCTGGTCTGGGACGCGAAGTTCCTGCCGATGTACCACGAGTCCCCCGATGGCCGCACCACTGTTCTTGAGCTCGACAAGCTCCACGATTACCGCAAGCCGGTTTCCTAGCAACGTTTTAAAAATCTTAACCGGGATCATTTTTTTCCTGCCGTTCCGGGCCGCACCTTTGCGCCTCGAAATAAAAAAAACCACAGGAACGATATGAAAAATGTCACGTTATCGCTGGGAGCGCAGTTCCCCGAATTCAGGAAGAAAGCAGTGATCTCGATCGAGAAAGGAAAGGAATTTTATGACCTCAGCTCGGAAGAGATCCGCAACTCGGGCAAGTGGATGGTCATGTTCTGGTGGCCGAAAGATTTTACGTTCGTTTGCCCCACAGAGATCGCCGAGTTCAACAACCATTTCACGGATTTCGAAGACCGCGATGCAGTGCTGATCGGCGCTTCGACAGACAGCGAGTTTGTTCACGCCGCCTGGCGCCGCGATCATGAAGACCTTCGCGGTCTCCAGTTCCCGATGCTGGCCGACACCTCCAAATCTCTCGCCGACGAGCTCGGCATCCTTGAAGCCGAGGAAAAGATCGCCTACCGCGCCACATTCATCGTGGACCCGCAGGGCATCATCCGCTGGGTATCCCTGTACGACCTCAACGTAGGCCGCAACGTCAAAGAGGTCCTGCGCGTTCTGGACGCCCTGCAGACCGACGAGCTCTGCCCCTGCAACTGGCAGAAAGGCGAAGCAACCCTCACCGCTTAATTCAATCACCGAAAGGTCCGGCCCGGCCGGACCTTTTTCAATCATTCACGATGTTATTTGGAAATACCGCCTCTGCCGATGGGGCTGCCGCCCTGCTGAAAGACCTCGGCCTTCCCGATACAGCCGTCACACCCCAGGTGGATGCGCTGAACAAGACCGGGAGCCGTTACCTGAAAGACCTCAAGCTGAATATCTCAACGGCCCTGAATGCCGAATCCCTGGGGAAAAAGGATGCAACGCTGATCGCCTTTGCCATTGCCGTCAACGAAAAGAATGCAGCACTCCAGGAGGCTTTCGAAACCCAGGCCCGCGCGGCAGGCGCAACCGATGCCGACGTCGCCGAAACGATCGCCTGCACCAGCCTGATGAACGCCAACAATGTTTACTACCGGTTCCGCCATTTTCTTCATGACGAATTTTATGACAAGGCCCCCGCGGGCATTCGCATGAGCATCATGGCCAATCCCGTGCTGGGTAAAGAGCTGTTTGAGCTAGTGAGCCTGGCAGTGAGCGCCGTCAACGGCTGCGAGCTCTGCGTAACATCGCACGAGAAAGCGCTTCTCGGTCATGGCACAACGAAGCAGCGCATCCACGATGCCGTGCGACTCGCCGCCGTCATTAAAAGCCTCGTGGCAATCCTTTAAAAATTGATCGTTGATCGTTGAGCATCAAAAATTCTCAACAATCAACGATCAATGTTCTGTTTCTTTCCATCCATTAGAACGACATCCCGATCCCAACCTTGAACGCCTGGTTGTAGGCCGCGATATTCCGGTTCGCGTCCATCTTGGTCAGGCCATGCTCATAGGACCCGCGGACGCTCAGCCCGTTGGCGAAGCGATAGCCGACACCGCCCGTCAGGCCTGCATCCCAGCGGTTGAAGCGGTCGACAGCATCCATGGTCTTATCGAAGACATTGATGCCGAGCGCACCGGCTGTTGTGCGAAATTTCGCGGCAGCGAGATAAGAAAGCTGCGGTCCGCCGAATACCTCGAGTCCCTTGACATGGCCCGTCAGAAGCAAGGGCAGGTCTACATACTGCAGCGTCAGGTTGGCCTTGGCGCCGGGGCTCAGGAAGGAAGCGCCTTTCAGGTCCAGCGAACCTTTCATGGTATAACCTTTCTGCGCGTAGCCGATGCCCGGCTCGATGGTGAGGCCAGTGGCAACAGGGATCGAAATGCCGGCGCCGGCAAAGAGTCCTTTGTGAGGCGTTGTTGAAATGGCGCCGCCCGTGTAGTCGAGAAGGCTTTGCATGCTGGTGTTGGCATCTCCGGAAATGGAGGCCGACACGTAGCCGGCGCGCAGCGTGACCACAGGTTTCGATTGAGCAAAGAGAGAGGCCGATGCGGTAAGGGCGGCGGCGAAAAGTAAAATTCTTTTATTCATAGGGAGCGGGGCGGAGGTTTTGCCGCCGGGCCGTATGAAGCGCTGCGCGAAGAGAGGATTAATAGCACTTGGGTAAGGTTCTGTTAAAGAGAGCCTGGGGTCAGTGCAAGGCTGATCAGGTCAAACAAACGACGGTGCATGTGAAGCAGCGGCAAATGGATCCGATCGACCGACACCGGATCAAATAAAGACGCGTATGGTGCGGGTCAGCGTATGCCCCTGGGGATGAAGCCGGCGTTTCCTCTCGGGCTAGTCCCTTCGCCGCGACGCGTTCTTTTGTTCTAATTCATCCACATATTCTTTGGAGCCCAGGCGGACGAAGAGAGGAAGACGCGTGATCTTCTGGAGCTGGACTTCTTTTCTACAAAAAAATGCCGTGGGCCGGGCGGCGAATCCCGATGGAACAGTTTTTATAGAAATAGGGCGCAGTGAATCTTTTTGTACCAGTTGCGCGGGGGCGCGCTCGGCAGCAAGAAGGAGCAGGAAGATGCCGGCAAGCCGCTTGTCCATTCGCAGGGATTTCCTGTAAATTTACGCCTTGATTTGTGGAACGGTGCCGCCAAGAAAGCAGCACGCAATGAAACGGAGAGATTATGAGCCTAAACCAGAGTTTACAACAAAAGCTCCTTCAGAAACTGTCGCCGCAGCAGATCCAGCTGATGAAGCTGCTGCAGGTGCCGACAGCCATCCTCGATGAGCGCATCAAGGAAGAGCTGGAGGAGAACCCCGCCCTCGAGCTCACCGACGACGACAGCTATGACGATGGTGAGCTCCGAGACGAGTTCGCGTCCACCGGTGAGGACGAGGAATACAGTGAGGGCGAAAGCGCTGACGACGGCTACGACAATATCGACATTTCAGACTATGTACAGGACGGCGATGACGACATCGCCGACTATAAGACGCGTGACGAAAACTACGGCGACCAGGAAGAAAAAACAACACTGCCCTATAAGGTCGAAACATCCTTCTACGAGCTCCTCGAATCACAGCTCGGCATGCTCAACCTTGACGACCGCGAGCAGAAGATCGCCGAGCAGATCATCGGCTCCATTGACGAGGACGGCTATCTCCGCCGCGAAACATCGGCGATCGTGGACGATCTCGCCTTCCGCCAGAACGTCATGACCTCCGATGAAGAGGTCGAATCACTCATCAAGCGGATCCAGAATTTTGACCCTCCGGGCGTCGCGGCGCGAGACCTCCAGGAATGCCTCGTCCTGCAGCTCCTGCGACAGAAGCTGGAAGGCAAAGAAGTGGAAGTGGCCATCATGGCGCTCACCCGCTACTTCGACGAGTTCACGAAAAAGCACTACGAAAAGATCCAGCGCGGGCTCAATATCTCCGATGAGCAGCTCAAGGAGGTGATGATCCAGATCACCAAGCTCAATCCCAAGCCAGGTGGCAACACCGGCGAGATCAATAAGGCCGAAAGCTACGTGGTCCCCGACTTTTTCATTTACAACAATGGCGGCAAGCTGGAGCTCACACTCAACTCCAAGAATGCGCCCGAGCTGCGCATCTCCGAAGGCTACCGCGACATGCTCAAGGAATACGACCGAGGGGCGAAGAACGACCGCCGCCAGAAAGAAGCGGTGCTCTTCATCAAGCAAAAGATCGACTCCGCCAAATGGTTCATCGACGCCATCAAGCAACGCCAGCACACCCTGCTGAGCACGATGACAGCCATCATGAACCACCAGAACGATTTCTTCTTCACCGGCGACGAAACTTCGCTCCGCCCGATGATCCTGAAGGATATCGCCGAAAAGACCGGCCTCGACATCTCGACCGTCAGCCGGGTGGCGAACAGCAAATTTGTACAGACGGAATTCGGGACCTACCGTCTCAAGTTCTTCTTCTCCGAATCGCTCACCACCGATACCGGTGAGGAGGTCTCGACGCGCGAGGTCAAGAAGATCCTCAGCGACCTCATTGAAGGCGAGAGCAAGAAGAAGCCACTGAGCGACGAGCGCCTGACCGAGCTTCTCCAGGAGAAGGGATACAACATTGCCCGGCGTACGGTTGCCAAGTATCGTGAGCAGCTGAATATTCCGGTGGCGCGCCTCCGGAAGGAGCTGTAAGCGTCAGTTGCCAAACAAAGACCAAACACAAGATGCACGGGTTCCCCCTGTGCGCACCGACCCATGAAGATCGATCATCGGTCATTCTCAGGACCTGCCCGGTTGCGGCCACATCTCTCTTGCCTAACTTTACCAAAACCCTCTCCTCATGAAGCATACGATTGCTGCTGCCCTCCTTTTTCTGTCGGGCCCTGTCTTCGCGCAAGCGCCCCTCACCCCCGAAACACTGTGGAGCCTCGGCCGCGTGTCCGGCGTCACGCTGAGTCCCGACAAGCAACGCGTCTACTACCGCGTCAGCACGCCGAATATCGCCGAGAACCGCAGCCGCTCGCAAGGGTGGGTCATCCCGGTCCGCGGTGGAACGCCCACCATGGTCAATAACATGGACAGCGCCATCCTGAATGACAAGATCTCGCCCGATGGCCGCTTTCGACTTACTGCCGAAGAGGTCAAGCTGCAAAAGGTTTTCGGGAAGGACCGCTACCCGGAGCTTACGAAATCAAACGCACAGGTTTATACGTCTCTCAATTACCGCCACTGGGATGAATGGGAAGACGGAGCCTTCAGCCATATCTTCCTCGAGCCCGTGGGCCAGGGAACAACCGGCACACGCATCGACCTGATGCCCGGCGAGCCCTATGACGCGCCCCAGAAGCCGTTCGGCGGCGGCGAGGATTATGTCTGGAGCCCCGATAGCCGGCACGTCGTTTACGTTTCCAAGAAAGCGGCCGGCACAGCATACGCCACCAGCACCAACACGGACCTTTACCAATACGATGTCGCTACCGGCAAGACAGTCAACCTGACCGCATCCAATAAAGGGTACGACATCAATCCATCCTTCAACGCCAACGGCACGCTTGCCTGGCTGCAGATGAAGCGCGAAGGCTTCGAGGCGGACAAGCAGGACCTGGTTGCAATGACCGGCATGGGTGTCGTGAACCTGACCCGCCACCGCGACGACATTCACGTGGAAGGCTTCAAGTGGAGCGCCGACGGACGATCCCTGTTTTTCTTCGCCCCGATCAATGGCACCATGCAATTGTTCGAAGTCGGTTACACGGGCGCCACGGCCCAGGTGCCCGAGATCCGCCAGGTCACGAAAGGCGACTTCGACATCAATGATATCGTCGGTCAATCCGGCAATACGCTGATCGTGTCACGCACGGACATGAACCACGCCGCCGAGCTCTACACGGTTGACATCCCCACCGGAACTATGAGCCAGCTCACGCATGTCAACGACGCGATGTATGCCACTATCGCCTCCGTGAAAACCGAGCGTCGCTGGGTAAAAACAACCGATGGCCAGCAGATGCTTGTCTGGGTGGTGTACCCTCCCAACTTCGATCGCACCAAAAAATACCCGACGCTTTTGTATTGCCAGGGCGGACCACAATCGCCACTGACGCAATCCTATTCGTTCCGCTGGAATTTCCAGCTCATGGCCTCGCAGGGCTATATCGTTGTCGCGCCCAACCGGCGGGGCATGCCGGGGCACGGCACCAAGTGGAATGAGCAGGTGAGCAAGGACTGGGGGGGACAGGTGATGCGCGACTATCTCAGCGCGATCGATGCTGTGCGTAAGGAACCTTTCGTCGACAATGCACGCCTCGGTTGCGTCGGCGCTTCGTTCGGCGGCTACTCCGTGTTTGCACTGGAAGGTATGCACAACGGTCGCTTCAAGACCTTCATTGCCCATGATGGCGTATTCGATTTCCGGAGCATGTACGGAACAACGGAAGAGATCTGGTTTGTGAACTGGGACCTCGGCGGTCCGTACTGGGATAAAAAGAATACAGCAGCGCAGCGCTCCTATGCACAGTCACCGTCGAACTTCGTTGATAAATGGAACACGCCGATCATGATCATTCAGGGGGGAAAGGATTACCGCGTGCCGATCGAGCAGGGCCTGCAGGCATTCCAGGCCGCGCAGCTCCGTGGCATCAAGAGCAAGCTGCTCTACCTGCCCGAGGAGAACCACTGGGTACTGAGCGCACAGAACGCGATGGTGTGGCAACGCGAATTTTACAGCTGGCTCACAGAAACCTTGAAATAGACCATCACGAAGCGGGCACTGCCCGCTTTTTTTTGCAGCGTCAGAGAGGGATATTGACCGACTGGAAATCGATGTCCATCGTGATCCTGTTGGTCGACTTCGACTCGTACATCATCGAGAAGCCGGCATTGACATTGACCACCTGCACGGCCACGCCGCCCGACACATTCTCGGTCACCTTGTCGCTCCCCTCGAACTCGAAGGTCGATTCGATATGGGCCGTTTTTGGAAGGAGCACATGAAAGTCGTCCATGCCTTCTGCCATGGCGCCCAGGACGTCAAGGCCTTTTGCAACGGCGGCAAAGTCTTTCAGGTTGTCTCTGATCGCGTCCGCGCCGGGGATCGCTCTTTCGGCCGGCGCCTGAATGAGGGCGCCCTTCGTTGCCTGTGCGGCCGCGATCAGGGCAGTTGGTACGAGGCTGGCAAGACCGACGGCGGCGAAAGTCTCGGCAAGGATCACTGTATATGAGCCGACAGATTCGATGGAGGATGGCATGGCATTTCGGTTTAACGGTTACAAAGTGACGGCGACGGTCTCAAAATGAATATTCATGGAAATGCGGTTCGATGATTTCGACGCATAGAGGGCCGTATATCCTGCCTTAACGTTCACGGCCTGGATGGTGGCGTCACCACCCACATCGAGCGAATAAGAATCGCTCGCAGAGAACGTGAAATCGGCCTTGATATTCGCTTGCTGCGGCATCAGCAGGTTCACGTCCTTTACATTGGCGACGGCGGCCTGCAACGCTTTCAGTCCCTTCGAGACAGCGCCTTCGATGCCGTCGGTTCCGCCCGGCCTCTTGAAGTTGTCGCTGATGGACGTATCCGCACTGTACGGTTGGTTCACATAGCCGACTCCGTTGGCATTCTTTTCCAAGACCTTGTTCAGTGCAATCTTCGTCAGCTTGGCCGTGGCAATAAGCGCTGTTGGTACGACCGTCGCCAGGCCAACGGCGGCAAAGGTTTCAGCGAGCACGACCGAAAAGGAAACGGTTGATTCGATGGAGGATGGCATAACGTTGATTTGATTATTGAATTGGTTTTGTGCCGATCTGGAAATTGATCACGGCCTTTGCTCCGGCCCCGCCCGTGAGCGGATCTTTTACGGCCACCTCTACGCTCACATTGCCGTTGGCGATCAGCAGCCCGTTCTGGTTCAGGATCGATTCAGCATTCTTGATCCCCTGCGCGATCGAAGTCAGCGCGGCCGAAGGATCCATCGGCGGCAACGGCGTGGGTGCCGGGGCAACGAGGTTTGTGAGAAAGGCCTGCAGCTGGGCTGGCAGGTTTTCGACAGTGCTCTTCATTGCCTCCAGCGAGTTCTTGATGGAGGCCGCGGTGTTCTCCACAGCCTGCACTTTTTGCTTCAGCTCTTCGATCGGGTTCATATCGAACGTCGTATTGTTTGTGTTTCCCTGCGAGCCGCCTCCGCTGCTTCCCGAGCCGCCGGTGATCCAAGTGACAAAATCTTTCACCCATCCCATTTTCTAGACGTTGAGGTAGTGTCGGAAAAAGGTTTCATGGGCTACGAGGAAATCCAGAAAGCCCGCTCGCAGTGCACCGATGTCGCCAGTTTTTTCGTAGGAGTCGAGCAGGCGACCGAGCGCGGCACTGTACTCCTTCTTGTCTGATTGCGACAACGACGACTCTTTTGCCAGGCTGGTGAGAAGGCTTTTCATGTAGACATCGATATCCTTGACAGTGGCAAGCTTCTTTTCCAGGGCGTCTTTCAGGCCGCCACCGATGCCGGGAACGGTTGGCAATGCCGGCCCTTCGGCAGGCGCGACGCTGACAATATTCAGTACGATACTGGCTTTGTTGATCACCTGCTCGGTCGCGGTGTCGGACGTCAGGCGAAAGGTCTTTGCGCCAAGAAGAGGCTGCAGCCCCGGAATGTCGAGGCCGTTGGCTGTCGATTCGCTTTTGCTCGTGAGCTCGAACTGAACGGTGATGGAGCCGTCCTTGACGGCGAGCGAATTAATGGAGGTCTGGGAAAGCTTCTGCATCTGCCGGTTGGCGTTGCCGATACCCTTGCCGATATCGGTCATCATCTGTTCAACCGAGATGAATTTGTAAAGATCCCAGTTCATATGCAGCTGTTTTGGGGAAGAACTGTACCCAAGAAACGCAATCAATCGCAGATTACATAGCGATCCGCGGAATTTCAGGTTGTCCTTTTTGTGAAGCAGCGATTACCGCAGTCGCGCAACGGGCCGGAGGCGAGACGGCAACTCCGTTCAACACATATAGAAATAAATCGCGATCTTGGCCGACTCAAAACCGATCCTTCATGCGCTTCCGATCCGTCCTCTTTCTTTTCCTTCTCTCCACCGCCGGCCGTGCCCAGGTGGTCGACCAAAAGCTCGATTACAATTTCAAGCCGACCGTGCATGCCGCCCGCTATTTTTCGCAGATCGCGCCAAAGGGCGACAGTGGCTGGTTCCGCCAGGTGTGGTTTATCCCGGAAGGAAGCATGGCCATGCAAGGCTGGTTTGCCGACGCCGATGCCAAGGTCCCGAACGGCCGCCAGACCTGGTGGCATGTGACGCGCAACCCGCGATCAACGGGAACATACAAGCAGGGAAAGCTCGATGGCCCCTGGCTTCAATTCGACGAAAAGGGCCACCTGACGGACTCGTTCAATTACCGCAGCGGCGCCTTCATTGGAGCGCAGTATAAATGGTCTGCTGAGGGCTCCCTGACCGATTCGGCCTGGTTCGACGGAGCCGGCAATGGAACATGGTTCGGCTGGTTTGCCAATGGCAGCCCGTCCTATGGCGGCCGCATTGTGCGCGATACGGCGCGCGTTGGAAAATGGACCCACTACCGTCCGGAAGGTGGTGTGCTTGCCACCGAAACCTATGTTGATGGCGAGCGTGTTTCGTGTACCTGTTTCGGAGCCAACGGGGCCGAGCTCGACAAAGATGCTTGCGAGGAGAGGGAGGCCAGCTTTGTTGGCGGCCAGCCCGCCTGGGCGCGTTTCCTGACCCGTTTCCTGAACGCTGAAATTCCCTCCAAGGCAGGCGCCCCAAGAGGACAGTATACGGTGATCGTGCGCTTCATCGTCGATACGGACGGCGTCGTTTCGGACATAACACCCATGACCATCTACGGGTTCGGCATGGAAGAGGAAGTGATGCGGCTGCTCAAGCGATCGCCCCGCTGGAAGCCCGCGCAACAGTTCGGACGCCCGGTGAAAGCCTACCGGCTGCAGCCGGTCACATTTGTCATCCAGTAGGTTCGGCCAGGTACCTTGGTCCTTTTGGATAAACGGTTCATTCCGCAGAAGGAGCGGCTGGTATTACGACACACTTCGTATTAGTTTTGGTGCGTGCTCTCCTGGTGAGAGGTTCATTCTCAAAACAAGTACGTTATGCAAACACACACAAAAACAGCCTGCCTCTTTTTCGTCCTGCTCATCGCATCACTGGGCGCGTCTGCTCAAAGCAGCATCGACCGCGGCCGTCACTACGAGATGGGGAAGACCGCCAGCTTCCCGAATGCCGATGTGGAAGTGCGGGACGGAGCCATCGTCGTGACGAAGGTCTTCGCGCGTATCGACGGTTCCCTTCCCGATCTAAAAACCGGCGATATCATTCGCACCTATGGAATGGTATCGATTGTCACCAAGCGCGATTGGGAAAAGGCACTCGATGCTTACAAGCCCGGCGACCGTGTCGACATTGTTGTTGAGCGGTTTGGAAAGTCACTGACCCTCAGCGTGGTGCTGGACAGGGTCAATGTATTTAAGGAGGTCATCTGACCTCCTACCTGATGATTCGGTGTGCCGGAGCGCAGGCACACGTCTCATGTGCATGTGACCGCCCCTGTTTCCACAGGGGCGTCTTTTTTCGCGCATGACTCGGAAGATGAACCGGTCGGTATGATGGCAGCGGTAAGGGCCTCGCCTTTTGACACGGCGCGTCGGTCCGGTTTCGCGCGGCGCTCGGCTACGCTGCTCTATCTTGCATGCAGATGACTGACCCTTTTGAACTTCCCGTGACCTATCAAGGCAAAGAGATTCTCTTCCCCGCGCAGTTCGAGCCGCGCGGTTACTCGTACCGGATCCGTGTCGAGCTGCCGCAGTGCATTGTATACCTTGAGCCCGATGAGGACCGGAATTTCCGCGCGATGATTGATACCAACGCACCTGCCGGCAAATTGCCACCGGCAGCTTTGCTGGAAGCATTGGTGGAAAGCATGGGGAATATCGAGTCGTGAGAGGGAGTGAGAGTGAATGGTCAATAGTGAATAGTGAATGGGTCGTTCGGTGAGTGGTCAGTGGTGAGAGAGTGAGGGAGAGAATAGTCAATAGTGAATAGTGAATAGTGAATGGGTCGCTTAAAGTGCTGGCTGCAAAATCCGCCGGGTGTCATCCCGAGCGCCCCGCGAGGGAGCCCCTGCGCTACGCACGCTGTCATGCTGACGCATGTCAGCACCTTTCCCTCACAAACACACCCCGCAGCTTCACAACTCTCGCCCGCCGACCCGCATCTCCCGGCTGTCATCCCGCAGGGACCCGAAACGTGCTCCATCAACCTG
>JAQBNP010000074.1 GCA_028288515.1 Flaviaestuariibacter sp. | reverse complement strand
ACCCAGAAGATCTCCGTTGAAGAAGCCGTACGCGTCGAGAACGTGAAGCAGGTGCCCGATATCTTCCGCTCCTACACCGACGACGGCTTCAGCTCCACGTACCGCCCGCGCTATTTCAAGGTGGTGGTGCCCGACCTGCAGGAAGGCGATATCCTCGAATACGAATTCGTGAACTACAACATCAAGAACTATCTCAATAATCCAAACTTCAAAGAATTCAGCCCGGTCTATTACCAGTGCAATCGCTCGATGCCGGTTGAAAAGCAGGTGATCGAGGTGGCGATGCAGGACGATAAATACCACCTCGGCTACAAGAGCCTGCAGGGCGCGCCCGACTTTGTGCCGACCAACTCGAAGAATGGCAAGGTGTACCGCTGGGAAGACAAGGGTCGCGAGAAGATGACAGACCTGCGTTACGTGAACCGCAACCTCGAAATGCCATCTGTGAAGTTCCAGGTGATCTATGCAAAGAAGAGCAGCAACGAGTATATGTTTGTCAACGACCAGAAAGACCTTCGAAAGGACCTGACCGAAGCCGAATTCAGCGACAAGGCCCGCCTGTTCTGGTTTTCCGGGGACAATTCATCTGTACCGGCGGACTGGAAAGTGGACTATGACGACGAGATCAAGGCGATCTACAAAGCAATGAAGAAGCGCAATATCACGGACGCTCCCAACGACGATTACGTGCGCAAGGCCTACTACACCATCCGTGGAAAAACCTTATTCCGCAATTGGAGCGACTATGCATTTGCCAAGGTCTTCGCCGGTCTTCTCGATAAGAAAAACATTCCGTACGAGGTAGTCGCTACCAGCTCCAACATCCTGACGGGGATCAACAACCTGGCTTTCGTCAAGGAGATCGTTTGGGTGATCAAGTACAACAATAAATATTACAGCAACCCGTACGAGCACCTGAACCCGGGCGAGATCCCGCTGTGGCTCAATGGCAACAGGGCCGTGGCGTTCGGCAATGCACCGAAGGCGACCGCGGCAGCGATCGTTCTGCCCGTCGCCGATACAGCGTCAAACAGCCTGCAGCATATCATCAAGACAAGCCTCACGGCAGACAACGCCGGGCTTGTGGTGGATGAAGGCCGACAGGCAACGGGCATTGTGAAAGGAGAGCTGATGGATGATATCCTCGCGCTGACACCCTTCATGGAAAACGACTTCCGCAACTTCGACGGCGAGAGCCTCTACGAAGGTCTCAACCCGAAAGACCGCACCGAGGCGGAGACGGAAATGACAGCGCAGAAAAAGGAATGGAAGGAAGACAAGCCGAAGATGATGAAGGCCATGATCGAAGAGGATTACAACCACGAGGTTGCCGGCGACGTGGTGTTCAAGGTAGCCAACGATGGCCGCAGCTTCAAAAAGCAGGCGCTTACATTCAACCAGAAGTACACGCTGACCGGCATGACGGCTAAGGCCGGGTCGGACATCGTCCTGTCGCTGCCTGCCATGATCGGCGACCAGTCGCAGATCCGCAAGGAGGAGCGTGCGCGCCAGAGCGCAGCTGACCTGGGCTATGCGCGCACGCTGCAGTGGAGCATTTCGTTCACGATCCCGGCCGGCTATACTGTGCAGGGACTTGAAAAGCTGAACCAGCGCGTGGCCAACGAGGCTGCCTCGTTCACGGCTGCTGTCGCAGTGCAGGGTACCGAGCTGGTGCTGACGGTCAAGAAAGTATACAACACGAAATACCTGGAGGTTTCAAAATGGCCACTGCTCGTGCAGGTGCTCGATGCTGCGTTCAACTGGAGCCAGAGCAAAGTGGTGCTGAAGAAGGGGTGAGGGAGAGAGTGAATAGTGAATGGTGAATGGTGAATGGGTCGTTTTAGAGGCGTCATCCCGGGCGCCTCGCGGGGGAGCCTCTGCCTTAATGCAGGGACTTGAAATGTGCGCTTTGAAAGAGCCTGGCCACGAAGGCACGAAGACGGAAAGAAGCACAAAGAAGCATTTAGAAACAGATAAGCAGCCTTTCACGCAAAGAACGCAAAGAAGCGAAGGAACCGCAAAGGGTTTTCCTTTGTGCTCCTTCGCTTCTTTGCGCCTTCGTGGCCCAAATTGTGTTACCGTCACGTTTCAGGTCCCTGCCGGATGAAAGCCGGGGAAAGGCGCAGTGGCTCCCTCGCGAGGCGCTCGGGATGACAGTCTGGAAATTGCAGACTGTCCAAAAATCTAAAATCGTAAATCCCTTTGTGCTCCTTCGGCTCTTCGTGGCTTCGTGGTTCCAACCCACGTTTCAGGTCCCTGCCGGATGACAGCCGGGGAAAGCTGCCGACCTGAATTCTGGCTTCTTCGCGCGAAACGCCGGTCAATCCAAGATGTTCAATCCAATCCTCCTCAACCTTCAAACATCCACGCCACTACCAGCGACAGCATCCCCAACAGGAGTCCGAGGTAGACCTCTTTCGGACGGTGGTCGGCATTGATGAGACGCGCTGTACACACAAGTCCGGCAACAAAAAGCCCGATGGACAGGTAGATGCCGAAGGAAGCGCCCGAGATCAGCGCCAGCAGGTAAAGGAAGGCGATCGCCACACCAACCGACAGCGCATGCATGCTGATCTTGATGAATGCATTGAGAAGCAGGCCCGCACTGGACGCCAGGAAAATGGCCAGCGTCAACACCACGAGCGCGGCAGGAGCCTGCTGGTGATGAAGAACGTACCAGATCCAGAAATAATAGATGCCGCAGGCGATATAGGGAATGATCCGGTCCTTCTGCGAGCGAAGCATGATGGAATCGATGAAGCCGAGACCCCGCGCCAGCAGCACCGTCACCAGTGGGAAGAGCAGGTACATCGCTCCAAAGCTCAGGCCCAGCCGGAAGCGCGCCTCGGGCGCCAGGGCCAGCGGCAGCGGGCTTTTGTACAAGGTGAACAGAAGGATGTACAGAGGGATGAACAGCGGGTGGAAGATCACGGAGATGCCTTTCGCGAGGCCGCGAAGCGCAGGATGAAACACCGGGTCAGGCGAGGTAGGAGACATGCGGTGCAAAGCTAGTGGAATCGTGAATAGTGAAGGGAACTTGAACCACGAAGGCACGAAGGGCGCAAAGAAGCACGAAGGGAATTCTTCTCTGCTGTTTTCTTTGCGCCTGAGCGCCCTTTGCGTTTCGCGGCTGTTCAATCTAAAATCGTAAATCGTCAGGTCCCGTCCGCTTCTCAGATGATCTTATTCTCTCCAAGCTCCACACAGGACCCGATGAACCCCGTGAAATGTCCTTCCGTCGTGAAGTTGGGACGGGCCTTCGTAAACACCTCGCGGTAGCTGCCGTCACGGTGCTTGAGCCGGTAATTCAGCTCGAAGCCGCGCTTCTCATCAAAGCATTCATTGTAGATACGCTCGCAGGTCTCGATATCGTCGGGGTGTGCATCAAGAGCCCAGGTGTTGCCGATCGCATCCTCGAGGCGCACGCCGCGGAACTCGAGGAACAGCTTGTTGACAAATGTGCAAAGACGATTGGCGCCCGTCACCCAGATCATCACCGGCGCATTGTCCGCCATATTCCGGAACCATGCCTCGCGGTCGCTGATGATCTGTTGGGCCAGCTTGAACTCCGTCACATCCTCGATCGCCACGAGCACCTGGTGGCTGCCGCGTGGCTTCTGCTGCACCTTCCGCGCATTGAGAAGAAGCACCTTGTCGCCGATACCCGGGAAGGAATGGGAGATCTCGAAGCCATAGCAGTGTCCGTTATTCGGGATGATCTGCTCCAGCAGCTCACGCAGGCGCGGAATATTCCAGGCGCGGTTGTGCAGGTCGAACAGCTGCTGGCCGATCACTTCCTCCTCGCGGAGTCGGTAGGTTTTATAAAAGGTTGCGTTGGCGCTCTTCACGCGAAGCTCGCTGTCGAGGATCAGCAGCGATTCGCGCAGCGTCATGAACACGGCGTCGGTATACTCCTGTGCCTCGGCCAGCTGCTCATTGCGCACCTGAAGCTCCTGGTTGATCGTGATAAGTTCCTCATTGCTCGACTCGATCTCTTCCTTCGATGTCTCGAGCTCTTCGTTGATGCTTTGCAGCTCCTCGTTGGACGAAACGATCTCTTCGTTGGCCGACTGCAGCTCCTCGTTCGCAGCTTCCTGCGCTTCAACGATGGATCGCATATCGTCGCGCA
>JAQBNP010000058.1 GCA_028288515.1 Flaviaestuariibacter sp. | reverse complement strand
ACTCTCCAAAAATCTAAAATCTAAAATCGTCAATCCTCCTCGACTCTTCGTGGTTCAAAACGACCCCACCATCTTCGGCTTTTTCCGGGGCGGGATCACCAGCTTCGGGCTGAGGTCCGGCAGGATCGACTTGAGCCTGTCCGCCTGGTACACATTCGTATCGATGAATGTCCAGCTTTTCCCCTTGTCGGACGACAGCACGAGCACCGATGTTTCAACCGTCATTTCACCGAGCGGCGTGAGCAGCGTCGTGCTTTCGGGCAAGATCGCCTGGAGCTGCCCCTTGTATGTCACGATCTCCCCCGGCTCGCCGATCCAGTAGCGCTTGAACCCGACACCGAAGCGCTTCATGGTCGCATAGGCGGAGTCCATTTGCGAATGCATCGTTTGCTTGCCGCCCGCAAAAGCAATGATATTCGGGTGCATATACTTAACGAACCTGTTGAAGTCGTTCTTCATAAAAGCTGTTGCCATGTCCATCGCCTGCACCTTGATGGTGGTGCGCATATTCTGTGCCCCGCCCGCCACTGATATGACCAGGAGGGCAAGGAGGAGGGCGGTTGCTTTGTTTCTCATCAGAGATCACGTTTTTTATTGACCCAAAAACACAGGGCCCAGATGGCCGCGGTCAGAAGGATCGTGTAAAAGATATGGTGGTTGCTTTGGTCAAGCAATGTCTTCCACTCCGCCTCGTCGCGGATAAACCAGCGAGGGTACGGGAGCATGCGGTCGGAGATCTCGAGGGGCAGGAATTCGCCCGCACCATTCGCCCATTTCTTTCCAAGCTGCACCAGCAGCGGCTCGAGCGGGAAAAAGTAGAACAGGAACAGGCCCAGCGCAATGAAGGCCTTGCGCACCAGGAAGGCGATCAGCAATGCGAGGGAGAGCTGCGAGAATGTTTGCAGGAAGAAGAGGCCGATATACCGGCCGGCCCCTGTGAAGCTGTTGGCCGTGCTGCCTGTCGTGACGCTGCCGATGACCAAGGCCGTGATCGTATAAAAAAGCGTCGCCACAGCGCTGATGATGAGAACGTCGATGCCCTTGCTCACCATGAAGTCACGCCGGCTCCAGCCATCGATGATGTTCTGCCGGTGCGTTTTGTAGGTGTACTCATTGGTGATGAACATGATGACAATGACCGACGGCAGGAACACGAAAAGGGAGGACGTATAGGCGACGGTTTGCCACACATCGGGGAATGTAAAGGGATTGGGAAGAAGCCTCAGGATCGGCCCCAGCTTTTTGTCGGCCAGCATATCCTGGTACCCATGTGTGTACAGCATATAGTTCATGCCGGGGTAGGACAGGGTGATGATCGCCAGCATCCACCAGAACGCCGGATATTTCTTGATCTTAAGCCATTCGGTTTGTAAGAGACTTGACATGTGAACGTTTTAGAAAATGCAGGTAAGCTTTGTGTTTCGGTTCCGATGATAGGCGTGTCGCCTCAATCCTCTGTAAGCTCGAAGAAGCGCGTCTCGAGGCGTTTCTTTTTGAGAAGTAAATGGGTCAGCACAAGCCCTTCCTGGAAACAGCGGCGGTTGACCTCCTCGAGGTTTGCCGTGCCTTTCGGCAGCGCCAGGCGCACCGTCTGCGTGGCCGGGTCGATGAGCGCACCTGTTCCGAATGTTCCCAGCACGGTCACCAGTCGATCCAGGTCCGAAGCGCTTGCTTCCACAACGTCCTCGTCCTGCATGATCTCATTCACCTCGCCTGTCGTGATCACCTTGCCGGTCTTCAGGATGGCGACATGCGTGCACACTTTTTCCACTTCGTCCAGCAGGTGGCTGGCCATGATGATGGTGTGACCGGTTTTCTTCAGCTCGAGGATCAGCGCGCGGATCTCCGCGATGCCAACGGGGTCGAGGCCGTTCGTGGGCTCGTCGAGCACAAGCACGCGGGGATCGCCCAGGAGCGCGGCCGCGATCGCAAGCCGTTGCTTCATGCCCAGGCTGTACGACTTAAAGCGGCTGTTGCGGCGCTCGTAGAGGTTTACTTTTTTTAGAACGAGGTCGATATCGGCCCGGGTTCCCCGCCCGCTGATGGCCTGCGTCACGCGGAGGTTGTCGACGGCCGAGAGGTAGTGGTAAAAATTCGGGGTCTCGAGGAGGGAGCCGATCCGCCTGCGCTGTGCCGGCGAGCCCGGCTGGCCGAACCACAGAAAGCTGCCCTGGTTGGCCTTGAGCACGTCGAGGATGATGCTGAGGAGCGTTGTTTTGCCGCTGCCGTTGGGACCGAGCACGCCGAAGACGCTTCCTTCGGGAACCGAAAAGGAAACGTCCCGGAGAGCCTGGACGGATCCGTAGGACTTTTTGATATGCGATAAGGAAAGGACAGAGTTCATGTGAGGACGTTTACAAATGTTCTTGTATCAGAAAGCACTTTGAAAAGCAAAGTAAACGAATCTTTTTCAAAGTCTCTGAAAAATCCGGTGGAGCTTGTCCTTGAACATCCCATATCTCTTGCAGTGACACCAACTCGTCCCTGCGCGTGCATTTCCGGGCGGAGTAGGGAAGACCAGTCCGAAATAGCTATCTTTCTGTCACGATCCATTGCACAAGCCGCGTCGAATGCCGCTCGTCTGATCAACCATCCAATGACACCTCGTACCATGCTTCGCATCTGTCTCGCCACGTTCCTAATCATGCTGATCGTCACATGGAGAAGGCCCCAGCCATCGTACGTTTTCAGCGCAAGGCAGGCAGAACGGGACATCTCTTACGGCCATGTGAAGCTCATTACGTTTGGGATTTGCAGCGTCGCGACGGAAGTAGAGAAGCTTTCTCATCGGTATGGTTTTGACGAGGTTACTGAAGGATGCATCCATTTCTATACACCAGGCCAGAAAGACTACGACAGCCTTGTGCGCATCTATCTTGAGGCGCGAAACGGTCCGGGATGGGAACAACGCTATGTATCCGAAAAGCTCGCTTTCCTGACCCGTCCGGGTAGAGACTGAATTTGTAGACAAGACGAACGATCGGCACGCGGCAGCATCCGGCCGTCAATAAAGTCTCCGTCATATCTTCAGGACATCATGCCAAAACAATCTCCAAAAACTCTGCCCTCCTCCCATGCAACAGAGCTGCTTTCGCTCCTGAAAGCCCGCTTCGAAAAGCACGCCGACCGGCATGGGGGCATCGCCTGGCCCGACGTCGAGGCGCGGCTGCGAACTGCGCCCGGCAAGCTCTGGTCGCTTCACCAAATGGAGCAGACCGGTGGTGAGCCTGATGTGATCTCGTTCGAAAAGGAGTCCACCGCTTTTTTCTATTGTGATTGCTCGCCCGAAAGTCCGGCCGGCCGCCGCAGCCTGTGCTACGATGGCGATGCACTGGCCGCGCGGAAGGAGAACAAGCCGAAAGGAAGCGCACGTGAAATGGCTGCAGCAATGGGCGTCGAGATCTTAACGGCGTACCAATACCGGTCACTGCAGGAGCGTGGTCGCTTCGACCTGAAAACATCGAGCTGGGTGTCGACACCGGAAACCATCCGGTCCCTCGGAGGCGCCCTCTTCTGCGACCGCCGCTACGACACCGTATTCCTGTATCACAATGGCGCGGAATCGTATTACGCCGCGCGGGGGTTCCGTGGCCTGCTTCCTTTGTAAGAAAACCTGATCTGCAGCGACGGGCCCTGGGATAAATTTTATGAATTTGAAGGTAATGGTGCTTGTACCGTGTCGACACGGTAATGGATCTGCGAGGGTG
>JAQBNP010000039.1 GCA_028288515.1 Flaviaestuariibacter sp. | reverse complement strand
ACATATGGAAGACATATGGAAGAAAGGGCCAAAAAAGAGGCTGAAATTGTCTTTAAAAGACAAGCTACATGGAACGCAAAGCGCGCAAAGGGGCAAAGGAACCGCAAAGAAACTTCCTTTGTGCTCCTTTGCGCACTTCGTGGCTTGGTGGTTCAAAGCGCCCGTTTCGGGTCCCTGCGGGATGACAGCCTGGAGGTGCAGGGGATTGCTTGGTTCCTCGCAATGACGGACAGCAGGCTCTCCAAACGACCCACTCACTATTCACCATTCACTATTCACTCCTTTGTGCTCCTTAGCGCCCTTCGTGGCTTCGTGGTTCAATGGCTGCTCAATCTAAAATCGTAAATATCCTCCGTTGAGCCCCTCTCAGAGGCGGCCCGCAGCGATCTGCTCGACCACGGCCGGGTCGAGTAATGTTGTGGTGTCGCCGAAATTGCTGCTCTCCCCTTCTGCCACCTTCCTCAGGATGCGTCGCATGATCTTCCCGCTTCTTGTTTTCGGGAGCCCGCTCACGAACTGGATCTTGTCGGGTTTTGCGATCGGGCCGATGAGCCTCGAAACGGTTTGCACGATGTCCTTCCGATTTGCGTCGGGATCGCCCGCGCGGCCCTGGTAAATGACAAATGCGTAGATGCCCTGTCCTTTGATATCGTGCGGGTAGCCGACCACGGCGCTTTCTACGACGCCGGCGTGCATGTTGATCGCGTTCTCGACTTCGGCAGTGCCAATGCGGTGCCCGCTGACATTGAGAACATCGTCCACGCGGCCGGTGATGCGGTAGTTGCCCTGCTCGTCGCGCAGGGCGCCGTCGCCTGTAAAATAAAGATCCTCATAGGTCGAAAAATAGGCCTGCCGGCAGCGCTCATGGTCGCCGTACGTGGTGCGTATGATGCCGGGCCAGGGCGCGCGGATGCAGAGGTTGCCGGCCGCGGGGTTGCCTTTGACTTCAACGCCGTTCTCGTCAACCAGAAGCGGCTGCACGCCCGGCATGGGCAGGGTGGCATAAGTGGGCTTTGCGGGCGTGACGCCGGCGAGGTTGGAGATGAGAATGCCGGCCGTCTCCGTCTGCCACCAGGTGTCAACTATGGGGCAGCGGCCTTTGCCGATGTGCTCGTCGTACCAGTGCCAGGCTTCTTCGTTGATCGGCTCGCCGACCGTGCCGAGGATCCGCAGCGAGGAGAGGTCCTTGCCCTGCAGCGGCTCAAGTCCAAAACCCATCAGGGAACGGATGGCGGTTGGCGCCGTGTAGAGGATGTTCACCTTGTGCCTGTCGACGATGTCCCAGAAGCGACCGGCGTCCGGCCAGGTGGGAATGCCTTCGAAGAGCAGGGAGGTGGCGCCTGCCGCCAGGGGCCCGTAAACAATATAGCTGTGGCCCGTGATCCACCCGATATCGGCCGTACAGAAGTGAACCTCACCGGGTTGATACTGGAAGACATTGACGAACGTGTAGGCCGTCCACACCATGTAGCCGGCGCAGCTGTGTACGACGCCTTTTGGCTTGCCCGTGCTGCCAGATGTATAGAGGATGAACAGGGGATCTTCGGCGTCCATTTCCTCCGCCGGAAACGAAACGACGCCCTCCTTTTCCACCTGCGATTCGGCATGCTCCATCTCGTCCTCCCACCACACGTCGCGGCCCTTGATCATGGACACTGCCGTGCGGGTGCGGGTATAAACGATCACACGCTTCACGGTCTTGTTGCCGACGAGCGCGTCGTCGATAACGCTTTTGAGGGGAATGACCTTTTCGCCGCGATAAGCGCCGTCGCAGGTGACGATGAAGGTTGCCTGCGCGTCCTCAAGACGGTCGGCAATGCTTTGCGCGGAGAAGCCGCCGAAGATGACCGAGTGGATCGCGCCGATGCGTGCGCACCCGAGGACCGCGTAGGCAAGCTCGGGGACCATTCCCATGTAAATGCAGACCCGGTCGCCCTTTTTGACGCCATTGTTCCGGAGTACCTGGGCAAACTGGCAAACCCGCTTGTGGAGCCGGTTGTAGGTCACAACGCGGACGCGCTCCTCAGGATTATTGGGCTCCCAGATGATGGCAGGCTTCTCACCGAGAGTGGCCAGGTGCCGATCGATGCAATTCTCGGTGATGTTGAGGCGGCCGTTGACAAACCATTTGACCGACGGTTCTTTGAAATTCCATTCGAGCACTTTCTCCCATGGCTTTTTCCATTGAAAATGGCGCGCGATATCGCCCCAGAAGCCTTCCGGATCGGAAATGCTTTTATCATAAGCGGCTTTGTATTCATCGATGGTTTGAACCTGGTATGGGTAGGACATGACCTTGATTGTTTAAGAAATCGGTTTTGTTTTGTTCCTGGATAGCGTCGGTCAAAGTTGCAGTAAAACCCGACAACTTTATGCAATTGGGTCGACCTGTGAAGCTACGTGGACCCGGGCCCTGGTCCTGACCCCAGAACCGGAACTTTTCGGACGTCACCGCCTCCTGCTTCGACCTTGGAAACAGGCGCCTGATGTCCACAAGCGCGCGCTGCATCCTGCCTGGCCTCGACCCTGTGTTCGCGACGCGACAACCGACGCAGGCCTTTCACGGCCGAACTCGTCCTTAAAATTTAGCCAATCCGCCACGAGGTTGCGGCTCGGCAGGAAAGAACGCTCGCGTTTCCCCTACTTTTGCGGCAAATGCAACGAAAAGGAAACGTCTCATCGCCTGGCTTGCGCCTGTCAGCAGTGCTAATGCTGCTGGCATTGGCATGGCTGACGATCTCCCTTCCGTTTGTGTATTCATTCCAGCAGGCGCAAAAAGAGGCGGCCAAAAACCATTGTGCTCACAGTGCCACCGATCACCAGGATGAAGACAATCCCCTGACCAACACGACTGAAGAAAAATCGGAAAGCGGGGTGACACAGCTGTCTGAATACCTCCACGATACGGGCATCACGATCCACGGCATTCAGGCCCAGGACCCTCTTCATACGGGCCACCAGTGCAATCTTCACCTGGACATTCACCCGGAATTCTTTTCGCCTCCGCCGAACCACCACATTTCATAGATCGCTTTTTTAGCATCGCATCGGCGCGACAGAGCCATGCCCCAGGCCGGGTCATGAGCTCAAACCCATGCGCATTCCTGCAGAGCCGGCAGCTGCATCATCCCTGCTGCCTGCCTGACCATTCTCAACTCAATCACTATGAAACGTGTGTCTTCCTTTGCAAAATCATTGGGATCGGATATCCCTTCTTCGATCGTTGTCTTTCTTGTGGCTTTGCCACTTTGCCTCGGTGTTGCCCTGGCGTCAAACGCGCCCCTGTTCAGCGGTCTCATCGCGGGCATGATCGGCGGTATGGTCATCGGCGCTCTCAGCGGCTCACAGCTGAGCGTGAGCGGACCGGCTGCTGGTCTCACCGCCATCGTTGCCGCTGCCATTCTCAAGCTTCCTTCCTTCGAGGCCTTTCTTCTCTGCGTTGTGCTGTGCGGCGCTCTGCAGGTTGTGCTTGGCTTTGTGAAGGCCGGCGTGATCGGCGACTATGTTCCCAATTGCGTCATCAAGGGAATGCTCGCTGCGATCGGCCTCATTCTCATTCTCAAACAGCTTCCACATCTGGTGGGCTATGACAAGGACTACAGCGGTGATGAATCATTTGTCCAGGCCAATAGCGAGAATACGTTCAGCGGCATCATCAACGCGTTTGGGGCCCTCACGGGCACGGCGGTTTTCATCGGGGCCGCGGGCCTTGCCTTCCAGTTCGGCTGGGAAAAGTTCACGTCAAAGCGAACCGGGTTCATCAAGCTGATCCCGGCGCCGCTGGTCGTCGTCCTGCTTGGCATCCTAGTCAACGAGGTGGCCAGTGACCGCAGCGCCGGTCTCGCTCCCGAGCATATGGTCACCCTGCCGATCGCACGCAGCGCTCCGGAGTTCTTTTCCTTCTTCACGTTCCCGGACTGGTCGCTGATCGGCAATCAGCAGGTCTGGATCACAGCCGTGACGCTGGCCCTCGTAGCCAGCCTCGAGACGCTTCTCAGCATCGAAGCCATTGACGACCTTGACCCCTACCAGCGCGTGACCAATAAGGAGCGCGAGCTCAAAGCGCAGGGTGTGGGCAACCTGCTGTCGGGACTTGTCGGCGGTTTGCCGATCACCAGTGTGATCGTTCGATCGTCGGCAAACGTGAACGCCGGGGCGAAGAGCAAGATGTCGTCGATCTTTCACGGGCTGCTTCTGCTCCTCTGTGTCGCCTTTCTCCCCCTTCTTCTCAACCGTATTCCCAATGCGGCGCTGGCAGCCGTTCTCATTTACACCGGCTACAAGCTCGCCAGGCCGTCGC
>JAQBNP010000012.1 GCA_028288515.1 Flaviaestuariibacter sp. | reverse complement strand
TACCGCGGCAGTGGCAACAACCGCCGGTCGGCCGAGCTCTATTCCAACAGTTTCACGCTGCGTCCGTACCGCGATCTCCAGATCACGGTCAATGGCAACAACGGCCGCGTGAAGATGGTCGAGAGCAGCAACAATGCGGCGTACGATCCCTACGGCACCAACACCAACAATACGTACCGCGTGGCGATGGCGGATGCCGACTTCAACAATCTTTACCAGTCCATCCGCGGCAAGTGGCTGCCGGGATCGAAGATGAACGCGGCGGCTGCCGCTTTCAACAACGCGAGCTATCTTTTCTCGTCTGCGCAGGTGCGCCAGGTGATCCAGCTCCTGAGCTCGGAACAGAACCGCCTCGACCTCGCCAAGCTCGCCTTCGACAACGTGGTCGACCCGGCTTCGTATTATGGCCAGGTGTACGACCTGCTCGGAAACCAGTCGAGCCGGGACGAGCTGAACAGCTATATCCGCAGCAACGGCTATTAAGCGGGACTGTGGTCAATTGAAAAAGCCCTCCGGTGGAGGGCTTTTTTATGCTGCAGGGAGCTTATTTTCCGTAAACGGAAGCCATCGTCTTGCCGATGTCGGCAGGGCTGGACACCACGTGGATGCCGCATTCCGTCATGATCTTCATCTTGGCTGCCGCCGTATCGTCCGCGCCACCCACGATCGCGCCGGCGTGGCCCATGCGGCGCCCGGGGGGAGCTGTCTGCCCGGCAATGAAGCCAACGACGGGTTTCTTGTTACCGGTGCTTTGGATATAACGCGCTGCTTCGGCTTCCATGCCGCCACCGATCTCACCGATCATCACGATCGCGTCGGTCTCGGGGTCGTTCATGAACAGCTCGACCGCCTCGCGGGTGGTGGTACCGATGATCGGGTCACCGCCAATGCCGACCGCCGTAGAAATGCCGAGGCCGGCCTTTGCTACCTGGTCGGCCGCTTCATACGTGAGCGTACCGGATTTGGAAACGATGCCGATGCGGCCCTTCTTGAACACGAAGCCCGGCATGATGCCGACCTTGCACTCACCGGCCGTGATAACGCCGGGGCAGTTGGGACCGATCAGGCGCGTGGACGTGCCGAGAAGAAAATTCTTGACGCGGACCATGTCTTGCACGGGGATGCCTTCGGTGATGCAAACGACGAGCTCGACACCAGCGGCGGCCGCTTCCATGATGGCGTCTGCCGCAAACGCGGGTGGAACGAAGATGATGGAAACGTTTGCCTGCGTTTCTGAAACGCATTCGGCAACGGTGTTGAAGACACGGCGGTCGAGGTGGTTGGTGCCGCCCTTATTCGGCGTGACGCCGCCCACGACATTGGTGCCGTATTCGATCATTTGTGACGCATGGAAGGTTCCTTCCGTTCCGGTGAATCCCTGCACGAGTACGCGGGACGCTTTATTGACAAGTATGCTCATAGTCCGTTTTAAAAGTTGGGCAAAAGTAAGGAAATACCGGGAGCGGGCAGGCGAAGAAAATCTGGCTCGACGGCCTGTCCGGGCAGGCAAAAGCCTGTGCGGAACACAGGCTTTTGTATAGAACAGGAGACGTTGATCAGGGATAGACCAGGTATTTGCGCTGGCGGGCGTAGAGCACCGTAAAGATGATGGCGATGAGGGCGCCAAAGCAACCTGTCACGAGGGTCACCAGGTTTACGCCCATGAGGATGAACATGATCGGGATGGGAAGCAGCTCGCCGATCGCATAAATGCCGAACCCCTGCTTTTTCAGCTTGCGCATCTGAAGGGCCCCGATGAGGCAAAGCGTCGTGAAGACAAGGGCAACACCGAGGTTGATCCACTTGTATTGCTCGCCGCGGTGAAGCATCTCTACGGAAGCGTCCATCCACCTGCCCATGAACCCGTCGCCGACCTTGTCGCGGCTTTCCTCGATCTTATCGATCTGCTGCTGGGCATTCTTTCCGGAGACAAGGCCCCACAGGGTGCTGACGTACGAAAGGCCGCACCCAATGAATGTGAGAATCGTCAGCACGTTCAGGCTGCCTGATGTCTCCTGGGGAATATCGTTGTGAAGGATATCGGTGGAAGCGGGCGGGGTTGAGTAGTTTGGTTCCATGTTGAATTTTGGCAGAAAGATAGGGGCTATTCCCTGAACCGGCAACAGCCGCCGCCGTCTTACTTATCCTCCGGTGGCGGAACGAGCTCCGGCGCGTCGTCGCTTGTCAGTTGTTCCATGTTGCGGTCATTGGCGATCTTGCCGGTCTCTTCAAGCTGCCGCATGTCTTTCGCATCGCGGAGGAACTCGGAGGCAAAGATGAAATCGTTCAGGCGCTGGTTCTTGCTGAAGATGATCTCCTTGTTGTTTCCTTCCCATTCCTTATTGCCCTGGTACATGTAAACGATGTGGTCGCCGATCTCCATCACACTGTTCATGTCGTGGGTATTGATGACGGTCGTGATCTGGAATTCGTCCGTGATCTCCTTGATAAGCTTGTCGATCAGCCCGGACGTTTGCGGATCGAGCCCCGAGTTGGGCTCGTCGACAAAAAGGTATTTGGGATTGAGTACGATCGCACGCGCGATGCCGACACGCTTCATCATGCCCCCGCTGAGCTCGGCCGGGAATTTCTTATTGGCGCCTTTGAGGTTGACGCGATCGAGCACTGCATCCACGCGCTTCATCTTTTCCTTGCGCGTATCGCGGGTGAACATGTCCAATGGAAAGATGACGTTCTCTTCCACCGTCATCGATGTGAACAATGCCGAGCCCTGGAACAGCATGCCGATCTCCTTGCGCACTTCTTTGCGCTGGTCTACGGACATCTGCGTATAGTCCTTGCCCCCGTAAAGGATCGATCCGCTGTCTGGCTGGAACAGGCCCACGAGGCATTTCATGAGCACGGTCTTGCCGCTGCCGCTGCTGCCGATGATCAGGTTGCAATGGCCGGCCTTGAGCACAAGCGACGCATCGTGGATCACCACCTTGTCGCCGAATCCTTTCTTCAGGTTGATTACTTCAATCATGTTTGTCGCGTATAAGAGTCCACCCCAAAAATAAGACCGCTAGCATGCCCGCCACCGCCATGGTCAGGCGGGCAAAGAACCAGGCGTTCGATCCCGGCGTCTCCGTGTAGATCTCGTACCAGGAAACCGGCAGGAAATAGCGCTCAAGCTTGTTCTTCAGGCTGTAGGTGCTTTCCAGGTTCAGAGTGTGGTAGTAAAAATAGGGCACGCGGCGCGTATAATAGCTGCGGATGTAGCGGGCACCCTTGTCCAGTGGCTCGGGCCTGGTGCCGGCCGGTCCCGACCGATCGACGGTCACGGCCATTTGCGTCTGCACCGCGCGGCGAAACTCGAGCGCTGTCAGAAGCTTGCCGTCACGGCGCGCGGCGAGCTGGTTATTGGACAGGTCGACCAGCATCCATCGGCCTGTTTCGGGAAGAAAGCATTCGTTGAAGACATGGTCGTCGCCGGGGTTTACGAGCTGGATATACCGTGTCCGGATGCCGGCGGCACTGCAGAACAGGAGCACGGTGCGGCTATAGGTCCCGCACTGCAGCGATTCGCCCGGCTGCTGGCAGAGATACCGGTATGCGCTGTAGTCGCTAAGCGCCAGTGTCCGGGCAGACGGCGGGCCCTGCGGGTTTCGCGCCAGCCGCTGCTCCAGGTAAGAGGTGATGGCGAGCACGGCTTGCTCCGTTGTTCGTCCCTGTGTTGTCAGGCCGGCTTCGCGCAGCTCATCGGCCGCGGCCCGCTTGTCATCCGCGCGGAGGTCCGCCGCAAGGCCGTCCCATTCCTGGGGGTCTGCGTAAAGTGCGCGCTCGGAGGAATAGGCATGGTAGGCAAATCGGTCGCGCTGCAGGAACAGTGCGGCGTTGGCAGCCAGGAGAGCCAGGGTCAGCAGGAGAAGCAACGAACGCCGTTTCATGCTTAGAGCAAAAGGGCGGAGAGAACGTAGTCTGCAATGAGGATGAGGATGCAGCTGACAACCACCGCTTTCGTGCTGGCCCGTCCGATCTCCAGGGCCCCGCCGTTCACGTGGTAGCCAAAGAAAGCGGGGATGCTTGAAATGATATAGGAAAAGGTATAGGCCTTCACGAGCGAGAAGAACACGTTGTAGGGAATGAAATTCATGCGAAGGCCCTTGTCGAACGTCTCTGTTGAAATGATGCCCGACAGGGTGCCCGCGAGCCGGCCGCCCCAGATGCCGAGGATGGTGGCGATGATGATCAGCATGGGAATGACGAAGACGGCCGCGAGGATCTTTGGCAGCACGAGGTAGGCCTTTGTGTTGATGCCCATGATCTCGAGCGCGTCGATCTGCTCGGAGACGCGCATGTTGCCGAGCTCACCGGCGATCTTGCTGCCGATCACACCCGCAAGAACGATCGAAACCAGGGTGGGTGCGAACTCCAGGATGACTGTGTCGCGGACGATCTGCGAGATCGACTCTTTCGGAATGAGCGGGCTCACCAGCTGGTAGGCAGTCTGCACCGCGGACACGGCCCCGATGAAAAAGGAGATGATGGCCACGATCGGGAGGGAGCCGATGCCGATCTCCGAGCACTGGTGCATGAACTCCTTCCAGTACATCTTGAAGTTCTCGGGCCGTGAGAACATGCCTTTGATCATGAGGATGTAGCGGCCGGTATCGTTTAATAGCTTTATCATTTTTTGGCTTGTTGGTCGTCTGCGCGGTTCGATCGCTTCATGCGCTTCCACCACGGCGACCGCTTGATCATTTCATCGGAGGCTTGCTGCCCCTTGATCTGCGCGTCGACAACGGCGATGGTGGCCATGTTCACGATATTTCGCACGGTGCTTCCCAGCTGCAGGATGTGCACGGGCTTTTTTAATCCTAATAAAATCGGGCCAATGGCGTCCGCGTTGCCCAGCTCCTTGAGCAGGTTGTAGGCAATATTGCCGGAGGCCAGGTTGGGGAAGATCAGCGTGTTCACGTCCTTGTCAACCAGCTCGCTGAACGGGTAGTTCTCTTTGAGCAATTCATTATTGAACGCCAGGCTTGCCTGCATCTCACCGTCCACGATCAGGTCGGGCATCATCTCTTTCACCAGCTTGCGTGCGTCGGCAACCAGGTGGGCCTCCTCCGAGGAAGAGGAGCCGAAATTGGAGTAGCTCAGCATCGCGATGCGCGGGATGATGTTGAAGTTCCTGACCTCTTCGGCGACCATCAATGTGATCTCGGCAAGCTCCTGGGCGGTCGGGTGGAAGTTGACCGTGGTGTCGCCGAGAAAGATGGGACCCTTCTTCGTGAGCATGAGGTACATGCCGGCGATCTTGTTGACCCCTTCCTCCACGCCGATGCACTGGATGGCCGGGCGGATCGTGTCGGGATAGTTCTTGGACAGGCCCGAGATCATGCAGTCGGCCTCGCCGGTTTCGACCATCATGCAGCCGAAATAGTTCCGGTCCTTCATCACCTTTTTGGACTCGTAGTAGTTGAAGCCCTTGCGTCCGCGCTTGCGGAAGAACAGGGTGCCGAATGTGTTGCGCTTTTCTTCCATGGCATCGCTGCGCGGGTCGAAGATCGGCAGCCCTTCCAGGTCGATGCCGTTCGTTTGCGCGATGGCCCTGATCTTGTTCTCGTCTCCAAGGAGGATCGGGTAGCCGATGCCTTCGTCGATGACGATCTGGGCGGCCTTGAGAATCTTGACGTTGTCGGCTTCGGCGAAGACAATGCGGCGCGGGTCGCGGCGGGCCTTGCTGCCCAGCGCCCGAAGCACCTGGTTGTCGAGGCCGAGGCGTTTGTTGAGGTCCGTTACATAGCCTTCCCAGTCCGTGATCGGGTGCATGGCCACGCCGCTCTCGATGGCGGCGCGCGCCACGGCAGGCGCCACGGTTGACAGCAGCCGCGGGTCGAGGGGCTTCGGAATGATATAATCCGGACCGAACGTGATCGTCTTTGTGTTGTAGGCCAGGTTGACGATATCGGGAACGGGCGACTGAGCCAGCTCCGCCAGCGCCTTCACGGCGGCCAGCTTCATTGCCTCGTTGATCTGCGTGGCGCGCACATCGAGGGCGCCACGAAAGATATAGGGGAAGCCAAGAACATTATTGACCTGGTTGGGATAGTCGCTGCGGCCGGTGGCCATGATGACATCCTTGCGGGCATTCTTCGCATCGTCCCAGCCGATCTCCGGATCCGGATTTGCCATGGCAAACACGATCGGGTTGCGGGCCATGCTTCTCACCATGTCGGGCGTGACAACATTGCCGACGCTGAGGCCGACAAACACGTCGGCATCCTTCAGGGCCTTGTCGAGCGTCATGCCTTCTTTGGCGTTGGCGAACTTGCGCTTGAAGTCCTCGAGGTCGTCGCGGTCGCGGTGAAGCGCGCCGTTGATATCGAAGACGTAAAAATTTTCAGCCTTCGCGCCCAGTGACACGTAGAGCTGCATGCAGGCCATGGCTGCGGCGCCGGCGCCATTGATGACGAACCGCACCTTGTCGATCTTCTTCTTCTGGATCTGCAGGGCGTTGAGCAGGGCGGCGGCGCTGATGATGGCGGTGCCGTGCTGGTCGTCGTGCATCACCGGGATGGTGAGCTGCTCGCGCAGGGCCTTCTCGATCACGAAGCATTCGGGAGCCTTGATGTCCTCGAGGTTGATGCCGCCGAACGTGGGCTCGAGGGCGCGAACGATCTGCACGAATTTTTCCGGGTCTGTCTCGTCGACCTCGATGTCAAACACATCGATGTCGGCAAAGATCTTAAACAGAACGCCCTTGCCTTCCATGACCGGCTTGCTGGCTTCGGGGCCGATATTGCCGAGGCCGAGCACGGCGGTGCCATTGGAGATGACGGCAACGAGGTTTCCTTTGGCAGTGTATTTATAAACGTTCTCCTTGTGTGCGGCGATCTCTTTGCAGGGCTCGGCAACGCCCGGCGAATACGCCAGGGAGAGGTCGCGCTGGGTCTTGGCCTCCTTGGTCGGCACTACCTCGATCTTTCCCGGCCGGCCTTTCGAATGGTACTCGAGGGCCTGCTGCTTGCGTAAGTCTTTTGCCATAATGCTCCATGGGCGCCGTCAAAGCCGGGCCGCGCCCGGTTGGATACCGTTGCGAGCGGTGCCCGCTTTCACGTCCGGAACGATTTTTCGAGTTCGTCCCGACATTTCGCCAGTTCGTGAATTAATAGTGCAAAATAACAGCAAAAGCATCCGCTTTCCCTACGGGGAAAGATATATTTGGCGTCAACAACTGTATATGAGTACCACCCCCGTCATTCAGACAGAGGCGCTTCACTACCATTTCTCGCCCGACGTCAAGACCCTCGACAATATCAACCTTACCGTGGAGCGCGGCAGCGTGTACGGGTTTCTCGGCCCGAACGGCGCCGGCAAAACCACGACACTGCGCCTGCTTCTCGGCCTTCTCCGGAACCAGCAGGGAAGCATCCGCATCTTCGGCGAAGACATCGCCACGAACCGCATTTCCATCCTGCGCAAGGTCGGCTCGCTCATCGAGCAGCCTTCATTATATGGCCACCTCACGGCGCGGGAAAACCTCGAGGTCTACCGCCGCATCTATGGCGCGGACAAGAGTCGCATCGAAGCCACGCTCGCGCTTGTCGACCTGTCCGGCACCGGCTCAAAGAAAGCGAAGCAATTCTCGCTCGGCATGAAGCAGCGCCTGTCGATCGCCGTTGCGCTGCTGCACCGCCCGGAGCTCCTCATCCTCGATGAGCCGACCAACGGCCTCGACCCGAACGGCATCATCGAAACGCGCGAGCTGATCAAAAAGCTGAACCGCGACGAGGGTGTCACCATCATCGTATCAAGCCATATCCTGGCGGAGATCGAAAAGATGGCGACGCATGTGGGCATCATTCACAAAGGCCGCCTGCTTTTCCAGGGAACGCAGCCCGAGCTCCAGCACCTCCAGGAAAAAGAAAGCATCGTGCAGATCGACACGTCGGACAACCGCGCCGCGCAGGGACTGCTCCAGCAGTACAGCGCCGTGGAGCGCAACGGTTGCGTAGAGCTGGCCTGCGCCGACCGGACCGATGTTGCGGCGATCAACCGGACGCTCGTTGCCGGCGGCATCGACGTGTACCGGCTGCAGCCCCGGCAGAACGACCTCGAACAATTATTTCTTGACATCACATCTGGCAACCAATGAATTTTATAACCTCCCTCCGGTCGGAGATCCTGAAGACAAAGCGCACGTCGTCCGTTTGGATCAGCCTGCTCGGCGCCCTCTTCATTCCCTCCATCTTTTTGATCATGTATCTCACGCGCCCCGACAAGCTCGTTCCGCGGCTGATGATGGCGCCCTGGCAAATTCATTTTTCGCAGGGCTGGCAGGGGATGAACTCGTTCCTGTTCCCGATGTATATCATCCTCATCTGCGCATTGATCCCCCAGATCGAGTTCAAGAACAACGCGTGGAAGCAGGTGTTCGCGTCGCCGCAATCCACGGCGCAGGTCTACTTCGCAAAATTCCTGACGGTGCACCTGATGATCCTCTTTTTCTATGCGCTGTTTGTGGCATTCATGCTGATGACCGGGGTTGTGTCGGACCTCGCCAACAGCAAGTATACCTTCCTGGAAAGGAGGGTGCCCTGGAGCGTGCTGATGCAGCTCAATGCCAAAACCTATATTTCGATCCTGGGCATCTCGGCGATCCAGTTCTGGCTCAGCCTGCGGTTCAAGAGCTTTGTCGGTCCTGTCGGCATCGGCCTTGCCTTGCTGGTGGGCGGCACCATCGCAACCGGCTTCGGTTGGGAGCATGTATCCAAGATCCCTTATGCGCACCCGATCCTCACCCTGATGTCCATGAAGGACAAGGGCCCGCTGCAGCTGGAGAACCACGAGCTCAACTCGATCGGCTACTTCATCTTTTTTACGGCTCTTGGGTATTGGGACCTGCGGACGCGAAAGGAAAGGGGGTAGGAGCAGTGATGATTTTAGATTGACAATTTCAGGGCTGTTTATACTCCCGCTGGATGGAGGAGGTTTTGCTGCGAGGATCAGGACGGACAGAGCGTGCCGAACACGCCGACCGCAGCGCAAACCCCGCTGCCCGGGTTGCAGAACACGCTGACCGCTGCGCAGAGCATGCTGCCCGGCGCGCAGACCTCGCTGACCGGAAAACATGTCATGCTGCCCGCCGAGCAGAACACCCTGCCCGGCACGCAGGAGGCGCTGACCGCCTCGCACAAGTCGCTGACCGCCTGGCACAAGTCGCTGACCAGCGCGCAAACGTTACTGCCCGGCACGCGTGGCATGCTGCCCGACGCGCATGGCATGCTGCCTGACGCGCAGGAGGCGCTGCCCGGCACGCAGACCCTGCTGACCAGCGATCATGGGTCGCTGACCTCCACGCATAAGCCGCTGTCCGGACAATATGTCGCGCTGGCCGGCAACCAGGGGCCGCTGACCGGCCAGGCATGGCGCCCGTCCACCTAGGGGCGGTGGTCCACGGACATCCGCTCGGCCTGCATGTCCCCGGTCCATTCAGCATGGTGATGCAGGTAGACAGGCGATCCCGGCAGCAAAGAATTTCAGGGAGAGGAAAGCTGTTGCGATGCCCTGTCTTGCAGTCACCCACCATCATGAACTCTCTCCGCGGCTTCCTTTGCTTCTTTGCGCGCGTTGCGTTCATGGCATTGTCGTTCGAGTCGCTGGACGATCATCTCAGCGAGTTGTCACAAATCTTTAGATTTGGTCGATCCTCCGGTTGGCTCAGTGCATGGAACGAAAACGCCACTCACATATCGGCTTCCTTGTACCGCTCGCCGGTTGTAGTCTCTACGTGCTGCTGTACGTGGTGGCAACGACCCTGTACCCCGGCGGATCCCAGCAGAGCAAATCGTCCAGCGGGTTCAGCTGGATGCATAATTACTGGTGCAACCTGCTCGCTGCCGATGCCATCAACGGGCAACCGAACGGTGCGCGTCCCGTGGCTTTCGCCGCGATGTTCGTGCTGTGCGCAACGCTCGCGGTCTTCTGGTACGTTTTTCCGCGCTACGCGGGATTGCGCGGGGGAACCCGGTTCGTTGTGCAACTGTCAGGCTTCCTGTCCATGGCGCTCGTTGTTTTCATCTTCACCAGGTTTCACGATGCGATCATCAATGCGGCCGGGTTTTTTGGACTGATCGCGCTCGCTGGGACATTCACCGGGCTGCGAAAGCTGCGCTGGACGGCTCTTTTTGCGATGGGATTGGTGACGGTACCCATCGTCGTCGTCAACAATGTGTTTTACCGTGTGCCGGGCCTGATCTATTACCTGCCGGCGATCCAGAAGGCGAGCTTTCTTTATTTCCTTGTGTGGATCGGCATGATCAGCCTGGCAATGTACAGGCGCCGGGACGGCATCGCGAACGTTGGAACCACAAAGGCACGAGAGGACACGAAGGAGCACAAGGTCAGTTGATTGAATCTTCGGAATTGAGAATGGATCATTGCTCATTTCAATGCCCCCTCTTCCCGCTTCTTTCGGCCTCCGCCCCTCGGCAGCCCTTCCATTCCTTGAAAATTCAGAATCGATTATTGCCTGTTTCAAATGCTTTCTCTTCGCGCTTCTTTCGGCCTTCCCGCCTTCATGGCCTTGCTTCGTTTACATCTGCGCCGTTGCCCCGAACACTGCCATCATGCCGATGCCTATTTCGATCGCGGACTCGT
>JAQBNP010000283.1 GCA_028288515.1 Flaviaestuariibacter sp. | reverse complement strand
GAGCACAACGATATCCTTCTGCAAAGCCGCGTGATCGAGCGCACTGCCGAACTCGAAGACGCACACCGGTCACTTCTCCGCCATCACGACTATCTCCAGTCGCTCATCGACCGCGTTGCCACAGCGCTGTGTACACTCGTGCCGGTCTTTGATGGCGCGGAGATCGTCGACTTCCGGTTCCGCATGTCAAACGAGGCGTACGCGCGCTACTCGGGCAAGCCGCCTGAATCCATCGCCGGCAAGCTGGTCTCCCTGGTCTTTCCGGGGTACCGGCAAACGGACGCCTTCGAAAAGTATAAGGAGACCTGGATCACCGGGCTGGTTAACCAGTGGGATCTTCATTACAACCATGATCAGCTCGACGTTCACCTGAACATTACCGCATCGCGGATGGGTGCCGAGGTGGTCGTCAACATCACAGACTTTACAAAGGTCAAGGCCCTCGAGCTCGAGCTCCTCGCCAAGATCGATGCCCTCGAGCGATCCAACTCTTACCTCGAGGAATTTGCCCATGCCGCCTCGCACGACCTGAAGGAACCGATCCGAAAGATCCACACCTTTTCCGAACGGCTCAAGGTCAAGCTGACCCCGCTGATGGACGAGCGCGACCGCGACATGTTCGGTCGCCTCGAAAGCGCATCGCACCGCATGGACGCCCTGATCGAGGACCTCCTCACGTATTCGCAGGTGAGCCTGAAGGCGATGGACAAAGAGATGGTCGACCTCAACGCAAAAGTGTCAGCGGTTCTCACGGACCTCGAAGTGGTGATCGAGGAAACGCATGCTGTGATCGAGGTTCAGGCGTTGCCGGTCATTGCTGGCTACCCGCGCCAATTGCAGCAGCTGTTTCAGAACCTGCTTTCAAACGCGCTGAAGTACCGGCGCCCGGACATTGCGCCGCACATCACGGTGTCGGCGGAGACCGCCAGCCCGGCGCAGCTTGACATGCTTCTTCCCACCGCGGACAGGTCGGCCACCTGGCACCTTGTGGTTGTAACCGACAACGGCATCGGCTTCGAGCAACAGCATGCCGAGCGCATCTTCCGCATGTTCGAGCGGTTGCATGCCCGCGCGGAATACGGGGGAACGGGCATCGGGCTTTCGATCGTACAGAAGGTGGCGCAAAACCATGGCGGCCTGGTGCGGGCCGACTCAGTGCCGGGCGAAGGAACGCGGTTCAGCGTGCTTCTGAAAGGCAGCTGATCCCCTTGCAATCAAAGCAAATGACAATAAGCGACCTGCTGCAGGACAAGGCATCGAAAACAAAAGAAAAAGTGCTGACCATCGGTGGCTGGCTGGTCGAGGGATCTGTCACTGCCGACGAGCTGATGGCCCTTGCCGAAACATCCAAAGACGCCGCGAAAGCCACGTGCATCGAAGCGCTGGAATGGGCCACCAGGCTACAACCGGCCATCGCGGACCGAAACGTGTTCGACTTCATGACGAATGCGCTGGCTGAAACGGCGCCCCGCATCAAATGGGAAAGCGCGAAAGTGGTGGCGCATATCGCCCACCTTTTCCCCGACAGTGTAGACCGGGCTGTCGACCACCTGCTTGTTAATGCACGATCGGCCGGCACCGTTGTCCGGTGGGCATCGGCAGCTGCGCTCGGGGCCATTCTCCCTATTCAAAAAAAGGGGTCGAACGGGCTGCTGGCAGCGATGGAAACTCTTTGCGAACAAGAGACGGACAACGGCGTCCGGAAGAAATACATTGCCGCGATCAAAAAACACAAAGCCTGACCCCCGCTCATTGGCCAGCAGGGATCCGGGGGTTTAGGTGAACCATTGACGATGGCGAATTCGTGGCCTGGCTGGCAGCGCCAGTGGTACGAGGCGACATCCGTCTGAATTGGATCGACTCACATTTACTCCCTGTCACGGCAGTGCCGCAGGAGCAGGTCCGCCACCTCCTCGAATTCAACGATGTCCGATGGCTTGACTTCCACCACGGCGCCCAGGGCCGCGCATTGGGCCTCTTCCTGAGGGTTCTTGGACGTGGTGAACATGACAATGGGAATTGATTCGTAATGGGGTGTTTTCTTGATCTCGCGCAGGACGTCGACACCGTTTTGCATTGGCATATTCATATCGCAGACGATCAGGCAGGGATAGCCGTGATCCTTCATCCGTTCAAGAAGCTTAAAGAGTTCCTGTCCGCTTTCAACCGTCACGAACCGGTAGTCTTCCACCCGCTCAAACGACTGCTGGAAAATAAAGCGATCGTCCTCGTCGTCGTCTACATAAACAATGTACTTGTCCTTATTCATAGCCTGTCTTTCCGTTGTCTTTCGTTCATTGATCCTTAAAGCCTATCCAAACGGTATTCCTTTTCACACAGACGTCTTTTTGTGGCGAAAAAAGATCAAAATAGGAGGCACTCCCCAGCCTTTTCCACAATTTTGGCAATGGCCTACAGACGAGCTGTCTGGCACGCCTCATCTATTGGGATATATTTTCTACCTTTTTCAAATGCATGGACCCGGACCCCCACGAAAGGGTGGCTTCCATCACGGGCAGGCATGAGCCTGCAGAAGAAGCGCTCGTCAGGCGGCCAATCGGTCTTGTCTAACCCTGATCCGTTACAATTTCAAATCCGTTCAACAGGAGCATACGGGTTGTATATTTGTCGATAACCGGTTCACCCTGACCATGAGTATTTCAACGCAATCAATCTTTGATTCGATCCCTGCTGCGGTCCTCTTCCTGGACACGGACGGTTATATCATTTCTTTCAATGCCACTGCGCCCCGCCTTCTCGGCTATCCTGCAGAGACACTTCTAACGAAGTGTCTCGACGCCTTTTAGGACCTGGGAGATGATAC
>JAQBNP010000245.1 GCA_028288515.1 Flaviaestuariibacter sp. | reverse complement strand
GAAACAATCCAACTAAGTTTCTGTTGCTGCCTTTTTTTTCCGATTTTCGGCACTCTTAACCGCGGGCTTACTGTATGAGGAAAAAAAACAGGCTGACAATGTATATTCTGATGGCGATGGTGTTCGGCGTTCTCGCCGGCTATCTCGTCAATCAATTTGGCGGAGGCCATGAGATCAGTTACACGCCAAAGGCGGATTTCATTGGCGCGGATACAGTCAAAGCCGGCACCGTGGCCGGAGCTTTTACCCGGCCCGTCTTCGTCTACAAGGATTCGGCTGACTATAAGAAACGCAAAGACAGCATCGGCGCGGCGTTCCAGCCGGCATTCGCGGGTAAGTCGGCAACCATCAAAACGCCTGACCGTCTCGTATCCACCGTCTCACCTTCAGCACGCAGCGGTTCGGCGGAGATCGGCTCCATCAAAACATTTTCGGACCTCATCAAGCTTCTCAGCACCATCTTCATCCGGCTCGTGCAGATGATCATCGCGCCTCTTGTCTTCTCGACCCTCGTTGTCGGCATCGCCAAGCTGGGCGACCTCAAGACGGTGGGCCGCGTCGGTGGCAAAGCGATCCTCTGGTTCGTCACCGCGTCCCTCGCCTCGCTTCTTATCGGCATGCTTCTGGTCAATTATTTCAAGCCCGGCCAGTATATCGACCTTTCCCAAAAGGATGTGGCCGGCCTGTCGGACCTGATGACGAAGCAAAAAAGCTTTTCACTCCAGAACTTCGTGGAGCACGTGATCCCCAAAAGCTTCATCGAGGCGATGGCCAATAACGAGATCCTCCAGATCGTGATCTTTTCCATCTTCTTCGGCGTGGCCGCAGCCGCGATCGGCGATTTCGCGAAGCCGGTGATCAAAGCCCTGGAGGTCGTGTCCCATATCATTTTGAAAGTGGTGAACTACGTGATGGGCTTCGCCCCGCTCGGCGTATTCGGCGCCATCGCGGCCGTCGTTGCCTCGAAAGGGCTTGGCATCTTCGGCTTCTACATCCGCTACTTCGCCTTCTTCCTGCTCGGCATCGCCCTGCTCTGGATTCTGCTCCTCGGCGTCGGCTATCTCATTCTCGGCAGCCGCCTCAAAGAGCTGCTGCGCCGCATCGGGAGCCCGCTCCTGGTGGCCTTCAGCACGACATCGTCCGAAGCCGTTTTCCCGAAGCTCACCGAGGAGCTCGAGCGCTTCGGCTGCAAGGATAAGATCGTGGCGTTCGTACTGCCGCTCGGCTATTCGTTCAACCTCGATGGAAGCATGATGTATATGACGTTCGCGTCGCTTGCCATTGCGCAGGCCTACGGGATCCATATGCCAATTGGTACCCAGCTCACGATGCTGCTGGTGCTGATGCTGACGAGCAAGGGCATTGCCGGCGTTCCGCGTGCCTCCCTCGTGGTGGTGCTGGCTACCTGCGCCATGTTCAATATTCCACCCGAAGGGGTGGCCCTCATCCTGCCCATCGACCACTTCTGCGATATGTTCCGCACTGCCACCAACGTGGTTGGCAACGGCCTTGCCACCAGCGTCGTGAGCAAGTGGGAGGGGGAGCTGGAAGGTGGATGAGGCCGTGAATGGTGAATGGTGAGTGGTGAGTGGTGAATTGTCAATCGTGAATTTGAAACGTACTTATGCTGAATAACCTGATCGACTGGATCATCGAGAATGGCGGGCTCTTCATCCTTCTCTTCGTCGTGTTTGCCGAGACCGGCCTTTTCGTTGGCTTCTTTCTGCCCGGTGACTCGCTGCTGTTTGCGGCCGGCATCAAGATGGCCAAGCTGAGCGAATCCTTCTACGGCGTGCACTACTCCGTGATCCTCGTCATGGTTGCCTTCGCCTCCGTGCTCGGCAACCTGGTCGGATACTGGTTCGGCTACAAGACCGGCCCGCTCATTTACGAGCGCAAGGAGAGCTGGCTCTTCCGCAAAAAGCACCTGATGCGCGCCCAGGAATTCTATGAGCGCAACGGCAAGGCAACGATCTTTCTCGCCAAGTTCCTGCCCATCATCCGGACGTTTGCCCCCATCGTGGCTGGCATCGTCAAGATGGAGCGACCGACCTTTATCCTTTACAATATTCTCGGCAGCCTGGCCTGGGTCAGCTCCATGATGCTCGGGGGCTACTACCTCGAGACCTGGGTCAACAACCGCTTCCATTTCAGCCTCGCGAAACACATCGAACTGATCGCCATCGGCATTATCCTGATCACGACACTGCCGGTGCTCTACAAGATCTTCTTTGGACAGAAACCCGAGACCGACCAATCGATCCCGCATGATAAACAAGCGTAATTACGGCGTCCTGTCGATCCCCGTGCTGGTCGGCGCCCTCGGTTATTTTGTCGACATCTACGACCTGCTCCTGTTCGGCATCATCCGCAAGCAAAGCCTCGCCAGCCTTGGCCTCACGCCCGACCAGGTAACGTCCGTTGGAGAGGACATCATATCGATCCAGATGATCGGCCTGCTGATCGGCGGCGTCATCTGGGTGATCATGGGCGATAAGCGCGGCCGCCTCAGCGTTCTGTTCGGATCCATCGTACTGTACTCGCTTGCCAATATCGCCAACGGGATGGTCCATACGGTCGACCAGTACAAGCTGGTGCGGTTCATCGCCGGCGTCGGCCTGGCCGGTGAGCTGGGCGCTGGTATCACGCTGGTGTCGGAGCTGTTGTCAAAAGAGAAGCGCGGTATCGGCACCTCCCTGGTCGCGGGCATCGGGCTCACCGGCGCCGTGGTGGCCTACTTTATTTCAAAGGCCTACGACTGGCGCATCTGCTATTATATCGGTGGCGGCCTCGGCTTCGTTCTCCTGCTGCTGCGCGTCTCGGTATACGAGTCGGGCATGTTCCATGAAGTGAAGAAAGCGGGCGTGGCGCGCGGCGATTTTTCGATGTTCTTTACAAACGGGAAGCGATTCACGAAATACGTTCTCAGCATTCTCATCGGGCTGCCGACCTGGTTTGTGATCGGGGTGCTCGTGACATTCTCCGACCAGTTCGGCAAAGCGTTCGGCATCGCGGAGCCCATCCAGCCGGGCAAGGCCATCATGTTCGCGTATGCGGGCATCTCGATCGGCGACGTGCTGATCGGGCTGGTGAGCCAGCAGCTGCGGAGTCGCAAGAAAGCGCTCTTCCTGTTCTATGCCCTGACGATCGTCTTCATGGTCCTCTTCTTCCTGCAGGATGGCGGGTCGGCCGACCGGATGTACCTGATCTGCGGAGGCCTTGGTTTTGCGACCGGCTTCTGGGCCATCTTCGTAACGATGGCGGCGGAACAGTTCGGCACCAACCTGAGGGCCACGGCCGCAACGACGGTCCCGAATATGGTACGTGGCGCCCTGCCGCTGATCATCGCGCTGTTCAAATGGCTGCGGGGGCAAACGGACTACCTGACGGCGGGCATGATCACGGGCGGCATCGTGATGGCCATCACGCTCGTGGCAGCAGCCTTCACGAAAGAGACCTTTGGGAAAGACCTGAATTACGTGGAAAGCTAGGGGAATATCGAATGTCGAAGTGGACATTCCGACTTTTTTCATTGGACCGTTGGAGCGCTCGTGGACGAATGAGCAACAATCGATTTTCAATTTTCAATTCTCGAAGTCGCGCTGCTTGAGCGATCGGCAATACGCAATTCTAATTGATCAATCTCGAAGCTGGATATTCTGCATTCGATATTCAGAATTCGATATTCCATATTCGCATGCGCATCGACTATTTTTGCCGCCTAATACAGTTCCGATGGACATGGCCCTCGCAATCAGCATCTTCCAGCAGAGTATTGGCGACTACCATCGCACCGACAACGTCGACGCGCTCCTGCAAAACCCCTATCCAGACAACACTCTTGAGCATCTTCTTTACCTGAAGAACTGGATCGATACCGTTCAATGGCACCTTGAAGACATCATCCGTAACCCGCAGATCGATCCGGTTGAAGCCCTGCAGCTGAAGCGCCGCATCGACAGCTCCAACCAGCACCGGACAGACGTCGTCGAATACATCGACAGCTGGTTCCTCGCTCAATTCAACGACGTAGCGCCCAACGCCGATGCGACGATCAACACCGAAAGCCCGGCCTGGGCGATAGACCGCCTCTCCATCCTCGAGCTCAAGATCGTTCACATGCAGGCCGAAGCCGACCGCGCGGACGCCAGCCCCGAACACCGCGCTGCCTGCGGCGTCAAGCTCTCCGTACTGCTTGCGCAGCGGGCCGATTTATCCGCCGCCATCGACCTCCTCCTGGCCGACATCGCTGCCGGGCGCAAGTATATGAAGGTCTATAAGCAAATGAAAATGTATAACGACGAAAGCCTCAACCCGGTGCTGTACCAGAAAAAGGACTGATCGTGGCAGCACCCACTCATATCCTCGTCTTTCGCTTCTCGGCTCTCGGCGACATCGCCATGACGGTGCCCGTTACCAGGCTTCTTCTGGCGCAATACCCCGACCTCCGCGTGACCGTTGCAACCGCAGCATTCGCCGCACCGGTGTTCGAAGGCATCGACCGTCTGCATGTACATGCCGTTGACACGAAAGGCGCACACAAAGGTGTTGCCGGGCTCATGCGCCTGCGGCAGGAGCTACCCCGCGATGTCGATGCGATCGCCGACCTCCACGGCGTCTTGCGCACCACCATCCTGCGGGGCCTTTATACATTCTCCGGTATCCGCAAAGCAGTGATCGACAAAGGCCGGACACAAAAAGCGGCACTGACAAGAGTCGAGCATAAAGTGTTTCAGCCGCTGCCATCCACGTTTCAGCGCTACGCCGATGTGTTCGCGGCGCTCGGCCGGCCCGTCGACCTTGATGGAGTCCTCGACCTGGGAATCCATGGCGACCACGCACAACGTGCGGGGAGAAGCGCCATCGGCATCGCTCCCTTCGCCAAGCATCCCGAAAAAACATATCCTCTCGAGTCCATGAAAGAAGTGGTGCGCATGCTGGTTGCAGATGGCACGACGGCCGTCCTGCTGTTTGGCGGGAAGGCAGAGGCACCCTTATTGGAGCAGTGGGCGTCGGACCTTCCGGGTGTGCGTTCGGTAGCGGGAACAATGGGCTTTCGCGAGGAGCTGGCCGTCATTGCCGGGCTCGACCTGATGGTGAGCATGGACTCCGCAAATATGCACCTGGCCTCGCTCTTTGGTGTTCCGGTGGTATCGGTCTGGGGCAGCACACACCCGTTTGCGGGCTTCTACGGCTGGCGCCAGGATCCCGCGCATATCGTGCAGGTGGACCTCTATTGCCGGCCGTGCTCGGTGTTCGGTAACCGGCGCTGCTACCGCGGTGACCTCGCCTGCCTGCATTCCATTTCGCCGGTGATGGTGGTGGATCGTATCTGGCAGGCGCTGGGGCGGCTGTAGGTTGAATGGCGTTTGAACCACGAAGACACGAAGAGCGCGAAGGGGCACGAAGGAGGGAATGGTGAGTGGCGAGTGGTGAGTGGTCAGTGGTGAATCGTCAATCGCGAATGTCGCGCTCTAAGGCTGTCATGCTGACGCATGTCAGCACCTTTCCCACAGGAGGGCAACCTAAAACTGCCGTTGAGTTCATTTCTGCCGGTCACTTCCGGATTGTTCTGATGCCTGGATAGCATTCCGCCAGGTGCATCCGTCTTCGATTGAGAAAGGTGCTGACATGCGTCAGCATGACAAGCGTGAGGTGGGGCGTGTCATCAATGTGAGCCGCCAATCTGCTTTAAGCCTCACCGGCGTTTCCAGGTAAGCCTTCTACTTCCCATAATGTAGGTTTTCCAGGCCTTCTGATGAACGATCCATGAACCAGGTGGAGAACAGCCATAAGCGCAAAGCGCGCAAAGAAGCAAAGAAAACTGCAAAGGCTGTTCCTTTGTGCTGCTTCCCGCCTTCCCGTCTTAGCGGCAAGCCGTCCGGAAGTGCAGGAGATTGCTTCGTTCCTCGCAATGACGACGTGGTTTCAAGGTTCTGGAGATTGCTTCGTTCCTCGCCATGACGGACGCTGCGTAACGCATGGGCTCCCTCGCTTCGCGCTCGGGATGACAGTTCGAAATCGCAGACTCTCCAAAAATCTAAAATCGTAAATCTAAAATCGTAAATCTCTTCGTGGCTTCGTGGTTCCACTCCTCAGAACTCGAACTCCCGCACCGACGGATGGTGTAGCAGGATCTTTGTGCACTTGTTATGGTTCTTTTCCGAGCCCTGCACGATCCAGGTGCCGATGATGGCGTCCCCGCGCTTCATCCGCTTGAGGCGCTTGTAGTGGAGGTGGCAGTCGTCAAAGACGTTTTCATACTCTTTCAGGAGATCGTCTTTGTAGACGCTCGTGATCCGGTAGGTGTGCGACTGGTTCACGCGGTCGATCCAGTGCTCGAGGCGCGTCAGAAACAACAGGGCCAGCAGCACGATCGCCGTGGCCGTGAGAACCAGGACATAGGCGCCGTCGGCAATGCCCATGCCCAGCGCTGCCGCCACCCAGATCGTGGCCGCCGTAGTGATCCCGTTGATGCGGTTATCGCTCTTGAAGATGACGCCGGCGCCGAGGAAGCCGATGCCCGTGACGATATTGGACGCGATGCGATCGTTGGTCGTTTGCCCGATCAGCATCGAGAAGGTCGTGAACAGGAAGGAGCCCAGGCAGATGAGGATCATCGTGCGAAAGCCGGCCGACTTGCTGCGGAACTCGCGCTCCGCGCCAATAAGCCCACCAACAAGGACGACGAGCACCAGGCGAAGCAGGAGGGTTTCAATTGAGGGCATGAGCGGGGTTAACTGTTTATTACTGAAGGGCGAATGGCGAACATTGTGTTGAGCTTATTCGTGCGATTGCAGATTTGCGGATTGCAGATTTTTGAACAGTCACGACTCTCCCTTCACGATTGACGATTCACTATTCACTTCCTCACCCTCCCACCACCTCACTCAGCTCGAGCCAGCGCAGCTCTTTCTGGTCGACCAGGTTGTTGATCTCGCCGATGCGCACCGTGTGCTGCTGGATCATCTCGTACGGCAGGTTTGTGCTGAGCGCTGCCACCAGCGCGACCCTCTCTTCGTTCAGTGCCGCGATCTCCTTCTCGAGCATCTCGAACTCGCGCTGCTCCTTGAATGAAGGCTTCCTCTTGTCTTTCGGCTTTTCAACGGGCGCTGCGGCTGCGGGCTCGGCCTTCCTCGGCGCAGGGGCCTCCGTTGGCGCGGCTTTCAGGGATTCGCGGTAAATGGAGTAGTTCCCCGGGAAATCGCTCACCTCGCCATCACCTTCGAACACGAAGAGGTGGTCCACGAGCCTGTCCATAAAGTAGCGGTCATGCGAGATGAGGATCAGGCAGCCGGGGAAATCGAGAAGGAAGTTCTCGAGCACCGACAGTGTCGGGAGGTCGAGGTCGTTGGTCGGCTCATCGAGCACGAGGAAGTTGGGATTCCGGAACAGGATGGACAGCAGGTGAAGCCGTCGCTTCTCGCCACCGCTCAATTTGCTCACGTAGGTATACTGTTGCTCGGGCGGGAAAAGGAACAGGGTCAGGAATTGCGATGCGCTCAGCGACGCGCCATTGGCAAGAGGAAAGTTCTCCGCGATATTCTTCACGAACTCGATCACGCGCAGGTCTTCCTTGATCACGAGGCCGCCCTGTGAATAGTTGCCGAAGACGACGGTGTCGCCGATATTGACCTTGCCGCTGTCCGGTGGCTCGAGTCCCTGCAGGATATTGACGAAGGTCGATTTGCCGGCCCCGTTCTTTCCCACGATGCCGATGCGGTCGCCTTTCTTGAATGTATAGTCAAAGCCTTTGAGAATGACCTTGTCGCCAAAGCTTTTGTTGACCTTCTTCAGCTCGGCGATCTTTCCGCCGAGGCGGCTCATCTTGCTTTGCAGCTCAAGCTGCTGGTCGACAAGCTGCTGCTTCGCTTTCTTTTCGATGTCGTAAAAATTATCCTGGCGGCTTTTGCTTTTCGTAGTGCGAGCCTTGGGTTGCTTGCGCATCCATTCGAGCTCTTTGCGATACAGGTTCCGCGCCTTGTCGACGCTGGCCGCCTCGCTTTCCTCGCGTGCCGCTTTCTTCTCAAGGTAGTTGGCGTAGTCGCCTTTATGGATATAGATCGTACCGTCCTCCATCTCCCAGATCTCTTCACAGACGGCGTCGAGAAAGTAGCGGTCATGGGTGACCATGAGGAGGGTCGTGCTTTCTTTGTTCAGGTAGTGCTCGAGCCATTCGACCATCTCCACGTCGAGGTGGTTGGTCGGTTCGTCCATGATCAGCAGCACGTGCTTGTGCTCGAAGCCGATGTCGATCAGCGTCTTGGCCAGTGCGACGCGCTTGCGCTGGCCACCGCTCAGGCTTCCCACCACCTGGTCAAGGTTTTTGATATTGAGCTTGCCGAGGATCTGGTGCACCTTGGCCTCGAAGTCCCAGGCGCCCAGCTCGTCCATCAGCCCAAGCGTCCGGTTGATCGCTTCGGCATCGTCCTTTTCCAGAGCGGCTTCATACTCCTTGATCACGTTGATGACCGGGTGGGCGTGATCGAAAATATTGTCGAGGATGGAAGCGCCGTCCTTCAGCTGCGGGTCCTGGTCGAAGAAGGCAACGTCCACATCCTTATGGATCCAGCAGGTGCCGCTGTCGGCGGTATCGAGGCCTGCGATGATCTTCAGCAGGGTGGATTTGCCCGTCCCGTTGCGCGCAATGAGGGCTATTTTATCTCCCTCGGACAGGTGAAAAGAGAGGTTTTCGAAAAGAGGCTTGATCCCGTATGACTTCGTCAGGTCCTTTGCCGACACATAATGCATGGGGCAAAGATAAGCCGCGGCCCGGGCCGATCGCTCCGCAATCAGCTCTGCCGTTGTGCACGAGGAAGCCTATCTTAGCCGAATGCGCGGCTCCGTTCTCTTCTGCCTGCTCCTGGCTGCGGCCACAAACAGCCGCGGGCAGGCGATCGACACACTCACTTTTTTCGGTGAGGTCACCGTCACCATCGATCGTCCTTTATTTGTCGTTGACGGCCCGACCGAGATCATCCTTTATGCGTTGCCGAACGGCAACACCACGGCTCAAACGATGGGGAAGCGGAAGGCTCCGGGCGATGACTGGCACGTCGACATCCAGCATATCCGCGCGCAAACGGCATTCATCCGCGAAGCGCGGCCACGGCATAACATCATCGTTTGCTACCTCGAGAACAGTTATAAAAGCTGGCCCCTGTGGAAACAAAAGCATTTGTCGTATCGCGTTCAGATCAGGCATATTGTCGATACGCTATATGACATGATGCCGGGCCCCCGGAAGACCCTGTGCCTCAGCGGGCACAGCGGCGGCGGCGCTTTCGTGCTAGGGTATCTCGCGGCAGTGGACCGGATCCCGGCACATGTGACGCGCATCTCGTTCCTTGACAGCAATTACGGTTATGACAGCAGTTATGCACCCAAGCTGGTCGCCTGGCTCCTCGGTGTGCGAAAGGCGCACCTGGTGGTGTTTGCGTACAACGATTCGGTGGCCCTGTACAATGGAAAGCCGCTCGTATCGGCAACGGGTGGAACCTGGTACCGGTCGCGCCTGATGCGGAACGATATCGGCGCGGCGATCCCGCTTGCACAAAGCAGGGTCGACAGCCTCGACGTTTTTCGCAGCAGCGACGGGCGTGTCAGCTTCTATCTCCGGGACAACCCGGGCCGCGGCATCTACCACACGGAGCAGGTGGAGCGGAATGGCTTCATCCATGCACATCTTGCCGGCACACGGCGCGAAGAGCAATACTACCGGTACGACGGACCGCGCGCTTACGAGCGGTTCATTCAATAAAAAAAGGCTGCCGCAGCAGCCTTCACATCAGTCTTTATCCAGCCCTTTGAGCCAGTCGATGACGCCCTCGCGGGTCTTGCCGAGCTTTTGCTGCAAGCGGCCATAAAGCTCTTCGTCCTTGCCTTCCTCGTGCTTGAGGTCATCGTCTGTAAGATCGCCATGGGCTTGCTTCACGCGGCCCTTCAGCTGGTTCCATCTGCCTTTGAGATCTAAACTGTCCATGTTGATTGTTTTCAGAAGAGATGAAATAACTGTGCCGGGGGAACCGAAACGGGCGCGTTAAGACTATTTGAACCACAAAGCCGCGAAGGGCGCAAAGGAGCACGAAGGAGGATCTTCTTTGCGTTCTTCTTTGCGCGCTTTGCGGTCTTTGCGTTTAGCGGCTGCTCATTTTCGAACCCAAGGGGTCTCGTCCCGAAGCGAGGTAGGGTGGGGGATGGGTTGGTTTGTCTTTCAACCATTTTTCGTTGGTTTTTGGGGATACTTGCACCGAAGGATGACCGAAGGATCACCGAAGGATGACCGAAGCATGTCCGAAGGGTGTCCGAAGCAGGTATGTGTGTGGTATGAGTCTGCTATGAGTATTCCATGAGTAAAATACGAGTGAAATATGAATGAACTACGACTGCACTACGAATGGTGAATAGTGAATAGTGAATGGGTCGTTTATCGATGGAAGTTGAACAGCCGGTAAACGCAAAGAGCGCAGGGAGGCAA
>JAQBNP010000211.1 GCA_028288515.1 Flaviaestuariibacter sp. | reverse complement strand
CGCTGCCGGCTGATTCGAAATAAGGATTCGCTTCATTCGGCTCAAGTGCCGTTTGCGCCATATAGGCTTTGATCGCGTCAACTTCAGACCGCTTGCGCAGCAGGTTTTGCATGCGCTCTTCCGACGCAAGGCCAAGACGATAGCTGAGCTCGGTCAGGCGCAGGTCGGCATTGTCCTGTCGAAGCAGTGTCCGGAATTCTGCCCGTGACGTAAACATCCGGTACGGCTCCTGTGTGCCTTTGGAAATAAGATCATCGATGAGCACGCCGATATAGGCCTCGCTCCTTTTCAGGACCAGCGGTGCTTCGTCTTTCACACGAAGGTGGGCGTTGATTCCAGCCATTAATCCCTGGCAGGCCGCCTCTTCATAGCCAGTGGTGCCGTTGATCTGTCCGGCAAAGAACAGGTTCTGAAGCCCTTTGGTTTCGAGGGAGTAATTCAGCTGAGTTGGTGGGAAATAATCGTATTCGATCGCATAGCCCGGGCGAAAGAAGCGCACGTTTTCGAAGCCGGGAACCCGACGCAGAGCATCGTACTGAACCTCTTCAGGCAGTGAGGTCGAAAAACCATTTACGTATACCTCGACAGTATTCCATCCTTCGGGCTCAACGAAGAGCTGGTGACGGTCGCGTTCTGCAAAACGACTGATCTTGTCCTCGATGCTGGGGCAGTACCGCGGACCAGTTCCTTCGATCCGCCCGGTGTACATCGGGCTCCGGTCGAAGCCGGTTTTCAGCGTATCGTGAACCTCCTGGCTTGTATAAGTGATCCAGCAGCTACGTTGCTGCTTCGGTTTTTCTGTTGGCAGGAAAGAAAAGCCCGTGATCTCGTCGTCCCCATGTTGCTCCTCCATTTTAGAGTAGTCGAGCGAGCGACCGTCTACACGCGGCGGGGTCCCGGTCTTCAGGCGGTCGCTTTCGAATCCGAGCGAAACGAGCTGCTCGGTGATGCCTTCTGCCGCACGTTCCGCGACACGGCCGCCGCCTAGGCGCTTTTCACCAATATGGATGACACCATTCAAGAAGGTGCCGTTTGTAAGGACCACGGTCTTTGAGCGGATTTTATGACCGAGGCCCGTGACAACACCCTTTGCGCTGCCGTTATCAACAATGAGTTCCTTGACCATATCCTGGTAGAAATCGACGTTTGGAGTGGCTTCGAGCATGTCACGCCACTTCTGGGCGAACATCATCCGGTCATTTTGCGAGCGAGGGCTCCACATAGCTGGGCCTTTCGAGCGGTTGAGCATGCGGAACTGGATCATGGAGGCATCGGAAACAATACCGGAGTAACCGCCTAAAGCATCGACTTCCCGCACGATCTGCCCTTTCGCAATGCCACCCATAGCCGGGTTACAGCTCATCTGGGCAATCGTTTGCATGTTCATTGTGATGAGCAGCACGGAAGAGCCCATGTTTGCGGCTGCAGCTGCAGCTTCGCAACCGGCGTGTCCGGCCCCAACTACGATCACATCATATTCTGGAAACATAAGGAAGCGAAATTAAACCAATGTTCCACGGGGAACATGTTAAATGAAAGGAGCCAAAGTTTCACGTGGAACGAAAGTATTGGTCCAACAACAACTCTTCCATTTCGCGCATTCGGGCCGCGTCGGGCTTCGTCTTATCCTTATAGCCGAACAGGTGCAGCAGGCCGTGAAAGATGACGCGGTGCAATTCTCTTCGGAAGCTGGTCTCAAACGTTTTCGCGTTCTCCCGTACACGCTCCACACTGATATAGATGTCCGAATGAAGCGGTTCCCCGTTAGCGGAAAAAGGGAAGGTGATAATATCAGTAAGCGTATCGTGGTCGAGGAACTGGCGGTTCATCTCCAGGAGGTAGGCGTCGGTGCAGAAAATATAAGAAAGGGAGTCTACGGATCGCTTCTCCTTGAGTACCCGCTCAAGCAGGAAGAACTTCAGCTTCGTCCGTTGCGGGAATTGGAACGAGACGTCGAGGTAATGAAAGCTCACGCGCGAAGGGTCAATACTGGCCATGGCTCAAAATTGGGAAATCGAAACGGCATGATTGCAATAGCTTTGAACTTTATTCCCAAACATGAGGCTTTCAGAATTGAAACAAGGCGGGCGCGGCAGAATCCTCTCTTTCCAAAGCACTGATCTCGAGCTTAAACTGATGGAAATGGGTTGTATTCCTGGCGAAGAGGTAGTGGTCGAGCAGGTCGCTCCCCTTGGTGACCCAATCTCCATCAAAGTAGCCGGCTACTCGTTGAGCCTCCGGAAAAGCGAAGCGGGCGAGATTATCGTGGAAACCATCTAGGCTATGCAGGTCGGACTTTATTTCGGATCCTTTAATCCTATTCACGTCGGGCATCTCATTATTGCCAACCACATCCTGAACGAGACCGACCTCGAAAAAGTCTGGTTTGTCGTCTCGCCCCAAAACCCTTTCAAGCCCTCCTCCACCCTGCTCAATGAATACGATCGCCTGCACCTTGTGCAAACAGCTATCGAAGGCGTTGACGATATGAAAGCGGTCGATGTTGAATTCTCCCTGCCCAAGCCCTCGTATACTGTCCACACCCTGGCTTACCTGCAGGAGAAATACCCGGCCCACAAGTTCTCGATCATCATGGGAAGCGACTCTTTCCAAAACCTGCCGCAATGGAAGAACGCCGAGGTGATCCTAAAAAACTACCCGCTCCTTGTTTACCGCCGTCCCGGCTTCGACATCACTGACGATTACGGCGCACTCATCCGCATCATGCAGGCGCCTCTCCTCGAGATTTCGGCAACACATATCCGCGACCTCGTCAAAGACGGGAAGTCCATCCGGTTCCTCGTTCCGCCGAACGTTGAAGAAGAGATCCGATCGAACCGGTTCTTTCGGAAGCCTCAGAGTAAATAACCAAGAAGTAGCGCGCCCAACACCAGGAACGGTGAGGCAATGCGCGTGAATTGAAGAATCACAAACGTCATCAGGATCACAGCCAGGTTCACGATGCTGTTCATTCGCCCATCGAACAAGGAGATATCCCTGGAGATGAAGAGTGTCGCGGCAATCATAATCCCGACAACAGCCGCGTTGATCCCCTCGAGAGAACGGTAGATCACTGCGTATTTTTTGAGGTTGTACCAGATCGGGTAAAAGAAAAGAACCAGCAGGGCGCTCGGCAAAAAGATCGCGATCGACCCGATAATGCAGCCAATGACCTGCATGGCCGGACCGTATTTCTCCAACGCCATTCCCCCGGTAAACGATCCGATCGCAAACACGGGCCCGGGCATCGCCCGCACCATCCCGATACCCGTCATCATCTCCTCCTTGTCGATCTGCACGACATTCGGGTCACGCACTTTCACCTGGTCCGGACGAACCGAGAACTGCTCGTACATCAGCGGCATCAATACATGCCCGCCGCCGAAGACCAGGCTTCCCATCCGGTACGTGTTCTCAAAAAGGTTGATGGGCGTTCGATTCGGCCAGTTGTTCTTTCGAGCCACCTCGCTCAGCACACCAGCCGCCAGGAACAGGAACGCAAACAGCCAGATATTCCACCACTTGATCTTGCGCGGCTTCACTTCCTTCTGCGGGATCCGCTTCTGGCTGAGGTTGGTCGCGATCCCACTCAGCACAATCAGAGCCGGAAAGATTCCAGGGAGATGGAAATAGAAATACGTTGCCCCAGCACATATTATCATTATCAGCCATGTGATTGGGTTCCTGATCGAGATCCTAAAGACCGCTACAGACGCATAGGCCAGAAAACCTACCGCCATGGCGGGGATATACTTGAACACATTGGTATGCAATGTCTTCGCATCCATATAGCGGAGCAGGAACGACAGGGATCCCATGAGCAAACACGCGGGCGTGATCCAGATCAACAGCGTCACGACAGCCAGCGGAACACCTCCCCGCTTGTACCCGATCAGCGTGAGCGTTTGCGTGGATGAGGCCCCCGGCAGCAGGTTGCAAAACCCATTGTACTCCATCAGCTCAGCCTCCGTCACATAAGGCGTCTGCTGGACAAACGTTTTCAGCATCATCGCCAGGTGCGCCTGCGGGCCGCCGACGGCCGTTACGCTGTGCAGGAACACGGCCTTGAGAAACGGTATGTGACGCAGCATCATCAAGCCTTAAATGTAGAAAAAACGAGCGACAAGGAGCCAGACCAATGCAACGCCGAACGCGCGCCGTCATTCATTGCGACATGTGGAACCGCTGGTTTCCAACGTCCTCCTTCCGAACGCACGCGATATCCTATATTTAAGTTTCGTCAATCACACTTCATGAGACTACTCCTCTTCCTCGCTCCGATCCTTCTCACAGCTACGGTCAACGCCCAGCGCATTACACCAGCCTCCATCGATGCGGCAGTCGCCAGGGTTGAGCCGCAGTGCATCGCCTGGAGGCGCGACCTTCACCAGAACCCCGAACTCGGTAACCGTGAGTTTCGGACGGCAAAGATCATCGCCGCCCACCTCCGCAGCCTAGGCCTGGAGGTTCGCGAGAACGTTGCCCACACGGGCGTCATTGCCATTCTCAAAGGCGGAAAGCCCGGGCCGGTCATCGGCCTGCGCGCGGACATCGACGCCCTACCGGTCACCGAGCGTGTTCCCCTTCCCTTCGCTTCCAAAGTAAAAGCACAATACAACGGCCAGGAGGTCGGCGTGATGCACGCATGCGGCCACGATACGCATGTGGCTATGCTCCTCAGCACAGCCACCGTCCTGGCAGGCATGAAGGCCGAGCTCGCCGGCACCGTCAAATTCATCTTCCAGCCGGCAGAGGAAGGTCCCCCCGCCGGTGAAGAAGGAGGCGCGGCCCTCATGATCAAAGAAGGCGCCCTCGACAATCCAAAGGTCGACGTGATGTTCGGCCTCCACATCAACGCACAGACCCCCGCCGGCCAGATCAAGTACCGGCCCGGTGGCATGATGGCCGCCTCCGACTGGTTCTCCATCAAGATCCACGGCAAGCAGTCGCATGGCGCGCAGCCATGGATGGGCATCGACCCGGTTGTGATCGGTGCACAGATCATCGAAGGACTTCAAACGATCGTCAGCCGGCAGACTGAGCTCACAAAGAATGCCGTTGTGATTTCCACCACCATCTTCAAAGGCGGCGTCCGTGAAAACATCATCCCCGAGGAAGCAACAATTGCCGGCACCATCCGAACGCTCGATACGGCCATGCAGCACGACGTCTGGCGCCGCATCGAGCGAACCGCAAAAAACATCGCGGAAGCTTCCGGCGCCACGGCCGATGTCGAGATCGCATCGAAGACCCTTGTTACCTATAACAACCCCGACCTTATGCAGGCGATGCTCCCATCGCTCAATAAAGCAACGGCCAACAATACCTTGCTCATGGATGCGCAGACGGGAGCAGAAGACTATTCTTTCTTCGCTGCCAGTGTTCCCGCCCTTTTCTTTTATGTTGGCGGTATGACACCCGGCACCGATCCCAAAACAACGGGGCCACACCACACACCTGATTTCACAATCGATGAAAGCGGCATGAAGACAGGCATCAAGGCCTTCGTTTACCTGGTCACTGATTATATGAAACAAGCAACTGCCACAGGCGGCAAGCAAAAGACTTTTTGATGAAACCGTTCCTTCTGTGCATCGCACTCATCGTTACCTTATCTGCCGGTGCCCAAAAAACCGACAAGCGGCTGCAACGCCAGCTCGAGGAGATCGTGACGTCCTTCCATGGCGACGTTGGCGTCTATGTACGCAACCTGGAGAATGGGCGCATCGCCTCTTATCATGCCGATACGATCTTCCCCACCGCAAGTATGGTCAAGGTTCCGATCATGATCTGCGTCATGGACCGCATCAACCGCGGTGAGCTATCCTACCACCAGGAGCTTCGCTACCGCGACAGCCTTCTTTATGCGGGTGTCGATATCCTCGGCTCTTTCAAAGACACGGAAAAGATCGAGCTCGGAAAAGTGATGATGCTCATGCTGACGATGAGCGACAATACGGCAAGCCTCTGGCTGCAAAGCCTTGCGGGAAAGGGCGACAGGATCAACCAGATCATGGACAGCCTCGGCTTTGTTGTAACGCGCGTCAATTCACGCACAACGGGCCGCGAACCAAACAGGACTCTTTACGGTTGGGGACAGTCGTCACCACGCGAAATGGCCACCCTGCTCGAGCGCATCGATGCGGGCACGATCATCAGCAAAGCCGCCAGCGACAAAATGCTTCGCCTTCTCAACCGAAGCTTTTATGACATGACCGCCCTCTCGCAGATCCCGCCGTATGCAGCCATCTTTTCCAAGTCCGGTGCCGTCAACCAAACACGCAACGAGGTCGTGCTCGTCCATGGCCCGCACAGCCATTATGTTTTCTGCATTATGACGAAGAACAATGTGGACACCACATGGGTCAACAACAACGAAGCATGGGAACTTACCCGAAAGCTGTCAGCCCTTCTCTGGCACCACTTTGAGCCGAAGGACAACTGGTCGCCGGATCCTGAAACGCCGCGGTTCGACTAATTCACCTGGATCGTATCTGACCGGAACAACCCGAGTGGGTTCATGAAATTGACAATATAGGAACCGGGCTGCGTGACCGGGATCAGCAGTGTGGTGTCCTTCGTGTAAATGGCCTGCGCGCAGATCGACTGGCTCGTGGGCACCTGCCCTTTTGCAAACACATTGAACGACCGGTCGGTCAGTTGCAGCACCTGGAAATTCGTGAAGGAATAGCACAGGTTCGAACCGCTTACCTGCACCGATGACTGGATACCGGCAGATGTCGTTGTCGTTCGCGTGGTTTGTACGTGCGAGAAACCAAGCGTCCCGTAGCCGGAATCATCGATCACGGGCGGGTCGCAGGCGGCGAGTCCGACGACAAGTAAAAAGAGGATTCGTTTCATACAACACCTGACAAAAAGAACTTGCCAAACGATGCATCAGGCAAGAAGCTGGTACACCAGCAGGCTCATCAGGTAGGCGATGCCCGTCATGTAGAGGAACTGGATCAGAGGCCAGCGCCACGATTTGGTTTCGCGGCGCGTTACGGCCAGCGTGCTCATGCACTGCATGGCGAATACATAGAAGATCATCAGGGACAGCCCCGTGGCAAGCGTGAAGAGAGGCGTACCATCTTCCTTTTTTGCGGCGCGCAGCTTATCGCGCAGGCGCAGTCCTTCGTCATCGTCTCCAACACTGTAGAGGGTGGCCATCGTGCCGACGAACACCTCGCGCGCGGCGAAGGAAGTGATCAGAGAAATTCCGATGCGCCAGTCATAACCGAGTGGCCTGATGGCCGGCTCAATGGCGTGCCCCGCAATGCCGGCAAATGAAGATTCAAGCCTGCCGGCATGGTAGGCGCTTTCAATGCTATCGGTCGCGGCTTTGCTTCTGGCCGCATCGGCGATATGCGTCCGCTCGAGCGAATCACGCTGCGCATTCGTCAGCACGAGTGCGCTGGAAGCCTTGTACAGGGCAGCCTCTCTACCCATCATCGCTTCATTCGATTGCAGTCCGGCCTTGTGTGCCCGCTCCACGGCGGCCATGCGGCGCGGTGGACCGAACGAGCTCAGGCCCCACAGCAGCAGGCTGATCACCATGATCACCTTGCCGGCATCCGTAACGAAGATGCGCGCCTTGCTGATCATGGTCTGCAAGACATTGTTCCACCGCGGCGCCCGGTAGGTTGGCAGCTCGAGGATGAAAAAGCTTTTCTCCTTGATATTGATGAACCACTTGGCCACGTAGGAAACAAGCAGGGCCATCAACAGGCCCAGCAGGTAAAGCCCCATCATCACGAGGCCTTGTATCGAGATGAAGCCGAGCAGGTATGTGTTGGGAATGACAAGACCGATGAGGATGACGTACACGGGCAGCCGCGCGGAGCAGCTGATCAGGGGTGTGACGAGGATGGTGAGCAATCGCTCCTTCCTGTTCTCGATGGCGCGCGCGCTCATGATGGCAGGCACAGCACAGGCAAAGCCGCTGATGAGGGGCATCACGCTCTTGCCATTCAGGCCGACGCTTCGCATGAGGCGGTCCGTAAGAAAAGAAATGCGCGCCATATAGCCCGTGTCCTCCAGCAGTGTGATGAGGCCGAACAGGATCATGATCTGCGGCACGAAGACGAGGATGCCCCCGAGGCCGGCAATGAAGCCGTTCACGAGCAGGTCGCTCCACCAGGTATCGGCCAGCGAATTCGACAGCCAGCCGCTCACGCCGGAGAACAGGGTTTCGATCCAGTTCATCGGGTACTGCGCCAGGAAGAATACGGATTGAAAAAGAAGGAACAGCACGGCCAGCAAAATGAGGTAGCCCCAGCGCCGGTGCAGCAGGAGGTTATCGAGTTTGTCGGTGAAGAGTGTCTTCTGCAGCGGATCCGGCTCCGACACGGCCACCTGCATCACATGCTTGATGCGCGTATAGCGTTGCAGGATCTCGGTGGCCTGTGTCTTCGTATGATTGAATGCGTGCGCGCGCTCGATGGACTCGATCGATTCCTGCTGCACTGGTGTCAGCTCGAATTCCTCGTGGTTGATCAGGTAATGGATCGCACCGTAGTCGCTGACCTCGGGAAAGAGCGACTGGAGGTCGGCGATCGGAGCGCCCGCCAGGGCCTTGTGATCGATGAAGTCGCGCGCCGGCACCTTGTACAGGTTGGACGCGGTTTGCTCGATGGCCTTCTTCAGCTCGCGGATGCCTTTCTGCTTGCGCGGGTTGACGGCCACCACGGGAACGCCGAGCTCGCGCTCCAGCTCCGGCAGGTTGATACCGATGCCTTTTTTCTTGGCGAGATCCGTCATGGTGAGCGCCAGCACGACGGGCTTCTTCAGGTCAATGATCTGGGTACAGAAAAGAAGGTTGCGCTTGAGGTTGCTTGCATCCACGACAACCACATAGACATCGGCCCTGATCTCACGGTCCTGCCCGATCAGCACACGGTAGCTGACCCATTCGTCGAGGCGCTTCGGGTACAGGCTATAGGTGCCGGGAAGGTCGATGATGGTGGCGGTGGCGCCGTCGGACAGCGTTGTGGTCCCGCTTTTCTTTTCCATTGTGACGCCGGGGAAATTGCCCACTTTCTGGTTCAGCCCTGTGAGGCAGTTGAAGAGCGAGCTCTTCCCGCTGTTGGGGTTGCCGACAAGGGCGATATGAACTGTTTTCTGCGTCACTCGGTGGGCCGCAAAGGTAGCCCCTGCTGTTCCGGGGCTCTTACGATATCGGGAGTTTTACAAAAAGGTTAAGGAAAAAGCGTCAATCAAAAAAATCGAATTCCCGTCTTCAGGAGGGATCGAAAGAAATACTTTTGTTCTCCATTCACCCTCAAATTTCCGGCTGTGGTTCGACCCGTACTCATGCTCCCGCTCATCCTGGCCGCCACCCTGTCGCAGGCGCAGAAGATCAAGAAAGAGGACAAGGCGCTGCTTGCCGGCCTGCAGACGCACATTAATTTTCTCGCCGATGACAAGCTGGAAGGACGCCGGACGGGTACCGAAGGGGAACGCCAGGCGGCCCTTTATATCAGTGGCCAGTTCCTCGCTGCTGGTCTCCAGCCGAAAGGCACTGAGGGCTTTTACCAGCGGTTCGAGATCCCCGAAGGACGCCAGGTGAATGCGGGCACGCAGCTGTCCATCGACGACCGGCCGCTTGCTGTCGGATCGGATTTCTTTCCCCTTCCGTTCAGCGCCAACAGCTCCATCACCGCGCTCGCATCCCTGTCCCTGCAGGAGTCGGGCACGCCCTGGTTCCTCGACCTCGCCGAGATGCTGGAGGCCAATGCAGCCAACCCGCATTTCGACATTGCCGAGGCCTTGAAAGAAAAGGTGAAGAAGATGGCCTCAAAAGGAGCGACGGCCGTGTTCTTGTACAACACCTCCGCAACACCCGACGGGCTTTCTTTTACAGGAAAGGAGAAAACGGACCTTGTTTCGATCCCCGTTGTTTACCTCTCCAAGCAGAGCGCAAAGAAATACCTCGGCGATGAGAGCGCCACGCTTGACATCAGGCTGAAAACCGATATCGGCGCGAAGTCGCGCAAAGGCACCAACGTCGTTGGCTACCTGGACAATGGTGCCGCGACAACGATCGTCCTGGGTGCGCATTTCGATCACCTCGGGCGCGGCGAGGACAACAACTCGATGCAGCGAACGGGGGAGCCGGCGATCCACAATGGCGCTGATGACAATGCGAGCGGCACGGCTGCCCTGATCGAGATCGCCCGTCTCCTCAAAGCCTCGAAGCTGACGACATCCAACTACCTGTTCATCGCCTTCTCGGGAGAGGAGCTGGGACTGTTCGGCTCGAAATATTTCGTGGAGCACCCGACGGTCGACCTGGGCTCGGTCTCGTTCATGGTCAATATGGATATGGTGGGCCGCCTCAACGACAGCTCGCACACGATGACGGTTGGGGGCTATGGTACCACACCGACCTGGGGCCAGCTGTATGGACTGACAGGAAAGAAGAAGCTGGTTTCCGGCGACCTCCGCTTCCGGTTCGACAGCAGCGGCACGGGACCCTCCGACCATACATCGTTCTACAACAAGGGCATTCCCGTGCTCTTTTATTTCACCGGTCTCCACGCCGATTACCACCGGCCCACGGACGATGCCAACCGTATTAATTATATGGGTGAGCTCCAGGTGGTGCGGCATATCTACAGCCTCGTGGAAACGGTGGTGAAGTCGAAGCAAAGACCCGCGTTTACGAAGACGCGCGATGCGCAGGTGGGAACCTCGGCCCGGTTCAGCGTCACGCTGGGGATCATGCCCGACTATACATTTGACGGCAACGGCGTGCGTGTCGACGGCATCAGCGATGGCCGGCCGGCACAAAAAGCGGGGCTGCAGACGGGGGATGTGATCACGGCCCTCGGCGATCAGAAAGTGAGCTCCGTCGAAAGCTATATGCAGGCGCTCGGAAAGTTCAAAAAGGGCGACCGGACGATGGTAACTTACACGAGGAACAATAAGATGGCGACGGTGTCCGTTGAATTCTAGAACCTCCAAAACCACAACTGTCATGAAGCTGATGCTCGATCCTGCCGCCCTCACCGAAGGCTTTTTCGAGGAGACCCGTCTCCTCGGCATCATGGCGCCGATGAAGGACTACCTGTTCTGCTGGCAGCTCAACAACCTGCTGGGCGTGGATTTCCGGATCAACAACGAGATCGAGATCCAGCTCACGAAGAAGGGCCGCAATTATTTCTTCGCGGTGTACGAGTTCCCCGAGAAGCACAGCTGCCTCACGCACTACCTCTATAACAACCAGTTTGACGGCGAGTACCTCCTGCCGGAGTTCAAGCACCTCGATTTCCTGTGGCTGCTGAAGGGCGACATGGTGGATGACCAGCGGATCGGCGAGCTGACACGGTCGCTGAAAGACATCAGGGGCGTGCAGCTTGTGTCGGAGCTGACGAATGAGAAGATCAGGCACAAGGAGCACCTTGTGTTTTAGGGTTGGAGTCTTTTTAGAAATATTCAATTGTTGATGTTCAATGTTCGATGTTCGGGAGTTCCGGATGGGATCTCGTCGTTGTGACTATGCTGCGCATTGAACAGTGCGCAGGCTTTCCTACTTCAGGTAGTCGTTTGTTTTTACGCGTGTGTATTCCGGTGAGCAGTCGAAGAAAAAGTTGAGGAGGTTCATGTGGCCCGCTCCGAAGATGACGAGGATACGGTCTTCCGGACCGGCCTTGATGCGCTGGATATTGCGAAAGATCTTCAGGTTGCGGTTGAACCAGCGGCCCGTCTCGAAATCGACTCCTGTAAAATCGTGCTCCGTCGATTCGTATTTGAACGGACCGATGAGGTAGTTGCCGAGGCTCTTCCGGATCGCCGCTTCATCATTGGCCTGCCTGAGCTCCGCCAGGATCCCCTTTGTTTTATAGATGGCTTTCGGGTTGACGTGCTTTGCTGAATCCGGATCGTTTTCAAAAGCCGATTCGAATTTCTTTGCCTCGATGCTGTCCGTGCCATAGACAATGCTGTCGAGGCGCGGGGTGAAGGAGCCCCATTCGTCCACACAGGAAAGGGTTGACAGGCCCAGGCGTTTCGCCAGCCGGAAGCCGAGCTGCTCTTCTTCGTTGCGCCTGAGCTCGTATCGTCCCTGGAGATAAAGTTGGAAGGTTGAATCCGTTCTGCGCTGGCGCGACGGCTGTCGCTCGATGACGATGATCGTGGGGCGGAATCGCTGGATGCGTGTGACGATGGACTCGATCTCTTTTTGGTGGGCGGAGTCCAGCACGTCCACCTGGTCTGATTTGGAGATCTGTCTTGCGTCGAGGTTGGGAAAATTGAAGTGGAAGACGCCAAGCGTCATGACCTGTGTGCGCGGTGACTGTGCCGCGGCGGTTAGAGAAAGCAGCGCGAGGACTGCAGTGAGGATCGGTTTCATGATTGGCTGTAAGACGGGGCAGGGGCGGGTTTGTTACAGGTGACGTGAATGAAACTGTCTTATCAAACACGCATTGCGTTCGGAGCATTGCAAAGATCAGGTTCGTGCACCTGTTTTCAGAGGCTGCGCCGCCCGAACATCCGTCTGAAGCGCGCCAATACTCCAAGACTCTTGAACCCCAGAAATGGAATTTCCTGCATTATGCTTGCTTTCAATTCAGCATAATTTCGATGATACAACTGCGACAGCGCGTAGTCTGGTTGCCCGTTCCGAACAAGATACAAATACTCGTAATCTCCCCTCCTTGAAAATCCTTTCCCGCAATGAAACCCCTCAAACTCGGAATACCTGAAGATATATTTAGGCCCCAGGCCATAGAATGTAGAAACAACTAGTTCGCCCCTCTCCATTTCCAGAGAAACCATCCGCCACCGCATCTCGCCGATCATAAAGAACGTCACAACAAGAGCAATGATGAACAAGCAAAATAGCCCGCGGAGGAAATCGTTTGGTCCCGGAAATAAAAGGGCGCCGATTGCTGAGACCCACAAAAAGAGGATCATGAAAAAACTTAAGAAAAGGTGTCTCTTGAATCGCGACTTCATCAATAAGGAGGGTTATCGAAACATTAAATATCTGACATTTCACTCTCTCGATCCAACATTTACATCATCGCCTTACGTCGCTTTGATTGAAGCATTTGTCTTAATTCCTAACAGCATTTTACTTCTATCCATTATCACAGGACTGACAAACCGGAAGCGCATATCCTGAAGTCTTTCGACTACAGATATCAGGATGCCATCAGCCTCATCGAGAAAAGTAATTTGACCAGGAACAGCAAGACAAGCAAAAGAAGAACCGTGACCATAACGATGAAAGTGCTCGTTCGCGTGCCAGATGAACTTCCTGTCACGTCGCCCACATCAACAACGTTCATGCTTCCGTCGCGTTGGGGCAGTAGAATTTTTGTCTGTGTGGCTGCCCTCGAAGTCTCCACTGCCGGAAACGAAGAAAAGTCTCCCTGCAGGATCTCGGCGTGCCTTGGTAAGAAGTCTGCATCATACCGAACGAGCGCTTCCACTTCACCCCGGCCCGCTTCTTCGTAATCTTCGTCAAGCTCCCTGAAACAATCATTACTGACGCTTTTCGTCCGGTTGGAACATTCAACCAAACGCCTCTCTTTCGGCCGGAGTCTCTCGCTTCGTTCAAGGAACATTTTTCTCAACGCAATGGAACACTCCACCGCGCCGGGGTAGTACGAGGCGCGCTTGCTGCCGTCGCCGGCACTTGATGGGTCCGGATCAAATCGCACGGCCATCGAGGGGAGCGAGCGTCCATCAGCATCGCAGGAGAAATGAATTTCGATCGGGCCTTTTCGGTACCCGAAATGAGCCTCGTAAGAAACATAGTACAGCGCAACCGGCTCAAAGTTGAATTCCGTGACCAGGTAGCTCAAATACTGATTGGCAAACCTGATTGTATCGTCTACGTTTTTGGTCATGGGCTTCAGGAAACTTTGATTGGCAGCCCAAGAATAACATTGAGTCGCTTCCCGAGTGTCATCTTTTGAAAGCCTAAGTTGTGCATGTACTTTAAGGACAGTCGAACCGCACTTATGTTGGAACAGAACAATTCATCGATATAGGCAATAACTTTCCCTTGCTTCATCAGGTAGATCACTTCATAGGCCGCATTCCCCTTCCCCCTCCGGATGGAAGACCTGAACATTCCATCCAGTTCTTCGAGGCGAAAGGTCTGCAACCGCGCAAATGGAATTCGTATCGTGACAAGCCTGTTAACCGGGTCAACAGCGACCTGCTTCGAGTTATGCCACGCAGGCGGGCCAAAGACTAATAAACAAAGTGCACCCAAGAGTGCATGTATCCTGAAGTCCCGATCATTGTGGATCGAGATCTTAATGATTTGAATTCCTATCAGCTGTTGACTAAAAACAGAAATAAACAGCAACACCATGAACAGGGTGAGTGCGAGGAAGAAGCAATAAAAAAACTTCTTTTAGCTTTCACCATCATGAGTGTACAGGACTGCTTTTAACGACGGCATCAATGCGATGGACGAAACCTTGAAGTGAGATTTGATTATACAAAAATAAGACGAGGGCAACATAGCAGCCCATCTGTCACACCTCATCTCACCACTTCACCCTTCACCCCCAAAGCACGATCCACCTTCGATACTAATTCGGATTCAAACACGTCCAATACCCGCCGCTTCAAACGACCGTTATACCAGGAAAAGGCGCCGTTGCCCTCACTGCCGCCATGCCCCTGCTCATCGTATGCATACGCAACAGAAATGTTGGAAGATCCTGAGGTATCCCCCTCCTCCCTTCCACCTCCGAACCGGAAGATGTAGCTGTCATACCCTTTGGCTGTCTTCACGTAAATTGTTTGGTAGGTCGTATCGTCATTGTAGTACCTGTTCTCAATGGTGTCGTTTTTTCCATTGGTCATGTCAATCATGTAATTTCTCATCGAATCACGACGAATCGAAGGACTATGGTCAATGATGCTGTCCACCACTTCGGCCAATCGATACTTCGTCACTGGATACTGGTACGCGTTTATAGAACCATGCGTTCCCGCAGACAGACAACCGAACAGGAGTACGAAAAGAGCCATCATTACCAATGGCACACGCTGTCGATCTAGAATGGAGACCATAGGAGCGTTTCTGATTTATAAAATGGCGGGGGCTGAAAGGCGCAATCGAGCGGTCTTTCGTTCGGCGCCACCAACGGCAGCACACGAACTTAGTAAATGCTGACACTACATATCTGCAATTCCTACTCGTGAATCTTCAATAGTGAATAGTGAATCGTGAAAGGGGTCGTTTGGTGAGGGATGAGGGGTGAGTTGTGAGGGGTGAGTTGTGAGTCCAGCCTTCTGACTTTTGACTTTTGACTTTTGACTTTCCTCCTCCTTCGCTCTCCCTCCTGCCTTCGTGGTTCAAAAACTCGTTCCTCCACCCCCGTATTAATACGTATTGTTTGGCCGGAAAAAGTCGGCGACCTTTAGACGTTCTCCAATTTCTTCACCTCTAAAACCTCAAGCCCATGCCACGTTCCTCCGACACCGGCCACGCAAAAAACATTGCCACGGCCGGGCATCTCATCGAAGACTGCCGAAAGCTCGCCACCGGCTACCGCCCCTCCAACGAGGCGCTCAAGATCGCCGCTCTCGAGCTCCTGTACAACAATGCCCTCACCGCCCACCAGGTGGCGGACCGCAGCGTCGCCGCCTTCCTCCAGGCCACCCAGCTGCGCCGCGAGGACTTCCGCCTGGCCGAAGCCCTCTCCACCCGCGTGGTCAAGGCCTTCTCCGCCTCCGGCGCCTCTCCACAGGCCATGGAGCAAATCAGGGCCGCCCACCGGCGACTCAAAGGCTGGCGCAAATCTCCCGTCGACGAGGCACCGCCCGCCGCCACCGGCAAGACCGAACCCCACGCCAGCCGCTCCGTGTCTCAACGCAGCTACGACATGATGGCCACCAATTTCGAGCGACTGATCGACGTCTGCCGGCAGGAAGCCAGCTACAAGCCGGAAGAGACCGACCTCACCATCGCCGCCCTCCAGGCCACCCTGCAGCGCCTGAACGCCCACAACATGGCGGTGCCGTCGGCCGAGTCGGAAAAGATGACCAAGATCCGGAACCGCAACGACGTCCTCTACAAAGCCGAAACCGGTCTCGTTGACACCGGCAACCGTGTCAAGGCCTACGCCCAAAGCCTCGACCCCAAAAAACACCCGGAAGCCAGGGCGCTGTTCGGGAGGCATCGGTTTGGGAAGATCAAACAAGGGAAATGAAAAGGGAAGGAGCCACGTCGCTCCTTTTTTTGTGCACGGGCCGCTTTGGACTCCCATGAAGCCGCTCTCCGCCCACATAGGGACATTTGCGGTCGATGTCAGGCGGCTTTGCATCCGGATGGAGCCGCCCGTCGTTCACATTGAGCCTCTTTTGAAACAAACCACGCCGCTCGGCGGCTACATGTCGCCGCTTTCGACGTAAACATCGCCGCTTCACTTCTACATGGACCCGCTTCACCAATAAACCTTGCCGCCCGGCGCACGCGTAGGCAATATCGAATATCGAACAAGGAATATCGAATGTAGAAGGGAAACAGCCAGGGAACAATCAATGATCGATGATCAATTCTCAATTTTCACCCGCGGGGACGCCTCCCTGAGCATCGAGAATTGATTATTGAATATCGAACAAGGAATATCCAATGTAGAAGGGAAACAGCCAGGGAACAATCAATAATCAATGTTCAATGATCGATTATCACCCGCCGGAGTGCCACCCCGAGCATTGACCACTGAACATTGATTATCGAATATTTCAAAAACGCCGAACAACGGACTTCATCATTCAATATTCAAGATTCGATATTCTACAGGATTCCCACCTGCCGGCTGATCTCCAGCATCCGGTCGAGCGATCCTTTGGCCTGGAGGCGCAGCGTTTCGTCCATGATGATCTCAGGTTGCTCGTATTTCATGCACAGGTACACCTTCTCGAGGGTATTGCGCTTCATGTGGGGACAATCATTGCAGGCGCAGTGGTTGTCAGGAGGGGCCGGAATAAGGGTCTTCCCGGGGGCCTGCTTTTGCATCTGGTGAAGAATCCCTGCCTCCGTGGCCACGATGAACTCCTGGTTGGGGGTATTCTTCACATAGGCCAGCAGCTGGGTCGTGGACCCGACAAAGTCGGAGATGCGCAGGACCGGCTCCTCGCACTCGGGGTGGGAAATGAGCTTTGCGTTCGGGTGACGCACCTTCAGGCGGGTGATCTTTTCCAGCGAGAAGATCTCGTGAACCATGCAGGCGCCGTTCCAGAGCAGCATGTTGCGGCCTGTTTCCCGGTTAATCCAGCCGCCGAGGTTGCGGTCGGGCGCAAAGATGATCTTCTGGTCGGGCGGGAAGCTCTCCACGATCGCCTTCGCGTTGGAGGAGGTGCAGATCACGTCCGTCAGCGCCTTGATGCCGGCGCTGCAGTTGATGTAGGAGATCACGATATGGTCGGGGTGCTGCTCCCGGAACTTGCGGAACAGGGGTGGCGGGCAGCTTTCGCTCAGGGAGCAGCCCGCTTTAAAGTCGGGGATGACCACCTTTTTGGAGGGGTTGAGGATCTTGGCGGTCTCGGCCATGAAGTGGACGCCGGCAAAGACGATCATATCGGCGTTGGTCTGGGCGGCCTTTTCCGCCAGGCCGAGGGAGTCACCGATAAAATCGGCGATGTCCTGGATATCGGGCTCCTGGTACAGGTGGGCCAGGATCACGGCATTCTTTTCTTTCTTGAGCTTCTCGATCTCGGCGAACAGGTCCAGCGTCGGATCGATCGGCCGGTCGAGGAATCCGTTCTCCAGGATCTCGTTTTCGGCGGCTATCAACATTTCCCCTTGCATATAATAACTACTAGTATTCTATTTAATTTATAAAAGAAACCTACTACTACTAGGGCTGTGAATTGGTGGATAATTCGACCCCGGTTTTTGAAGGATGCAAATTTGGTGCAGTTATTCACAGGATCGCGGTCCTTATTCACAGCAAAGGTATCAATGGGCCGGGCACCGCGCTGTTTTTTCCACAGGGATGTGGATTTACCATTGTGAAAACACGCGGCAGGTATCGTATTTTTTCGACCTGTGAATAGCCTGCGGAAAACCATCGACTTATCCGGCAACCCGGCCCGACCATCCAACCCTAATCATTTTACTGACCATCTGGCCACGTTCCATGTCACAGTTCCACAACGGTTATTCACACCCGCCGGACGAAATCCACAGCCCGGCGGGCAAACACCGGGGGTCGTCGGAATGCCCCGCGCCGGACCGGTGCGCGCCGGCTGCTCCGACCACCGGAAACCATTGGAAAATATAGGGTTTTGGCTGTTTTCCACCGATTGTTGATAACATCGAATCCCCTAAATTTGCCCACTGTTTACATAAAAACCGAAACTCCTCCACCTATGTCAGTTATTCAAAGTATCAGGGATAAGTACGCACGGATCGCGGTGATCGCGATCGCGGTGTCCCTCGTCGGCTTCATCTTAATGGATGCCTTCACCGGCCGCAGCAATCTCTTCGGCGGTGGCTCCAACGTCGTCGGCAGCATCAATGGAAAGAAGATCAAGACAGCCGAATTCGACGAGAAGGTCAAAGCGCGTGAAGAGCAGAGCCGCCAGCAAGGCTACGACATGGGCGATGCAGGCCGCCAGGACGCCATTGCCGCCGTCTGGAACCAGGAGGTCACACAGACCCTCCTCGAAGACCAGTACGAGAAGCTCGGCATCCAGGTCAGCGATAAGGAGATCAACGATATCCTCTTCGGCACCAACCCTCCTGCCGACCTCAAGCAGCGCTTTACGGATTCGGCCACAAGCCGATATAATGGCGCCGCCGCCCAGGCGCAGATCAACCAGATCAAGAAAGGCTCCGCCGAAGAGCGCGAGCAGCTTGCCCAATACGTAAGCTACCTCCGCGACCAGCGCCGCACCGAGAAGTACACATCGCTTCTTGCCAACACCTTCTATTTCCCGAAATGGATGATCGAAAAGCAAAACGCCGACAATAACCTGATTGCCAAGGTCGCCTTCGTTGCCGTTCCCTACGGTACGATCTCCGACAGCGCCGTGAAGGTGACGGACAGCGAGATCAGCGATTACGTGAATGCCCACCGCTCCGACTTCGAGCAAAAGGAAGAAACGCGCTCCATCAGCTACGTCGCTTTTTCCGCGACACCAACCGCAGCCGACTCGGCCGCCGTTCAGCAAACCCTCCTGAAGCTCAAGCCGGCATTCGACAGCGCCAGGAACTACGAGAACTTTCTCGCGCAGAACAACAGCGTGATGCCTTTCTATAATGGCTATATCTCCCGCAGCGCCATGCGCCAGCCAAATAAGGAGGCCATCCTCAGCGCCCCCGTCGGCGTCACCTATGGCCCCTACCTCGATGGCTCGCAGAACGCCGTCTACGCCATGTCCCGCATTCTCGACGTAAAGCAGCTCCCCGACACCGCCAAGGTGCGCCATATCCTGATCTCAACCTACCAGCGCAACCCGCAGAACGGCCAGATGGTGCCTGTCCGCGACGACGCGTCTGCCAAGAAGATCGCCGACAGCGTGCTCGGCCTGGTTCGCGCCGGCCAGTCGTTCGACTCCCTCGTGACCCGCTTCTCCGAAGACCCGGGCAGCAAGGAAAAGGGCGGTGTGTATGAAAATGTATTCACTGGCCAGATGTATGCGCCATTTAACGACTTCCTCTTCACCAACCCGGTTGGTACCGTCGATGTCGTAAAAACGGAAATGGGCTACCATGTCATGGAAGTTCTCGCGCACAAGGGCTCGTCACCTGCCTATAAGATCGCTTATTTCGCGCGCCCGATCGAGGCAAGCGATGAAACGGAAAACGCGGCCAGCACGGCGGCCAGCCAGTTCGCCGCCAACAGCAAGGACATCGAATCCTTCCGCGCCAATGCCGCGAAGCTTCAAAGCAAAGGCATCCGCCCCATGACGGCCACGGACATTAAAGAGAGCGAATACCAGGTTTCCGGGATCGGCGCCTCGCGCTCCTTTGTTCGCAGCATCTACAGCGCCGACAAAGGCGATGTGATTGCACCGGAGCGCATCGGCGAAGCCTATATCGTGGCCGTTGTCACCGACATCAACAAGGCCGGCGTTCAAAGCGCCACTGCTGCCCGAACAGTCGTGGAGCCGATCCTGCGCAACAAGAAGAAAGCGGAGCGCATCAAGCAAAACCTGGGACCGATCACGACCCTCGAGGCGGCCGCCGCCAAGGTGGGCCAACCCGTTCAACCGGTTGACAGCCTGCACTTCAATGGCAATAACCAGGGCCTCGGATTTGAGTCCCGCGTGATCGGCGCCGCCTTCAACCCCGCCAACAAGGGTAAGGTTGTTCCGGAAGCGATCGAGGGCCAGTCCGGTGTGTTCGTTCTGCGTGTCGACAACCAAAGCGCCCTGCCGGATGCCGGTGGCAGCGTCGCCGACCAGCGCCGGTTCCTGCAGCAGCAGGCGCGCCAGAACTTTATGAGCCAGATGCAGCAGGGCCAGGGCAATTCCCTGATCGAGCCGCTGAAAACGGATGCCAACATCAAGGACAACCGCGCCAAGTTCTACTGATCCATCAACTGGATGATCGAAAAAGCCACGCCGCACCGCGTGGCTTTTTTGTTGGCTTTTGACCAACACGGAACCGCTGTACCTTTGCGTCATGAGCGATCTTTTTGTGAATAAAGTAGCGAACAGCGGGTTGATCACGCTCGACCTGGAGCGGTTCCTTCCCACGGCGGCGATCGTCACCTTCGACCTGAAGGACTATTTGTTCATGGGTCTGATCTTGAAAGAGAAGGATTACAGGGAAGCCCTGAAGACGGCTGATTGGTCGGGCTATGAAGGCCAGAATGTCGCCATCACGTGCAGCGCCGATGCGGTGATCCCGGTATGGGCCTATATGCTGGCGGTGAGCTACCTGCAGCCGGTGGCGGCGGATGTGTTCCTGGGTACGGCCGATGAGATGCGCAAGCACCTGGTGGTGCGCCAGATCGAGGCGATCAACACGGATGAATATATTGACCAGCGCGTGGTGGTGAAGGGTTGTGGCGAGGTGCCGGTCGGCGACTATGCCTATGCGGCGATCACGCGGGCACTGCTCCCTGTTGCGAAGAGCATTATGTACGGTGAGCCGTGCAGCACGGTGCCGGTGTTTAAGAGACGGTGAGAGGATTTACGATTTTAGATATACGATTTCCGATTTCTGCGCGGAGCAGCCATCTTCCCTGTATTCGCCTTTCTTCATTGAAAGCTGAGAATTGAGCATCGATTATTGAGCGTTCCTTCCTTATTCAATATTCGACATCCCGCTCCTTCTACATTCGATATTCAATAGTGGACATTCCTAAAACCATCCTTTCCTCCGGAACATCCCGATCATCCATACGGGGATGATCAGCATCAGTCCGACCGCTGCCAGGAAGCCCCATTTATTATGCAGCAGCGGGATGGATTCGAAGTTCATGCCGAAGATGCCGCCGATCACCGTTGCCGGTGCGAGGAGGCAGGTCACGACGGCCATCACTTTCATTACTTCATTCATGCGCAGGTTTACATTGTTCAGGTAGAGGTCCTGCATGCTTAGCATCACGTCGCGGTAGTTTTCGCTGAGGTCGTAGGCCTGGATGATGTGGTCGTAGACGTCCTTGAAATATTTCGTGGTGGTCTCTTCGAGGAGCTCGCTTTCACTGCGGATGATGTTGTTGACGATATCGCGCACAGGGGCGATATTTCGCTTCAGCACGATCAGCTCTTTGCGCAGGTTATTGATGCGCGCCATGGCCACTGTGTTGGTGTTGCGGATCACTTCCTCCTCGACGGATTCCATGCGGTCCCCCAGCTTTTCCATGACGAGATAGTAGCTGTCAACGATGGTGTCGAGGAGCGAGTAGCAGAGGTAGTCGACACCGCGCGTGCGCAGCTTGCTGCCACTCACCCGCAGCTTGTCGCGGATGGCGTTGAACACGTCTCGTTTGGGATCTTCCTGGAACGTGATGACAAAGCCTTTGCCGAGCACGATGCTTACCTGCTCCACCTCCACGCACCCTTGCTCCTCGTTGAAGTACAGCATGTTGAGAAGGCAGTAGAGGATGCCGTCGACCTCGTCCATCTTCGGGCGCTGGTGGCGACTGAGGATGTCTTCGGAGAGGAGCGGGTGAATGCCGAAATGCGCGGAGACCTTCTCCACATCTTCCTTGCGGATGCCGTCGATATTGATCCAGCAGTTGGCCGCATCGGCCTTGCAGTGAAAGACGGACTCGACGTCATCGTATGTGGCTTCCGTGACGCCGTGCGCATCGTATGAATAGACCGACACGGTCACCAATTCCAGCGGCTTGCGTTTCTGCTCGATGGTCGGGTTGACGTTGAGGATCTCTTTCGTCCGCTGGGTATGGAACAGGGACGGCGGCAGCAGGTATCTCAGGTAGCGTTCAGGAGGCATGAAGCGAATGTAGGGAATAGTGAATAGTGAATAGTGAATAGTCAATAGTGAATCGTGAGTGGTGAGCGAGCTTGAACCACAAAGCCGCAAAGGACGCGAAGGAGCACGAAGGAGGCCCCCTTTGCCTTTTTCTTTGCTTCTTTGCGCGCTTTGCGTTTAAAGGCTTTCAATCTAAAATCGTAAATCGTCAATGTATATCACTCCCGCCAGGTCTCCCGCGCCTTCGCCAGGTCTTCCGGTGTATTGATGTCTACGCCGATCGGGTCGGTCAGGGCCATGCGCAGCGGAACGCCGTGCTCGAGGAAGCGCAGGCACTCGATCTTTTCGGCATCTTCCAGCGGTGTCACCGGCCATTGCGTGAACTGCAGGAGCGCGGCCTTGCGGAAGGCATACACCCCGATATGCCGGTAGTGCGGGATCGTGATCGATGTATTGCGGGGGTAGGGCAGCACGCTGCGACTGAAAAAAAGCGAATTGTTCCCGAGGTCAACGACCACCTTCACGACATTGGGGTTCTGCAATTCTGCGGGGTCCGTGATCGGGTCCATGAGCGAAGCCACCTGCACGGCCGGGTCGTCGAAGAGGCCGAGCAGTCGTTGCAGCGCGTCGGCATTGACGAACGGCGTGTCTCCCTGCACATTCACGATCACGTCGGCCTCGATGCCGGCAACCGCTTCTGCAATACGGTCCGTGCCGCTTTCATGGTCGCTGCGCGTCATGGCAACGGTACCGCCGCGGGCGCGGATCTCGCCGGCAATCACGTCGCTGTCCGTGGCCACGATCACGGCATCGAACAGGCCCGTTTCGACGGCAGCCTCGTAGGTGCGCGTGATGACGGGGCGGTCGCCCAGCAGCTCCATTAATTTTCCGGGAAAACGTGTAGCCGCGTAGCGGGCCGGGATCACTGCGATCTTCTTCATGGGGAGAGTTTCTGGCGGGCCAGCCTGACGGTGGCGGCCACCGCAAAGATGATGATTTTGCCGGGCACGAGGAACACGAGCAGGAAAGCAAGCAGGCGGTTGTAATCATCCGTTATACGGAAGGGGTGGTCGATCAGGCCACCTGCAAAACCCATGTTGCGCGCGTCGGGCGCGGGTGTGATCAAAGCAGCGATCGCCAGGTAGACCGCAAACCCAAGAGCCCACTGCCACCGATCTTCCTCCAGGTGGTAAATGGTGTTCAGCCCGTAAACGAGAAGGGTCCAGCCAACGACTGCCAGCAACAGCACCCGGCCACGCTTCATGCCCGGCGGGAACACCGGCTTGTGACGCGCCGAATGGACAGTGCCGAGCGGCCCGGGGTTCATCGACTCGCCCAGCCATTCAAAAAAGCTCATGGTCTTTTCCCTTCTTGTTTTTGAAACGGTTTCTTCAGCAGCATCATGAAATTCTCGTCATGCTCGTTGGGATAGTACCGGTCGAGGCCGTAGCGGATCTGTGTCGGATCCAGCGCGCGGTAGGTTCCGAGAAGGCGGTCCCAGATGGACAGCACAGCGCCGTAATTACTGTCGGTATACGGCTGCTGCCAGTGGTGGTGGACCTTGTGCATATTCGGCGAGACAAGGACCCAGCTCAGGGCGCGGTCCAGAGGGCGTGGCAGGGCAATATTGGCATGCGTGAACGCCGTGGACAGTACGAGCAGTGTCTGGAAGATCATCACCGCGTACATCGGCGCACCGGACACCAGGATGCCGGCAAAGAAGAAGAAGCCGCGCAGCACGCTTTCGACCGGGTGGTGACGAAGGCCCGTCGTCACATCAACGTTATTGTCTGCGTGGTGAACGACATGGAAGCGCCAGAGAGCGCCGAGCTTGTGCTCGGTGATATGAACGAGCCAGCCGCCAAAAAAATCCAGCACGAGGAATGAAAGCAGGATGGTGCCCAAGACGCCGGCGCCGGTCCAGTACACAATGCCGAAGCCTTCGCGCCGGCACCAGTCGGACAGCAGCACGATCACGACGGCAAGAAACGTATGAATAAGAAGATGGATCAGCGTGAAGCCGAAGTTTACGGACGCATGGCGCAGCTTGCTTTTCTTGTACGCCGGCTGCAGCAGGGGAATGGCTCCCTCGATGATCCAGAAAAGCAGCAGACCACCTACAAGCAACCCGAGGCGCTCGCCGGGGCGCTTGTCAAGGTTGGAGAAATGATCGATGATGTCCGTCCACATGGCAGTTTATTGAGGGTCGTCGGGTATCGGGAATTCATGGCCGCACGAAAAGCAGTGATAAACCTTGTCGCCGGCCAGCGATAGATCGCCGAACAGGCCGCCAAAGATCGTCCCCAGCCAGTTGGATGCTTTGCGCGGCGTTGTCACGAACTCCACATCGGTGCTTTGGCAACGCGGGCAGGCAAGGTTGGCGCGCTTGTCGGCGTCGATCTGTCGGAGGATCGAGATCGTGCGGTCACGATCGTCTTCGGCCACCATCAGCTTGATGCCTCCAACGGCCTGGGTCAGGAAGGGGGTGGTTGAAACGAGGTGCTCGTCTTTCAGCCAGCACTCGATCCCTTCTTCCTCGAGCTGCCCCTTGGCAATGTGTGCGTCGATGTAATTGATATAGACCTGGACGGGAACGAAATTCATAGTCAAAAGGTAAGAAGAAATGAACAGAGGCGAGAGCTTCGCCTGCAGCGCTTAACCGGAGCAGAAGGTTTATCAATACGCCGGTGATCGGCCGGCTATTCAAAGCAGCCCAAAAAAAAGCCCGCCCCGGGAGCGGGGCGGGCGGATGATCATTCTTAAAATATCATTGGTTGAGCATCAGCGGCATCACCAGCATCAGCAGGTCTTCATTTTCCTCTTTGTCGGTCGGGCGGAGGATGCCGGCCTTTGTTGGTGTCGACAGCTCGATGCGCACTTCCTCACCATCGGAGGCGTTGAGCATCTCGATGAGGAAGCGGGCGTTGAAGGCGATCGTCAGGTCTTCGCCGTCGTACTGGCATTTCATGCGCTCATTTCCTTCAAAGGAAAAGTCCACGTCCTGTGCGGCCAGTCCGAGCTCGCTGCCACTGATATTGAGGGCAACCTGGTTGGTGCTCTTGTTGGAGAAAACGCTGACGCGGCGCAGAGCGCTCTGGAACTGTGATTTGCCGACAAGCAGCTTATATGGGTTGTCGGTGGGGATCACCACTTTATAGTCCGGGAACCGTGCGTCGATCAGGCGGCAGCTGAGCTGCGTGGTGCCGTTGCGAACGAAGAGATGGTTGCTGTTGTAGTTGATGGTCAGCTCGTCCTCGTTGTCGGGCAGGGCCGATTTGAGGAGGTTGAGCGGCTTGCGCGGAACGATAAAGGAATCGTTCTGGGGGCAGCTCACGTCCGTGCGCTTGTAGCGAACCAGCCGGTGCGCGTCCGTAGCGACAAACTGGATAAACTCTTTATTGAGCTCGAAGAACACGCCGGTCATGGCCGGGCGCAGGTCGTCGTTGCTCACGGCGAACAGGGTCTTGTTGATGGCTGTTACCAGTGCGGACGAGGGCATGGTGAAGGAGGTCGTGTCGTCGGCGGCGGGCTCCTTTGGAAAATTGTCGGGGTTCTCGCCCATGACCTTGTACTTGCCGTTATCGGAGGTGATCTCGATGCCGAAATTCTTGTCGATCGTAAAGGTCAGCGGTTGGTCGGCAATGTTCTTCAGCGAATCGATGAGGATCTTGGCCGGGATGCAAACGCGGCCGCTTTCGCGGGCTTCCACATCGAGCTGGATCCGCATGACCGTCTCAAGGTCGGTCGCAACAACGGTGAGCTTTCCGTTGTTCACTTCGAAAAGAAAGTCCTCGAGGATCGGCAGCACGGTATTGGCGTTGATGACGCCCGCGATCTGTTGCAGTTGTTTCAGTAGTTGAGAAGAAGAAGCAATAAATTTCATGTTGTCTGTTTTGTCTGTGGCGGCAGCGGCAGCGCCTCCCGGCGCCTGGAGAGCGTCTCGTCCGCCGGTCCCGGAAAGGATTCTGGCCGGGGCGAAACTAAGCAAAAATTGATCTTGCCGGACGGGTAATTCACGGGCAACGACAGAAGAGCTGAACACCGGAATTGAAAAAGAAGACCTTATTTTGATGCGGCGTGTGGTCCTTTTTTTGAAGGAACTTGGGAACCGGGGCGACCGGCCCACCGGGCAGACCGAACCCGGCCTGGCACAGGCTGCTAAAACGAAGGATTGGAATGATGTTGGAAACCTTATTCAGCTGGTCGAAAAAGAAAGAAGTGGAGAGCGGACAGCCCGTCATCCGGTTTGGCCGCTATTCCGACAACAACAAGCCCATCGGCAAAGTCGAGAAATGGAACGAGGCCGAGGCACAGTTCAAGGAAAAGAATTTCTACCAAAGCATCGCTACGTTTTTTGACTACCTCGCGGATGATGAGGCGGACAATGTGACGCATGTGCAGACCGGCAACAGCGGCACATTCTCCTTCTACCAGGGTTCCAAGATCATCCGGGGCTTCTACAACGACAAGACCCTCAATGCGGAGGTCGCGCTCGCCGAGATGCCCGTGCCCAGCGTGCCCGTCATGCGGCGCCTTCTCGAAATGAATTTCAGCCTCTACTACACCCGCTACGCCATCAATGGAAACAAGCTTTGCATGATGTTCGACAGCGACATCGAAACGGCCAACCCCAGCAAGCTCTATTACGGACTCAAGGAGCTGGCAACAAAGGCCGACAAGCAGGACGATCTCCTGGTGCAGGATTTCACGTCGCTGCTGCCGGTAGACACGGACCATATCACGCAGATCCCCGACACGGAGAAAGAAGTGAAATTTGCATTCCTCCAGAAATGGATCAAGGAAACGCTCGATCTCATTGAAACGGTTGATGCCGACAAGTTCTCCGGTGGAATCGCCTATATGCTGCTGGCCCTGGCCTACCGGATCGATTTTCTCGTACTGCCCGAAGGGAAGCTGCTGCTGAACATCGAGCGCATCGTTGACATTTATTTCCGCAAGGACGACCGTCCCGTTTCTGAAAAGAACCAGGAGATGGTCGAAGAATTCATGAAGCTGCAGGCACGGACGAAAGAAGAGGTCTTCCCGCACCTCTTCCGCTCGCGCTACACCTTCTCCATCGTGATGCCGCAGGCACACAAAACGATCGCGGACGCGATCTACAACGCCAACCAGAACATCGCGTGGTACAAAGAGAACAAGCATTACGAGATCGCCGCCCTGATATCGGAATATGGGATCGCCTACTGCCAGTACTCGTACAGCCTGCCGCGGCCGGTGACCGAGTTCTTCCAGCTGTTCATGATGATCAACTACCCCGATTTCTTCCAGGCGCTCGGCTATAGCAACGCCTACTACGACAAGGAAAAAAAGACGTTCGACCAGGAAGCGATCCTGAAGGCGATCGAAGAGATCCAGGCGAACTGGAACCCGAAATATCCCGAGCTGAAAATGCGGACGGAGAAGCTGAAGTTCGACAACATGATGAGCTTCAACCAATCCTTCACCGGGGAAGTGGAGTTTTTGAATTTAGAGACGAGGAGCTGACTGGGAAGGAGAAAAAAATGCTCAACGATCAACGCTCAATATTCAGCGGTATACAAAAACAGAGAACATTGAGCATTGAACATCGAGCATAGACTATTATTCTATGATCGTAAGACAGGAAACGAGTGAGTAAAACCGTGGTTCATGGAGACACAACAGATCATCGAGCTCTACCGGCCCGCCATCATCCAGATCGCGACGCAGACCAGCACCGGCACGGGCTTCTACATCAAGGAATTCGACCTCGTTGTCACCAACGAGCACGTGGTCGGAAAAAATGCCGAGGTCACCATCGCCGGGCGCTTCTTCGAGAGGCGACTCGCCCGCGTCTGGTATACAGACAGGAAGCACGACCTCGCCTTCCTCCAGCCACCCGAAGGCGCCCAGCTGCCGGAGATCCGCCTCGGCCAGTATGAGGACGTGCAGGATGGCGGCGTGGTCGTTGCCATCGGCCACCCCTTCGGCCTCAACTACACCGCCACGCAGGGCGTGATCTCAAAGGCAGACCGCATCCGCGACGGCATCAAGTATATCCAGATCGATGCCGCCATCAACCCCGGCAACAGCGGCGGCCCCCTGGTTGCTAAAAGTGGCGAGGTCATCGGCGTCAACTCCTTCATCATCCGCGGTGGCGACAACCTTGGCTTCGCCCTGCCCGTCAGCTATCTCCGCGAAGCGCTCGCTCTTTACAATCCGCACCGCGGGGAGCCGTCCACCCGATGCCACAGCTGCGATACCCTTGTGACGCCGGCCAATATCGACTCCACCAAGTACTGCCCCTTCTGCGGCACCGAGGTGAAGCTCCCCCAGATGCCGGAGAAGGAAGCAAAGCCCGTGGGTGTGGCAAAGACGGTGGAAGACATCCTGAAGGACCTCGGCAAGGATGTCAAGCTCACACGCGACGGCCACAACAACTGGACGGTGAAAGAAGGGTCGGCCAAGATCAAGATCAACTACAATTCCGAGAACTTCTTCGTGTCGGGTGACGCCTACCTCTGTACGCTGCCCGCGGAAACGGCACAGATCAGGCCGCTGTACAGGTTCCTGCTGGAAGAAAATTATAAAATGGATTCGCTGGTTTTGTCCTGCGTCAAGCAAAGCATCGTGCTGTCCTGCATCATGTACGACCTTGATATGACACGCGAAGCAGGCGTCGACATGTTCCGCGACCTGTTCCAGAAAGCCGATTATTACGACCAGCTTTTAGAAAAGCAGTTCGGCTGCCGAGAGCTCCTCGAAGAAGTGTAGAATACGGAATATCGAATATCGACTATCGAATCGAATGTTGAAGTTGAATGAAGAGGTCGGCCTTCAGTTATGCGCTTGATTTCGACATGGGACATACCTTGTTCGACATTCATCATTCTAAATAAAGAGTCCCAGTGGCTTTTCAAAAAAAATACCTCACCAAGGAACAGGCTGTCCAGAAGCTCCGCCAGTACTGCGCCTACCAGGAGCGCAGCCACGCGGAGGTGGTCTCCAAAATGTGGGACCTCGGCGTCTACCGCTCCGACCACGACGAGATCCTCGCGTCACTCATCGAAGACGACTTCCTCAACGAGAGCCGCTTCGCAGAAGCTTTTGTTGGCGGCCGCTTCCGCATGAAGGACTGGGGCCGAAAAAAGATCTACTACGGCCTCAAGGAAAAAAAGGTAAGCGAATACATTATCAAGAAGGCCATGCAAACGATCGATGACGAGGCCTACATGAAAACGCTCCGTTCCCTCGCAGAGAAAAAATACGCCCTGCTGAAAAGCGAGCAATACCTCGTCCGCAAAAAAAAAGACGCAGGACTACCTCATGCAAAAAGGCTACGAGCCCGACCTGATCTCGGCCGTCCTCGCCGCAATCACCGAAAAGACCTGAGCCACCGGCCCAGACCGATCCTGCCGTATATTTTCCACTCAAAATGCACGACATGAGACTTCTTGCCACCGCCGGGATCCTTCTTCTTTCCCTGGCCTCCAGCGCGCAGAAAAAGACACCGTCCGTAAAGCCGCCGCTTGTTTCCGCCATTACGGAGGCAGACCTCAAAAAAGACCTCTTCGCCATGGCCGACGACCACTTCCGCGGCCGCGAGGCCGGCACCCTCGACGAGCTCCGCGTTTCGGCCTGGTGGGCCGATCAAATGAAAGCGGCCGGCCTCAAGCCAGCCGGCGACGACGGCACCTGGTTCCAGTTCTTCACGATGAAGCGCAACCGGGTCAGTCGCGCCAGCACCCTGGGCATCAGCGGGCGATCGCTTGCACTCTGGACGGACGTACTCGTTGCCCAAACGGCGCCGGCCAGCATATCAGCACCTGTTGTGTATGCCGGAACGGCAACGAAGACGGAGCTCGATGCGCTCGACCTCAAAGGCAAGGCCGTTGCCGTACAGGTCTCGGCCGACCAGATCAACATGAATATCTCTCTTCCTGCCCGTCGCTACCCCGGCTTTGTGCAGCGGAAATACGCACAGGACCTGCTCGCGCGCGGTGCTGTTGCCATCATCTTTATTGCCGACGCAACCGGCGAAGCGAGCTGGAGCCAGGTTGTGCCCGCTATGAGCCGCGGCTCCTACAATATCGAAGGCGAGCCCGGCGCAACCGTTGCGACCCGCGCACCTGTCCTCTGGGTCCACGGCGCGCTCGGCGAAAGCCTGCGGAGCGGCGCCACGCTGAATGCCACGATCCAGGTCGAAAGCTTCGATTATCCATCCGTGAACATCGTAGGTCGCGTTGAGGGAACCGATCGGGCGCTCAAGTCGGAATACGTTCTCTTCAGCAGCCACCAGGACCACGACGGTGTTCGCCAGCCCTATGGTACGGATTCGATCTACAACGGCGCTGACGATAACGGAACTGTGAGCGTGGCGCTGCTGGCAGCGGCACGCGCCTTCCACAAGCAACCCGGTCGTCGCTCGGCCCTCTTCGTCTGGCATGGCGCGGAAGAGCGGGGCCTTCTCGGCTCTAAATGGTTCTCCGCCCACCCGACAGTCCGGAAAGAATCGATCGTGGCAGTCCTGAACGGAGACATGATCGGTCGCAACAATGCCGACAGCGCCGCGCTGCTGGGCATGCAGGCGCCGCACCGCAATTCATCCGACCTCGTGCGGATGGCCCTCGAAGCAAATAACGAAGGGCCGCGCTTCAGGCTGGATACGCTCTGGGATAAGCCGGAGCACGTGGAAGGCTGGTATTTCCGGAGCGACCACCTGCCTTATGCCCGCGCCGGGATTCCAGCGCTGATGTATACGACGCTTCTCCATCCCGATTACCACACGCCGATGGACGAGGCGGCAGCTATCGATATCCGGAAGCTGAGACGGATGACCGAATGGATGTACCGGACCGGGTGGAAAGTCGCCAACGCCGAGAAGCGGCCCGCGGCGGATCCCGGATTCAAGCTCGAACGATAAAACAGGACGACCATGAACATCAGGCTGCATGAGATCGAGCTTGGCTCCGCGGATGTGGCGCGAAGCAATGCGTTTTACGAAGCGGTCTTCGGCCGCGTTGCGTCCGTTGCCGGAGCAGGGCTGGCCGTCTTCTCCTTTCCTGAGACGCCGCTCGATTTCAACACGTCCACCCATCTGCCGGCTGGCGAGCTTGTCGTCCGGTTTTATACGGATGATCTCGATGAGGTGATGGACAGGCTGGTATCGCTGCACGTGCGGTTCTCCCCACCGGCGCCGACCCACCTTGACCGCGTGTTCATCGGCTTCCGCGACCCGGATGGCTACCGGCTGGAAGTGCACGCGGAGCGATGCCGGAACGCGTGACAGGCCTACCCCAGGGTGGTCTTCAGATGCGCGCCGACCCAGCCCGGAAGGAGGGTGACGATGCCAGCTTTTTTCTCAAAATTTAACGCCGCCATTCCTTGGGCGCCACCCCCCGCGGTTCGTACCTTCGCCGGCTATGCAAGACTATTTGAAGGGATTGAATGAGCGCCAGCGCGATGCGGTTCTCACGACGGACGGACCGCTCATGATCGTGGCCGGAGCGGGCAGCGGAAAGACAAAAGTTCTCACGACACGCATTGCTCACCTCATGGCCAAAGGGGTGGATTCCTTCAATATCCTTGCACTCACATTTACCAATAAGGCAGCTGCCGAAATGAAGGAGCGCGTGGAGCATATTCTCGCCAGCCGCGAGGCGCGCAACCTCTATATCGGCACCTTTCACTCGGTCTTTGCCCGCATCCTGCGCGCGGAGGCCCATCGCATCGGCTACCCCAACTCCTTCACGATCTACGACACCGACGACGCGAAGAGCGTTGTCAAAGCCGTCACCGGCGAGCTCAATCTCGATGTGCAGCACTACAAGCCAAACGTCGTCTACAACCGTATTTCGTCCGCCAAGAATGCGCTGGTCGGTCCCAAAGAATACCTCACCGACTATCACCTCCAGCAGGAAGACATGCGGGCCAACCGGCCCATGGTCGGCCATATCTACGACGCTTACGCGAAGCGCTGCTTCAAGAACGGCGCGATGGATTTCGACGACCTGCTCTTCAAGATGTACGAGCTGCTGCGCGGCTTCCCGGAAGTACTGAGCAAGTACCAGCACAAGTTCAAGTATATCATGATCGATGAGTACCAGGACACAAACCCCGCACAATACGAGATCATCAAGCTGCTCGGCGCCATGCACGAGAACGTCTGCGTGGTAGGCGATGATGCTCAAAGCATCTACTCCTTCCGTGGCGCGACCATCGAGAACATCCTCCAGTTTCAAAAGGACTACGACGATGTGAAGGTGATCAAGCTGGAGCAGAATTACCGCAGCACACAAAACATTCTGACGATCGCCAACGAGGTGATCAAGAACAACAAGGGACAGATCCCGAAAACGCTGTTCACCGAGAATGCCACCGGCGAAAAGATCAAGCTGGTGCGCACCATGACGGACAACGACGAAGGCAAGTATATTGCCGATGCCATCCAGGAGCTGCGGCTGCGCAACCATTATGTGAATAAGGATTTCGCGATCCTCTACCGCACCAATGCCCAGAGCCGCTCCTTCGAGGAAAGCCTCCGCCGCATGAATATTCCCTACACCATCTTCGGCGGCATCTCGTTCTACCAGCGCAAGGAGATCAAGGACTTCCTGTCTTACCTCCGGCTGATCGTCAACCCAAAGGACGAGGAAGCGCTGAAGCGCATCATCAACTACCCTGTACGCGGCATCGGAAAAACGTCGATCGATCGCGCCATTGCCAATGCGAATGAAAGGAATATTTCAATGTGGGAAGTGCTGGAAGCCGCGCCCATGTTCGGCTACAAGGCGGGTACGCTGCAGGCCATCGAGGAGTTTGTGATGATGATCCGCTCATTCCGAAGCATGCTCGAAACGAAGAATGCATATGACATTGCGTTCCATGTGGGCAAGCAGACATCCTTTGTAAAAGAGCTGTTCAATGACAAGAGCACCGAGGGCGTGCAGCGCTATGAAAACATCCAGGAGCTCCTCAATTCGATCAAGGAATTTACGGAAACGCCGGGCAACGAAGAAAGTGGTGAAGTGGGCGACAAGAGCCTCGGCGCCTACCTGCAGCAGATCGTGCTGCTGACCGACAGCGACCAGAAAGACCCGAACGCAGACACCGTGAAGCTGATGACGATCCACGCGGCGAAAGGACTTGAGTACCCCGTTGTTTTTGTGGGCGGTCTCGAGGAAAGCCTCTTCCCGAACGCCATGAGCCTCAATACCCGCGAAGAGCTTGAAGAGGAGCGCCGCCTGTTTTACGTTGCGATCACGCGCGCCAAAGGCCGCCTCTACCTGACCTATGCAAACACGCGCTACCGGTTTGGGCAGCTTGTGCAAAGCGATGCCAGCCGCTTCATTGCGGAGATCCCCGAAGCCTACCTCGATCACAGCTATGCTGGTGGCGGAGTGAAGAACCAATCGTCATCCTCCCGCTGGGGGATGGGCAGCGCATTCGAGCGGATGCAGCGCGGCGCTCCCGAGCAAAAAGAACGAACGATCGTATCGACGCTGCTGAACAACGCGAAGCCAAAAGAGGTGTCGCACACGCCGTCTCCCAACTTCATTCCGAGCGATATTTCCACTCTTGCCGTCGGACAGAAAGTCGAGCACCAGAAATTCGGTTTCGGCGAGATCGTCACACTTGAAGGCTCGGCGCACAACCCTGTCGCCACGATCCGTTTCGACCAGAACGGCGAGAAAAAGATCATGCTGAATTATGCGAAGCTGATGGTGGTGGGGTAGTGAGCGCTGAATAGTGAATGGTCAGTACTGAGGGGTCGATTCGTGTGCGCGCTGCACGCATCTTGCGGATCACATTTGAACCGCTTGAAGTACGCAAAGGAGCACCAGGGATCCTTTGCAAGTTGCTCGGCGCTCTTTGCTTCTTTGCGTGACATGTTTCTTGCCTTTTCGAGGTGCAAAACAACCAGCCTCTCGCCAGCAGAAGACTAAAAATGATTGTGCGCTTCTTCGCCGTTCTTCGTTTTGCGTTTCTACTCTTTTGTTAATTGTTTCTAAACAAAACAGCCAACGCATATCAATTTTTAAAATATTCTCTTTCTTCTTTAAACCCTGTATTCAATCAATGGTCTGAGGGAAAGTTGACGGACGTTAATCAACCTAAAAAATTGTGATTCAACGTTTTAAACTTTGGCATAGAATTCCCTTCTATGCTTGCGAAACCCTAAAAACACAAACCATGAAATCAAGAAAAACATCCCTTCTCCTCGCCGTTGCGACCTTCGCTGCAACCGCTTCCTTTGCACAGGTAAACCTCGGTGTTACGAACACAACACATGCCGCCGTTAACAAAAGTGTGAATGCCGCTTCTACGACAAACGCTGCCGCCAACGCTGCAACCCGTGCGACAAGCGCAACCACCGGCGCAACGAAAGCTGCTGTCTCAGCCGGCGCAACGAAAGCCGTTCAAGTAAAGGGCGCGACGACCGGCGCAGCTACATCAGCCGCAGCGAAAGGCGTCGAAGTCGGCACAGCCGTAAAGAACGAAGCAAAGACCGCCACCGACGTGAAAGCCGGTGCCCGCGTAAACGCACAGGCCTCAACGCATGCATCCGACGAAGCAAAGGCAAATGCCAATGAAAATTCTGCCGTCTTCGGTGCAAAAGCCGATAACACAACGCAGGTTGGAACCGGCGCCGATGTCCAGGTGAATGGCAGCCAGGCAA
>JAQBNP010000204.1 GCA_028288515.1 Flaviaestuariibacter sp. | reverse complement strand
ATGCCTGTGCAACGCCGTCCTTCAACGACGTTTTGTGCGACCACCCCAGGGCATGGAGGCGCGCCGAGTTCATGAGCTTGCGTGGTGTGCCATCGGGCTTGGTCGGATCGAACTCGATACGGCCTTCATACCCCGTCACATCCCTGATGGTTTCGGCAAGTTCGCGGATGCTGACTTCTTCACCGGTTCCGATGTTCACGAATAGCTCTCCGTCATATTCCTGCATCAGGAAAAAGCACGCGTCGGCGAGATCGTCTACATACATGAACTCGCGGAAGGGCGTTCCCGAGCCCCAGATCGAAACCGAGGGCGAGCCCTTTCTCTTGGCTTCGTCGAACTTGCGCAGCATGGCCGGGATCACATGCGAGTTCTGCGGATGGTAATTATCCCCTTTCCCGTACAGGTTCGTCGGCATAGCCGAAATAAAATGACAGCCATACTGCTGCCGATACGTTTCGCACAGCTTGATACCAGCGATCTTGGCGATCGCGTACGGCTCGTTGGTTGGCTCGAGATAGCCCGACAACAGTGAGTCTTCACTCATCGGCTGTGGCGCCATCTTCGGATAGATGCAGGAGCTGCCGAGGAAGAGCAGCTTTTTCACGCCGTGGCGGTAAGCCGAATCGATCACGTTCATTTCGATCGCCAGGTTGTCGAACAGGAACTCTGCGCGGTAGGTATTGTTGGCCATGATGCCACCGACCTTGGCGGCTGCAAGAAAAACACAGTCAGGTTTCGCGGTGGCAAAAAAATCGGTTACAGCGGCCTGGTTGCGCAGGTCAAGCTCGGCCGACGTACGGGTGACGATGTTCTCAAAGCCTTCTTCCTGCAGCTTGCGGACGATGGCCGAGCCGACCATGCCCCGATGACCGGCGACAAAAATTTTATCTTCCTTGTTCATGACTCGTATTGATTCATCGTACGGAAGCCGGATGCCTGGAGTAGTACTTCTTTCTTGAAATGCTGGAGATCCGCCTGCACCATTTCTCGCGCCAGCTCAGCGACGTTTGTCTTTGCTTCCCAGCCAAGCTTTGCTTTGGCTTTGGCGGGGTTCCCGATGAGAAGGTCGACTTCAGTTGGACGGAAATAGCGGCTGTCCACTTCAACGACGACGTCACCCGGTTGGATGCCTGCGTCGTTGTCGGAGACTGCGTCAACGATTCCTTTTTCCGACTCGCCTTCGCCTTCGAAGCGAAGGGTGATGCCGGCTTCGGCGAACGCCATGCGGACAAAGTCGCGGACCGGCGTGGTGACGCCCGTTGCGATCACGAAGTCCTCGGGTTGATCCTGCTGCAGCATGAGCCACATGGCCTCCACGTAGTCACGCGCATGGCCCCAATCGCGCCGTGCATCGAGGTTCCCGAGGAAAAGCTTTTTTTTCAGGCCCAGGGCGATCTCGGCGACGCCGCGTGTGATCTTCCGGGTGACGAAGGTTTCGCCGCGGGTCGGGCTTTCGTGGTTAAAGAGGATTCCGTTGCAGGCGTAGATGCCATAGGCTTCGCGGTAGTTGACGGTGATCCAGTATCCGTAGAGCTTTGCGACACCGTAGGGAGATCGCGGGTAGAAGGGCGTGCTTTCGTCCTGCGGGATGGCCTGCACTTTTCCATAGAGCTCGGAGGTGGAGGCCTGGTAGATGCGTGTCTTTTTCTCGAGGCCGAGGATGCGGATCGCTTCGAGGATGCGCAGGGTGCCGACGCCGTCCACGTCGGCAGAATATTCGGGCTCGTCGAAGCTGACCTGAACGTGGCTCATGGCGCCGAGGTTATAGATCTCGTCCGGCTGGACCTGTTGGATGATGCGGATGATATTGGTGGAGTCGGAGAGGTCGCCGTAATGGAGGATGAGGCGGAGGTTTCGTTCGTGGGGGTCCTGGTACAGGTGATCGATGCGCTGGGTGTTGATCAGCGATGTGCGTCGTTTGATGCCGTGCACCTCGTAGCCTTTTTCCAGTAAGAGATCGGCGAGGTACGCTCCGTCCTGCCCCGTAATGCCTGTGATCAGCGCCTTTTTCATCCGTTCCGTTTGGGGGCAAATGTAAAGTCTTTTGCGAATGCGGCCGGCAACGGCAACATCCCACGGTGAAAGTCGTTTCCGCAGTATCACTTACCTTTATCTCCTTCCAAACGCCTCCAAAACGCGTTTTTATTATACACTAATGAAGAAGCTACTTGTGACCCTGGCTAAGATCGCCGGCATCTATACGATCGCACGAAACGCAAAAAGAAAACTGGACCAGTCACGCCACGAGAAGCTGGAGCGATCATATCACCCGCTGCGGGTATCCTTTTATAAAAGCTTCTTACACCCAGACGACCTTGTATTCGATGTGGGCGCCAATGTGGGCAACCGTGTTAAGGTTTTCCGCGAATTGAACTGCCGCGTCGTCGCGGTCGAGCCCCAGCCACCCTGTATTGAAACGTTGCAGCAGACCTTCGGGTCGTCGATCGTGATCGAGCCTGTTGGCCTGGGGCCAGAAGCCGGTGAAATGGAAATGTTCGTTGCCGATGAATCAACCATTTCAACATTTTCAGCGGAGTTCGTTGAAAAAACCAAGGACAACAAATTCAAGCGGAATCATTGGGAACGAAGCCTCAAGGTACCGATCTCCACCCTTGACGCTCTCATTGCTCGTCACGGCATGCCTGCTTTCCTAAAGATTGATGTAGAGGGTTTCGAACCGGAAGTTCTTAAAGGTCTCTCGTCCCCCGTGCCGAAACTCTCATTCGAATATAATGTTCCCGAGATGAGCACAAACGTAGTCGAATGCACCCGGATACTCGCCGGGTTGTCGCCTGACTACCGCTTCAATTATTCGGTTGGCGAGTCCATGGCCCTTGCCCTTGCCGAATGGAAGACCGCCGAGGACTTCCTGGCGCTCGCATCTACGCCTGCCTTTGCCGAAAGCGATTTCGGTGATGTTTATGCATTCATTAATTGACCTTATGAAGCCGCTGATCAACATCCTCGAAAAATCCGAGGGAGCACTGCGTAAACTGAAAAAAGGGTTGCAACGAAAGTCCGACAAACAGTTCGGCACATTGGAACAGTGGTTTCGCGACGATCCGCACGGGTTGCGCCGCAGTGATTTCCCGCACCTCACAGAAGATTCTGTCGTCTTTGACCTGGGTGGTTACGAAGGGCAGTGGACAAGCGACCTCTATGCGCGCTATGGTTGTCATGTATACGTATTTGAGCCGGTCAGTGAGTATGCAAGCCTGATCCGGAAGCGGTTTAAGAACAATGACAAGATCCACGTATTTGATTTCGGGTTAGCTCCCTCCGATGCCGATGTAACGATCGAGATCAATGAATTTGCTTCTAGCTTTGTTAATACCAGGAAAGGGGGTGGAAACAGCGAGCTCATCCATCTCCGAAGCTTCAGCGCCTTCCTCGATGAAAACAGCATCACCAAAATCGATTTGATGAAGATCAATATCGAAGGCGCCGAGTTTGAGCTGCTAGAACATATGATGGCGAACGGTCTCTTTCCTCTGGTTGAAGCATTCCTCATCCAGTTTCACGATTTTGTCAATGGTGCAACGACCCGAGTTGCCCGCATTGAAGAAGCACTGTCAAAGACCCATCACAGCCTGTTCAATTATCCATTCGTCTGGAGCTGCTGGAAGCAATAATATGGTAGTCATTCGGATCATAGGAGGCTTAGGCAATCAACTTTTCCAGTACGCAGCAGCACGCAGCCTTGCTGCAACGCTTAGCACGGACTTGAAGGTCGACGTCACGGCACTTGAAGCGCAGGACCTGCGTCATTTCGACCTCCAGAGCTTGCATCCGCTGGTCCAGGTGGCGGCGAAAGCCGAGATCGACCAGTTAAAACCTTCCCGTAGGCTCGCCCGGATCGTCGAACGGCTGAAACCGGTGGGAAGTAAGCGTTTTTACAAGGAGCCTTTCTTTCATTTCGATCCGGCGCTTTTTACGCTTAGTTCTCCCGTGTACCTGCAGGGCTATTTTCAAAGCGAACTTTATTTCAAGCCCATTGAAGACGATATCCGCCAGATATACAGTTTCCCGCCACACATGGTTGAAACGGTTCGGGGGTTCGCAGATCAGTTGAATACCGGCTCGTCAGTTTCGGTACACATTCGTCGGGGCGACTACAAGAATCCTGTTACTCAGAAGATTCATGGGATCCTTACGCCCGCCTATTACCAGGCAGCAATTGCAAAGATCCACGCGTGTGTCAGCGATCCGGTGTTCTACGTGTTTACCGACGACAGCGCGTGGGTCCGGGCAAACCTCGACCTGCCTGACGCTCACCTTATTTCTGGCACTATCTCACAGACTCACTTTGAAGACTTGTACCTCATGAGCAAGTGCAACCATCACATTATTGCAAACAGCAGCTTCAGTTGGTGGGGCGCGTGGCTCAATAAAAGACCTGACAAGACAGTTGTTGCGCCGGCGAGCTGGTTCAACGAGGGCCCTTCCGACACACAAGACCTCCTCCCTCCAGGGTGGGTACGGGTGTAAGCAGTACAATAGCAGTTTTTTTATTATATTTGACAGGACCAAGCTAACGTTTATGCGCACCCTGCTTTCGGCCCTGATCCTTGTACTTTGTTTTTATTCTGCGCGTAGCCAGGTTTTGTGCACCGGATCTCTCGGTGACCCGATCGTCAACATCACTTTTGGAAGCGGGCCCGGCTTCGCTCCAGCCCTTTCCACAATTGTCCCTGGCGCAAGCACGACCTACCAGTTCGTGCAGACGAGCGGCGTACCGGTAATGCCGGTCCCATTGGATGGCAGCTATTCGATCTCGAACGCTGTGCCCAACAATACGCCCTGGTTCTTGGGCCAGCCTGACCATACAGCCGGCGATGTGAATGGCTATATGGCGTTTTTCAATGCCGACCCATCGCCTGCCGAGTTCTATCGGCAAACGGTGAACGGCCTGTGTGAAAACACCAAGTACGAATTTGCAGCATGGATCGCGAACGCGCTTAATCCCGCAGTGGTTGTCGGTCAGAAGCCCGATATCACGTTTGTTATTACGAAACTGGATGGAACTGTTCTCGGCTCTCTCGCGACCGGCGCGATCAGTCAGCCGGCAACCTTCACCTGGCAGCAATTTGGTTTTTTCTTCGTTACTCCTCCTGGCATCAACTCCGTGATTCTGAAGATGACCAATACGAACCCGGGTGGCGCGGCCTTTCCGGGCAATGATTTCGTAGTTGATGACATCACGTTCCGTCCCTGTGGCCCTGCGGTGAATGCTTCCTTTTCTTCAACGACGACACAGTCAAACATGAACAGGTGCGGCTTCGCTGCAGTCACTCTCTACGGCAGCTCGACAGGCTCCGGGTACACTGTTCCGGCATACTTGTGGCAATACAGTTCAAACAATGGAACGAGCTGGACAGACATACCGGCCTCAAATAATCTGACGATAAATTTTACCCCGCCAGCTGCCGGCTCCTATCTTCTTCGCATGCTCACCGGCGAATCCACCAATATCGGTCTGTCTACATGCCGGGTGATGTCGAACCCGATATCGCTCACCGTCAACGCTGTCCCACAAGCCAGCTTGACCGGGGGCTTAATCTGTTCCGGCTCCCCAGGCAACCTGACGTTCACATCATCATCCGGAACCGGTCCTTTCTCAATCACATATACCGATGGCGTCACACCCCTCACCATCAATAACCTGAGCTCGCCTGCCACGATCCCCACAACGCCGCCAGCTACGACTGTCTACACGTTGATGTCCGTTACCGATGCTACGGGTTGTGTGCGCACCTCCGGTTTCACAAACGCCGTTGCAGTTGTTTCCGTCGTGCCCAGGCCGGTTGCCGTTGTAAGCGGGCCGGCCTCGATCTGCAAGCGTGACTCCACACAGTTGCTTGCGTCCGGCGGAGCGACATATACGTGGACGCCTATCACAGGGTTAAGCAACGCCGCGAGTGCCAATCCGAAGGCCTCACCTTCAACGACAACGACATATCATGTCGTGGTCTCAAATGCGCCGGGGTGCGAGGATGCAGCGAACGTGACTGTAACAGTTCAGCCTGTACCAGTGCTTGCCTTACTTCCTGCCAATCCGGCTTTCTGCGCTGGAGATTCGGTACAGCTTACCAGCTCAGGCGCCACATTGTATCAATGGTCGCCGGCGTTGGGGCTGAGCAACCCTTTCATCGACAATCCAAAAGCGGCCCCCGCTGCCTCTACGACCTACAAGCTTGTAGGGTCTTTCGCATCCGGGTGCCGTGATTCCGTTTTCACGACAGTAATCCGCAATGAAAAGCCGGATATCGGAATAAATCCACCCTCCTCCATCTGCCGCGGCGACAGCATGCAGCTCAATGCCGGCGGTGGCGGCACCTACGTTTGGACACCAGCAACGGGCCTGAGCTCACCATCCGTTGCCAATCCAAAAGCTTCTCCAACGAACGACATCGACTACCAGGTTGTTGTCACCTCTCCGGCCGGCTGCCAGGACATTGCCACGACGCGGGTCACAGTTAAAGCGAAACCCGTGGTCGGTATTTCCGCTGACCAGGTAATCTGCCGCAAGGATTCGACTCTGCTAAATGCGACAGGAGGAGGAAGCTATGCCTGGTCACCAACGGCAGGTTTAGAAAACGCGCTCATTGCCACACCGAAAGCCTCACCGGCAGCAACGACATCCTATCAGGTCGTCATCACAGGAATTAACGGATGTACAGATTCTGCCCGAACGAATCTTACGGTAAACCAGCTTCCGGTGATCAATGTGTCTCCAAATGGCTCCGTTTGCGAACGCGACTCACTTCAGCTGACAGCTTCGGGCGGCAGCAGCTATGCGTGGACGCCGGCAAGCGGTCTCAGCAACGCAGTTGCCAGCAATCCGAAAGCATCTCCTTCAGCGTCTACCCGATACCGCGTCCTTGTAACGAACGACCTGAATTGTGCAGACTCAGCGTTCGTAAATGTTGATGTAAGACCAAAGCCCGTTGTGACAATCAGCCCGTCGACGTCGATCTGCGCTGGCGATTCACTTCAACTGTCTGCCACCGGGGGCACGACCTACCTGTGGGCGCCGGCAATGGGTCTCGATTCGCCTCTGGCTGCTAACCCAAAGGCGTCACCGGCAGCCGCTACGCAATATATCGTCACGGTAACCAATGCACAATTGTGCTCGTCCACTGCGACGACGAGCATAACGATCAACCCGAAACCGAAACCAAACCTGGGAAAAGATAGCATCCTGTGTCCCGGCCAATCCATCGTCCTTGATGGTACGATACCGTCAGGTGTTAGCTATACTTGGAACACGGGAGTCGTTGGGCCTCAGCTGAACGTTTCGCAACCCGGCACGTATACAGTTGCCGTCCAGGCCGGAGGATGCCTTTCCCCAGCATTCGACACAATTAATATAATTGCCGGAGCGCTACCAGTAGTCGACCTGGGAAAGGATACGACCTTTTGCAGCTTTGACCAACTCACCCTTTTTGCACGTGGCTCGGACATCAGCAATTATCTGTGGAGTACCGGCGCAACAGGAAGCTCTATTTCGGTACACTCATCCGACCTGTTCAGCGTCGTCGTCTCGAATTCCTGCGGTACGGGTTCGGATCAGATCGAGATCATTATGCAGACATGCTCCGACGATCTCTTCTTTCCAAGTGTCTTTACACCGAACAATGACGGTCACAACGATCTATTCCGGGCTTTGTTCTTCCCTGGCGTTCGTGTTATCGACTACGAGCTGGCAGTCTTTGACCGCTGGGGAAAGCAGGTGTTCAGCACGAAAGATGTCTCGAAAGGATGGAACGGGATCGTCAGCGGACGAACACAGGCCAGTGCGGTTTACGTCTGGCTCGCGCGGTACAGGAGAACAGCAAATACGCCTTTTATTACAAAGAAGGGAACAGTACTGCTGGTCAAATAAGTGTAGAAGTCTTAGAAAGAAATAACGCAAGCGCCTCACGCTTCTTGTCATTGAGCTTGTAATCGATGAACTCGGTGAAGTATGCACGCAGGTCGAAATGCGGTGAGGGGTTCTCCGCAACAACGGCATCGATCTGCAACAGGCCCTGCGCATTCGCTTCATTGAAATCCGCCAGGAAACCGGCAGGCAACGGCTTGTTGCTGATCCACGCAGCGAACACAAACGGCAGACCCGTGTGCTGCTTCCACGCCTCGGCAAGGTCATAGATATACGGCGAGCGACTGCGCTGATGCAAGGCCCTGTCCCCGATCACAAGACCGGCAACCGTCCCCTTGATCTCGTCCCGGTAATCCTCTCCCCTGGCAGCAACGATCTCTGCCCCGCTCTTCCAAAATTCCTTGAGCAGCACCCGCGCCAGCATCACCGATGTCCGCGACTGGTAGTCGAGATATACTTTCGTGACCTCCTCCATCGGTACGTCACTGAACAGGCAAACGGACGCCACCGGTCCATCTGCGCCAATGCAAAAATCCGTTACGATGTGGGCCTCGGAAAGAAAGGGGATCACGGCAACGGGGATCAGCCCCAGGTCGGCCGACCCGTCGATCAGCATCTGGGCGATCCGGGCCGGATATTCTTCAACAAGGTCGATCCGCTCCATGACCTGATGGCGTCGTACGCCGTAAAGCAGGGGTTTCGTATTCAGGTAACTCACTGCCGCGACCTTTATCTTCTCCAAATCGTCTATTTTTGGCCGCAAAGATAGCCACCGATCACTGGCCTCAGCCCGTTGGGCGTGGCAAGAGTCTTTCGTCGCGAAACATCACCTTTATGGACCTTCACCCGCTCTCCGCCCTGTCCCCGATCGACGGCCGCTACCGCCGCCAGCTGGCACACCTGGCTGATTATTTCTCCGAATTTGCCCTCATGAAATACCGGGTGATCGTCGAGATTGAATACCTCCGTTTCCTGTCAGCCAGGGCTTACTTCCCCCTATCCGCAAAAGCGATTGCTCACCTCGACGAGGTCAAAGAGAATTTCTCACTCCAGCACGCAGAAGCCATCAAGTCCATCGAAGCAACAACAAACCACGACGTCAAGGCCGTTGAGTATTTCCTGAAAGGCGAGCTCGAAGCCCTCGGTGAAAACGCCGCGCGCGAATGGGTCCACTTCGGTCTGACCTCGCAGGACATCAACAACACCGCCATTCCTCTTTCCTGGAAGCATGCCGTGGAGTTCGAATACCTCCCGGACCTTCTCAACCTAAATACGGAGCTAAAGCTCCTCGCCACGCAATGGCGCAATGTGCCCATGCTCGCGCGCACCCATGGCCAGCCCGCCAGCCCAACCAATCTCGGCAAAGAGATCATGGTGTTCGTCGAGCGGATCCAGGCAGCCGTGGAGCTGTTCATCCAGGTACCTTTCAGCGCCAAGTTCGGAGGCGCCACCGGTAATTTCAACGCACATTCTGTTGCGTTTCCGAATGAAGACTGGATCGGCTTCGCGAATGAATTCCTGGAAGGCGTCCTCGGATTGGAACGACAGCAATTCACAACGCAGATCGAGCATTACGACAACCTTGCAGCGCAGTTCGACAGCATGAAGCGCATCAACAATATCCTTATCGACCTGTGCCGCGACGTATGGACGTATATTTCGATGGACTACTTCAAGCAGCGCACAAAAGCCGGTGAGGTCGGGTCATCGGCAATGCCGCATAAGGTGAACCCGATCGATTTTGAAAATGCCGAGGGCAACCTCGGTCTCGCAAACGCACTGTTGGAGCACCTTTCGGCGAAATTGCCGATCAGCCGCCTGCAGCGCGACCTGACCGACTCCACTGTGCTCCGGAATATCGGCGTGCCGTTCGCCCATACGATCCTTGCCTTCCGCTCCATCGAAAAAGGGATTTCGAAGCTTGTCCTCAACGCCGAAAAGATCGAGGCCGACCTGGAGTCCAATTGGGCCGTGGTGGCCGAAGCCATTCAAACGATCCTGCGCCGCGAGAATTACCCGAATCCATACGAAGCGCTGAAAGACCTCACACGCGGCAAGGCGCGCATCGACCAAAAATCCATCCACTCCTTCATCGACTCACTCGATGTGAAGGCAACATTGAAAAAAGAATTGAAGAAGATCACGCCACACAATTATACGGGCGTGTATCCGGAGTTTTGACAGTCATACCGGTTCGTCGGAGCCCAGTGAATTTCAGGTCGGCGCTTGCAGACTTTTTGCGGGGTCATTCAAATACGATCGTGATCGGCAGGCGCCAGGTCTCCAATCGCAAATCCGGCACAGGTCAAAAATCAAAAGATATGTCCTCACTTACTTCAACACCTCGCTCGTAAACTGGAACTCGATGTCGGGGTTGTTGGTGCGCTCCGTGTTCAGGAACCATTCGCTCTGTGCCAGGTAAACAAGCTGTCCGTCCTTGTCCTCGGCGATATTGGCATGCTTGAAGCGCGTGAAGTCCTCGAGCTTTTTAGGGTCCGCGCTGGAGATCCAGCAGGCCTTATAAAATGGCAGTGAGTTGAAGACCACAGAAGCGCCGTACTCATGGAGCAGCCGGTACTGGATCACCTCGAACTGCAGCTCGCCGACACATCCGATGATCTTTTTGTTGCCTCCAAACTGTGTGAAGAGCTGCGCCACGCCTTCATCCGTCAGCTGCAGCAGGCCCTTCTCGAGCTGCTTCGTCTTCATTGGGTCTTTGTTCACGACCTCCTTGAAGATCTCCGGAGAGAATGTCGGGATGCCGGTAAAGAAGAACTCCTCTCCTTCCGTCAGCGTGTCGCCGATCTTGAAGTTGCCGGTATCGAACAGGCCGACGACATCGCCTGGAAAGGCGTCGTCAACAATGCTTTTCTCACGGGCGAGGAATGAATAAGGATTCGAGAAGCGTACGTCCTTATCGAGACGGACATGATGGAAATATTTGTTGCGCTCGAAACGGCCGGAGCACACACGCAGGAATGCGATACGGTCACGGTGCTTGGGATCAAGGTTGGCGTGTATCTTGAAAATGAAGCCACTGAATTTATCCTCGTTCACGGCCAGGTGGCGCTTGTTCGTCTCACGGTCACGCGGTGGCGGTGCAATGCGAATGAATGTATCGAGCATTTCCTTCACACCAAAATTGTTGACGGCGCTGCCGAAAAAAACAGGGGCGACGTCACCGGCAAGATAGCTTGCCACGTCGAGCTCCCCGTAGACCCCGTCGATGAGCTCGACATCGTCGCGAAGTGTCGCGGCATCGCGCTCGCCCAGCTTCTCGTCCAATGTTGACACGGCCAGGTCGGAAATGGAGATCGTATCTTCCTCATCTGCCTTTGTGCTGGCGGCGAACAGGCGGAGGCTCTTGTTGTGAAGGTCATACACTCCTTTGAAGTCCTTGCCACTGTTGATCGGCCAGGTCATTGGGTGGAGAGAAATGGAGAGTTCTTTCTCGATCTCCTCGAGAAGGTCGAATCGGTTCTTGCCGTCACGGTCGAGCTTGTTGATAAAAACGATCACCGGCGTTTTGCGCATGCGGCAGACCTGCATGAGGCGGCGCGTCTGGTCTTCAACACCGTTGACGCTGTCCACGACGAGAATGACACTGTCGACGGCTGTGAGGGTACGGTACGTGTCCTCCGCAAAATCCTTGTGGCCCGGCGTGTCAAGAAGGTTGATCAGCGTCCCGTTGTATTCGAAGCTCATCACGGAGGTTGCCACGGAAATGCCGCGCTGCCGTTCGATCTCCATGAAGTCGGATGTTGCCGCCTTCT
>JAQBNP010000192.1 GCA_028288515.1 Flaviaestuariibacter sp. | reverse complement strand
TTGCCTTCTACCTCAAAAAAGTCGGGGGCTCGGCAACGTTCCTGGCCGCCCTCATCGTCGAGGCATTTGTGGTGGTGCTGTTCTTCAACGAAAAGATCCGCTTCCTTTCAGGGCTTCCCGACATCAGCTTCCTGTGGCTGAACGCTGTGGGTGCGCTGGGTGTGGTGATGTTTGCCCTCTTGTTTCAACTCCTCGCAGGCAGGAAGGTTCAGCCCGAGGCCTACTGAAAGATCTCGAGGTAACGCTGCACGGAAAACCGCATGGCGGCTTGCGCTCCTTCCGCGGATATAGAGACCGAAGGCGCCGTACATCGCGTCATAGTCCAGTGGTTGTACGGCCGCCTGGATCTGCAGGATGGCGGTTTTCGGCAGCGGGATCATGTTGGGGTAGCTATACATGAAGGACACTGTCTTGCGGTTTGGCGCCACCTGGATCGTATCGCCCACGAAGAGGGAGCCTTTGCCGGCGGGCCAATGCAGCACTGAAGCGCCCGGGAAGTGACCACCACAGCATATGATCCGGATCCCGTCCCACAGCTCCTGCTCGCCTGTCCATTCAACGATGGCATCACAGCGTCGGCCAAGCCATTCGGCGTCGAGGGCGTTGACGTAAATGGGTACGTCGCCAAAGGCAGCGCTCCACTCCACAATGGTTGAAAAATAGTGCGGATGCGACAGCGCGATCGCTCTGATGCCGCCGAGCCCGTTGACGAGATCGATCGTGGACTGGTCAAGGTTGGTAATGCAATCCCAGAGAATATTTCCCCCCGGTGTCACGAGGAGATGCGCCCGCTGGTTGATGCCGAATGGCGGCGTTGAATAGATAGCGTAGACGTTCGGCGCAACCGACTCAATGATGTTGCGGTGCTGGCCGTTGATCGCCGGGAGGGTGGTCCATCGCTGGCCGCCCGCACCGATGTATTGCCTGTCGTCGGCACAGATGGCGCACACCTCCGGAGGTGTTTCAGAAGCTTCGTATTGAACGCCGCACGTGGCGCAAATCGCGTGGATCAGGGGCATGTGTTCGGGTTTAGTGACGCAAAGATGAGGGCACGGAAAGACCTCTCTGCGCGGGCCTGTATGAACTGTCGCAACGGGTAGATTAACTGTTCTCTTAAGCCGTCTTCATCCAACGGCACCACCATGGAAGGCGGTTCAGGCGCAGGGCCGGGTAATATTCGGTGCGAGCTCCAAAGCTGCTGTAGAAGAATGCCAGGTTGCGCAGATCGCTCCCTTCGAAATCGAGGAGAAGCTCTGTGCCGGCATGCGCGCGGATGAAGGCATCAAGAAGAAGGTGGGACGCGCCCAATGTCCGGCCGTTCGGGTGGTTGCCCACGAGAATATAATAAGCGCGGCCATGCGAGAACAGGAAGACGCAGGAAGCAAGGAGCTGCCCTTTGCCATCAAGAATGCCATAGGTCATGGCCTTGCTCATTTCACGGAGCTTTCCATAGAGCTCGGTGAAGCGCGCCAGGCCTGCCTCATCGGGGATGTGAAGCGAGGCAAGCTTCGTAACCGATGCAACCGGTAAGTCGGCTGCTTCAGTGCATCCAAGCTGTTGGGCTTTCCTGATATTTCGTTTCGCATTCTGGCGGTAGGTTGCCAGGATCTCCTCGTAGGGTCGACCCAGATCCAGTACATAGTTGGTTCGGGTGGACAATGGAAATACGGAACCCGTAAATCCGTTGCGGTGGTTGAGGGAGATGTCCAGATATCGGAATTTCCTGGGGATTGATTGAAGAAAGGAATTGAAGCGTGCTTCGGTCAGGTCCCCTCCGAACAAACCGAGTTGAGCCGTCAGGAGTGGCTGGAACAGGTAACGAACACCCCACTTCCGGCGCCATGGCAAAGGGAAGAGATGATCGTAATCGCCCTGTACAAGCGCGTCCCAGCCCGGCGCCATGGCGTCGAGATAGGCGGATGTTGCATAGACGAGCCCGTTCGGCGCACGCTGGATGCCTTCGTCCCAGCGGCTCTTGTCGATCTGCTTGTGGGACAGGTATGTGATGGGGGCCGTCACTAAAAGAGCATTAATTTTCGTGGCTGTGCCGTCAGCGCCTGCAGGTCGATGCTGAACGTTGCGGTCTTCAGCAAGCGGTTCTTGCCATATGTCGATTTGACGTAGTCGGAGAAGGGACGGCTGTATATGATTGGCAGGTAGATATGGACCACCTTGAAGAGGGGAAGATGCAGGCCGGCGTCGAACAGGAAGCGGTCTGCGCCGTCTTCCGTCCACGCTTCCGCATACGTGCCGATGTCCGCGAAGAGATGAACCGGAAGGCCCGGAAGGCTTGTGTTGAAATTGGCCGCGGCGAGCCAGTTGCCTGATTTGCCGATCTTACTGGCGAGAAGGTCGGTCCGCAGCTTGAAGCCGCCGTCGCGAATGGCGATCTGCTGGCTGGCAAGGCCCTCGAATTTGTTCCGGCCAATAAAGTAATGGCTGTACGTATAATCCTCTTCGCCGTTGGCGCCGGTCATGTTCAGGAAAAACCTGTCGGCATACAAACCGTATGGCCGCGCGCGGTTCTCATCATAAAAAAGCTTTCCGGCAAAAAGCCGGACGGCAAGTCCACCACGCGCATAATTAAAAAAATAGGAGCCTTCGAGCGCCAGGCGAATGAAATCACGGCTGGCTTGTACCGTTAGGTTGGCGCTGTACGGATAGAGAGCCCGGAAATCCTGCACCCCGATCGTTAGCTGGTGTACCGAAAATTGCAGTGGCACCGTCTGTACCCGTTGCCTGATCGTGGTATCGGTGGCTGTGATCAGGCTGTCATCGGAGATACGGAAAGGCTGCTCGCCTATAAAAAATGATTTCCATTGAACGAAGCGCTGCCGCAGGCTGTGCGGATCTTTTTCACGCAGGTAAATCGTCAGGCCCGGCGCCAGCTTTTTGAATCGTGCGAGATGGCGCGTGCCTTTATCATCGGTGAACTCGTTGTTCGAAAATGTCGACACCGAAACGAACCCGTCGAGCTTTTGCGGACCTCGCCTCGGATAAAGCGAATAGCTCACGCGGCCAATGCCGGCAAACCGCCTGGCGCCGGTGGAATAAAGGGGGACTGCTAGAAATTGAAGCGGCACTGGCGGAAGCTTCATGTTTGTGAAGAGAGCGCCGATCATCAGCCTGTCGTATGCATTGGCCCCGAGCGCCGGCGATACCAGCAATGCGCCCCGTGACGGAGAACGAAGGTAGCGCCTGATGGAGGCGGGCTGCAGCGGGGAAACAACGCGAAAGCCCGCCAGTGGCTGGTTTGGCAGCAGTCCGGTTTGTGTTTGCAGGGCGATGAGCGCATCTGCCCCGGAGGGAAATGCCCTGCGCAGCGACTCGTTGAAATCGCCCGGCTGCGGGTGATGGAAGGCCCAGGTACGGAAATAGCCCTGCATGAACGACCGGAATGCATCAGCTCCCATGCGCTGCTCGACAAGTGCGAGCCAATGGGCGGTCTTGTGATAGGCCACCAGACCATAGTTCATTTCTTTGAAGTCCGGCGCAGCGGTGGAGATTGGCTGGTCTTTTCTTTGAATGGCCAAGGTTTGCAAACCGATCTCGTTCAATTTTGGCAAGCTTCCGTAGCGCGCTTCACCATATTTTTCTTCGTAGAATGTGTTGATGCCTTCATCCATCCACGGATGGTCGCGCTCGTTGCTGGCCAGCATGCCATAGAACCAGTTGTGCCCGATCTCATGGGCGATCGTCATGTCGAGGTCGCGGGCGGTGCCCATCGGGGAGATGACCGTAATGGTCGGGTATTCCATTCCGCCGCCAAAGCTTTGCGGGCCCTGGACAACGGAAAGCGTGTTGTATGGATATTCGCCCACCGCATCGCTGTAAAAACGAAGGGCCTCTTTTGCGTAGGCTATACTGTTACTCCAGAGGCTTCTTTCAGCCGGTGTATAGTAGCTGAAGACATCGACCACGCGGCCCGAAGCAAGCCTGCAGGTATCATGTTTCACGTCGAAGGCAGGGTTGGCGAACCACGCAAAATCATGAATGCGCGACTGCGTGTACCGGACTGTCTTTACGGGCGCCGGCAGGGATACATGCATTTTCTGCCTGGGCGCCGGACTGCCCGCTTTACGGGCCTTCGGCTCCGTTTTGGCCGTGATGCCGCGCTTCATCGTGGCCAGGGCTGCGCTATCCTGGAGGTCGCCGGTTGCGGCCAGAACGTAGTTCTGCGGAATTGTAATGCGCACATCGAAGCTGCCAAATTCACTGTAGAATTCTCCCTGGTCCAGGTAGGGAAGGGGATGCCACCCGGTAGCATCATAGACCGCCGGTTTCGGATACCATTGGGTCACCTGGAAGCTGTTGCCGTCGAACCCGCCGCGGGAAAAATTATACGGTAGGCGAACATGGAATGGTGTGCTGATCGAAGCTGCTTCACCGGGAGCCAATGGGCGCGGCAGCACGAGCTTGATGATGTCGATATGCTGCGGGTGGTCTTCCATGCGCGCGGCGGCGCCGTTGACGCGGAAATCGAGCCGGTTGATATAGCCACGCTGCTCTTTTCCTGAAAAATAAAACCGTGTATCGCCGCCCTGCAAAAGCCCGTCGCTGAAGGCCGTGCGGTCGTTCTTGTAGGCATTGGGCCAGAGGTGAAACCAGATGAACCGAAGCGTATCGGGGGAATTGTTCCTGTAAACGATCTTTTCAAACCCATCCAGCGTTTTCGTCGATGGGTCAAGCGTCACGTCGATCGTATAGTCGGCCTGCTGTTGCCACGACTGTGCCTGCAGGCGCATAGCCAGGACGAGCGCAAGGACCGTGATTCCAATTTGTTTCAACACGAATACGAATTTAGATCGAAGAGCACTTTAGAAACTTCCTTTTTTATCGAGCAGCTTGAACAGGGCCGTGAGGTCTTTCTGTAACGATCTTTCCAGCGAGGCTTTGAAGTCCTCCGGGTAGGGGTGGCGGAATTTCCATTCCGTGAAATAGTCCTGAATCGCTTTTTCAAGCGCCTCGCGCCCAAGCGTTTTTTCCATGACGTGCATCCAGAGGGCGGTCTTAATGTACACGACGATTGCGTAATCATCCTTGGAGGGGAATTTTGTCGCGGTCTGGTCGATTGGTTCTTTGGAAGGAAGCTGGCCAAGCGCGCTATAAATAGCGTCGAGAAAATCCGCTGCCGGTTTCTTCCTGAGCTCCGCCGGGATCTGGGCGCCGAAGAGGATATTGTTTCGGTATTTATATGCTTCGTAGCGGAACTGGTAATAGGTGTTGATTCCTTCATCCATCCAGGCGTGGTCGCGCTCGTTTGTCGGGATCATCATCGGGAACCAGTTATGACCCACCTCGTGCGTGATGACCGCATCGAGGTTGAGCTCGTCTGCATCCGGGCTCGTAATGAGCGTGATCATCGGGTATTCCATGCCGCCGGATGATTCATTCTTGGGTCCTTCCACGGCGGCAACGACCGGGTAGCCATACTCGCCGATCCAGGCAGAGTAGCTGCGCACGCCCGATTTGATATAGCTCGTGCTGTTCTTCCAGGTCGGGTTTCCATCGGGATGATGATAGCTGAAAACGTCAACTATGCGACCTGATGCAAGTTGCAGCGTATCGTATTCAATCAAAAAGCTTTTGTCGGCAAACCAGGCGAAGTCCGGCAGGTTCTCGCCCGTGAACCGTAAGGTTTTCTTGCCCGGCGTGAACAGATAGGGCCTTGACCCTCCTGCGCGCCTGGCTGTGCCGATGGCTTTGTATTGGTCCAGCTCGGCTGTCGTTTGAAGGGTACCGGATGCACCGACAATATAGTCCGCCGGCAGCGTTATGCTCACGTCATAGTTGCCGATCTCATTGTAGAATTCGCCTTGGTCCAGGTAAGGAAGTGGATGCCATCCCTTCCGGTCGTACACGGCGGGCTTCGGATACCACTGGCACACCATATACGTATTGTCGATATGCCCTGACCGGGAGCTGAACGTCGGCAGCTTGACGTGGAAGGGCGTTGTGATGACGATGCTTTCGCCTGTTTTCAAGGGCTGCGGAAGAATGAGCCGTGCGAGCTCCGCATTCTCTTTATCGTACTCCAGCCGGGCGGGTTTTCCATTCACCTCAAAATGCAGGCTGTCGATCCATCCTTTGTCTGTAATGCCCGCCAGTCGGGCCTTGCCGGCCTTGTCGCGGAGGAGCTGCTTCGCGAATGCTGTCTTTTCGTTCTGATAGGCGTTCGGCCACAGGTGGAACCAGATAGACTCGAGAGAAGCCGGTGCGTTGTTGGTGTAGTTGATGGCGATCGTGCCGGACAGGCTATGGGTGCTGTCATTCAGCGCAACATTGATCTTTGTATCGGCACGCTGTTGCCAGTAAGCGTCCTGTGCCCGTAAAGCAACCGGCGCCAACAGGAGCGCAAGCCAGAAGAGTCGTTTCATGTGGGGAGTGTTGCAGTAAAAATATCCTATTTCCCTTTTCCTTTGAACACGATCCGGATGGTGTGAAGAAGGATCTTGAAATCGAGCGCGAGGGAAATATTCTCGATGTAGACAAGGTCGAATTTGCTGCGCTCGATCATTTCGGAGACATTCTCCGCGTATCCAAATTGCACCATGCCCCACGAGGTCAGTCCCGGCTTTACTTTCAACAGGTATTTGTAATAGGGGAACTGCGCAACGATGCGGTCGATATAGAACTGTCGCTCCGGACGCGGTCCCACCAGGCTCATATCTCCACGGAGGATGCTGACAAGTTGCGGCAGCTCGTCAAAGCGCCATTTGCGCATGGTTCGTCCCCAGCCCGTGATGCGTGGATCGTTGTCTGATGACAGCGCCGGGCCGTTCTTTTCAGCGTCCGTCTGCATCGAGCGGAACTTATACATGGTGAACGGCCGGCCCTTGTACCCCACGCGGACCTGCTTGTAGAAGATAGGTCCGGGCGATGAAAGCCGCACCCGCAGGGCAATGTAGAGTAGGAAGGGCGACAGCAGCAGCAGAGCAAAGAAAGCAACCGCCAGGTCGATCAGGCGCTTGATGTTCTGTTGCCACTCGGGCATAAGACCCGTCTTCAGGTCAATCAGTACGGCGCCCAGGATATTGCTCGTCTTCACTGAGCCGGCAAGGATATCGAGGATGCTTGGCGGGATCTTTACTTCAACGTCTTTCTCGCTCAGGCGGTCGATGATGCCGTCGATCGTTTTTTGCTCGCTCTTCTGGATGGCGAGAATCACACAGCGAACATCGTTGCCATCGATCACGCCCTCAAGGTCGGCAAGTGTGCCAAGGGAAGGGAGCTGCCGGTTGGTTTCCGGCGCCTGCAGGGCCAGGTAGCCGATGATGCGGTAGCCTTCTTTTTTCAGCTGCGCGGCGGTGGCGCCATGGGTGCGCATCACGTCCTCGCGCCGGCCGACCAGCAATGCATTGAATTGAACGCTGCCTGTCAGCAACTGTTTTTTAACGCGCGAAAGGATGACGAGCCGCCCTGCAAACAACATCGTGAAGTGGATGCCGAGCAGGCAACCGAATGCCGCGTAGTAGTACGTATAGTCCGATTTCGCATCATCCAGCGTGAACAGGAAAAAGAGGGCAATCGTGCCGATGAGGCAGCAGATAAAGGTGATCGTGAACTCACCAAGACGGGATTTCTTGTAGATGGACTGGTAGCTGCCCACAAGCGAAAACAGGATCAGCCAGCCGATCGGGATGAAGATCACGCCGAGCCACAACCGTGAATAAAGCCCATGGGCCGGAACGATCTCCTGGTGCAGGAGCGCCTTTCGCGCAAAGTAGAAAAGCGTCCACGCCAGGGCCCCCGTGACATAGTCCATCAGGGCATACCAGAACGGCGCGATGAGCTTCTTTGACGGCATGGGCTATGAGGTGGACGGGCTGTTTCCGATCTTTTGCAGGATCTGGTGAGCCACTTCCATGGCGCGCAGGCCGTCGATCTCGTTGACGACAGTGCGTGTATTGTTTTGAATTGAGGCCGCGAATTCAGTCAGCTCCTGTTTGATCGCGTTGTGGTCCGGCACGACGGGGTTTGAGATGGCAACCGTCTTCGGTCCATTGGGGGTCTCGATGTCGAAGGAGAAGGCGTTCTCATCGGCATCGCCTTTCATGCGGATCACCTCCGTCTTCTTGTTCAGGAAATCGATACCGATATAAGCGTCTTTCTGGAAGAGGCGGATCTTGCGCATCTTCTTCATAGAGATCCGGCTCGAGGTGAGGTTCGCCACGCAGCCGTTGTCGAATTCGATGCGAACGTTGGCGATGTCCGGTGTGTCGGTCATCACGGCCACGCCGCTTGCCGACAGGGTCTTGACGTCGCTGTTGACAATGCTCAGGACAATGTCGATGTCGTGGATCATGAGGTCCAGGATGACGCTCACTTCCGTGCCGCGCGGGTTGAACTGCGCCAGGCGATGCACTTCGATGAACATGGGGTTCAGCGGGAGGTCGCGGATCGCCAGGAAGGCGGGGTTGAACCGCTCGACATGACCCACCTGGAGCTTCACGTTCGACTCCTGCACGAGCTTCACCAGCTGTTGGCCCTCGGCCATGGTGTTGGCCATCGGCTTCTCCACGAATACGTGGCGGCCGCGACGGATGGCGGCTGAGGCGGTGTCAAAATGATGCTGTGTGGGGGAAACGATATCGATCGCGTCGCTGGCCTCGATGAGCTCGGCCTCGGTTGCAAACCGCTTCAGTCCGTAAGTGCGCGACACCTCTTCGGCCGCCTCATCGTTTGGATCGTAAAAGCCAACAAGGGTCACGCCCGGGATCTCTTTCCAGTTGTTCAGGTGAAACTTGCCCAGATGGCCCGTGCCAGATACTCCAACTCGCAACATGTCTATCAGGATGGTAAGGGCCAAAGATACTGTACCGCGGAAATGCGGGGGCGGAACTTGTTCACAAAGCGGACGGTGCAGCTTGTGTCGTCGCTGCCGGACCAGCGGGAAATGAAGTTACCTTGCGTCGAAACAGCGCAGGAAGCAATGAACGACCAATTTTTTGGCTGGTGCCGCAACGGAGATCTCGCCGCAATCAAGGAGAACCGCCGGCATAATTCAGATATCGATCAAAGAACGCCCGAGGGGTGGACGGGCCTGGTACTGGCGTGCTTTCACGAGCACCCGGATGTGGCCGCCTACCTGGTCGCCGAAGGTGCCGACGTCAATGCAACGAACGCGAAGGGGACAACCGTATTCATGTATGCGAAAACGCCAGTGATCGCATCGGGCGATCCGGCACTGCTCGATTTTTTGCTGGAGAAAGGAGCGGACATCAACGCCAAAGACAAGTTTGGAAAGACGGCGCTGGATTATGTGCGGGAGAAAGAGGTTGACTGGCTTGTCGCCTGGCTCGAGTCGCGCGGCGCGGTTTGAAAACCGGGAGTTCTGCAGTTTCACGGAAACGGTCTTTCACATGGCATCGTCCAGATTGTTCGGTCCAGGCTACCGTGTGTACATGGCGTATGACGGCAAAATCCAAAGGGGGCCTTTCCCAGGTAGGCGGATTTTGGCATGTCGCTGTTAAAAGCCGCCGCCAAATCGTAGGGTAACAATCCTGACCGGTTGAGCTTTTTCTTATAAAGAAAGTTTCAGAATTTCCACATGCATGGCCCAAAAGAAAGCCGCCTTGTCAATGAAATCTTGACAAGGCGGCTCTTCTGATTTTTGCGGACTGGACGGGACGCAGTCTATCGGCTGCAACGAATTGTAAAAGAGCTACTTGCAAAACAGGGGTGTCGCGCCGTGACTTTACGTCACGCCGAAACAGCCTTCCGGGAACTTTTTCGGGGCGCCAGTTGCTGGAGCTTGCGGTCCTCGAAGATCAGATCATCGAGGCTGACCCCGAAGAACTGGCTGTAGGCTTTCCCTACCGCCCAGTCGAAGTGCCGGTAATCGCGCTCCCATTGCGCCAGGGCGTCACGGGTGACTGGTTGGAGGAAGGTTTGGCCATATGCCTTGTTCAGAGCCGCGGCCATCTCCTCCTGGGTATAGCCCTTCAGACTCCGGAGCCCTGCTATTTTTTCGCCTGTTGTCATCATATTATTGAGCTTCTAGGATATCGATCACGCTACCGTCCAAGGCGCACTTTGCTTTGACGAAGCCGCGGACCCGTCCACCGTAGGCGTTCTTCGCGGTATACTCGGTGCTCACTACCAAGTGATCATCCTGGTCCCAGTACCTTGTTTTGATGTGCTCGTAGCTGCCCGGGTCGTTCAGGTTGTCCTTTATGTATTTCTCGAGCTGCTTGTGTGAGCCGTCCCATGAGGAGAAACCACCCTCGATGGTTTTCTGACGGTCAGCTTTCTGTTCGGCAGAAAGTCGCTGGCCAGGTATAACTGTGACGCTTGCGGTCTTACTGTCATCGCTGAGGCTCTTGTTGATCCTAACCGTGTAGGTCAGGTCCTCTTCGTTGACGCCGGCGGCCGCAAGCAGGTGGGAATAGTCGCTGGAGCTGTAGGTGGTATCGGCAATCGTGAATTCTTTTATCAGGTGGGATGATGGGTCGTAAGAGACGGTCAGCTCAATTCCGGACCGGAGGAACGATGCGTCACCGGTTATGCCGGACTTTATGTCGGACTTCGTTGGTTTGCTTTCTTCGGTAGGCCTGCCCAGTTCTTTCTTCAGTTGCTCGACGGTCTTCCCAAAGTAGCTGGTTACATTGTATAGAGGTCGCGCTTTCTGGCTGGCCCCTGCAACAACATTCTCCTTTGACTCAGGCGGCTTGGAATCGTCTGAGGCGACGGCGAGGATTCCAACGACGATAAATGCCCCGAATCCTATGGCGGTCCACTTCAGGATCCGTTTGATCAGGGAGGGTGGTTGCTTCTGCATGGAGTGGTTTTTGGTTTACGGTTGCTACCTACTGATAGGTAGTTTAAATTATGTTCAACTTTTTTTATGCAATCAGGCACTAAAACTCATCAGTAAGCGTATTATATACATATATTGCAAACTCGTATTTTTACTATCGATAGTGAAACATCGAAACTGCGTACGTTACTCGCTCGTCTGAATCGGCAAAATTCAACCTTGAAGCAGAGTGCATTCGTGGGCTCCACCCTACTGGGCGTGGCCTGCTTTTGCTTCAAGGGGTCTTTGCCGAACCCAGACGAGTGAAGCGGTGGCGCCCTTTATTTTTCCCCCTTCCCATCCGGACCCAAGCTCAAACCAAAACATTACAGCTGCTATGAAGATCTGTGCTACCAGCTCGCAGGCACCTGGATGCCGTTTGTCCGAAAATTCGAAAGAACTGAAAGCGCTTTGGTGCGAA
>JAQBNP010000165.1 GCA_028288515.1 Flaviaestuariibacter sp. | reverse complement strand
AAGTGTCTGGCGGGTGGTGGCGTTCTTGTCCTCGATCGTCGAGGCCTGGTAAGCCACCATCAGGCGGTTCACGACATCGGAAGCGAGGTAGGGATTATCGGCTTCCAGAGACATGACCAGGATGCTTCCCCCTGTCTTCGGCGCAACGGCGAGCTTGCCGACCAGGGCTGACGCTACGGTTGACGTTGGCTGCCAGGTGATGCGGTATTCGTTGTTGGGAATGCTTTCGGAGAGCTTGGCAAGCCGAAATTCACCATAGGGCGTTCTGAAGTTCTGCCCGTACGTGTAGGTCTGGTTGTCTTTTCCGACCGTAAAGCCGTTGTCGCTTTTGAAATAGATATTCAGCGAGAACTCCGCGGAGTCCTTGAGAGACAAGGTCTCGATGCGGAACGGCGACGTCTTGTACGTATTCTGTTCCTTGATCTTTCCCTTTGCATACACGCTGAAGTTGAGGTTCAGCCCTTCGACGACGCGCTCCATCAGCGGCCGCGACTTGAGGTATTCAACCTCGTTCTGAATATTCTTGCTGCGGTCATCGACGAAGAGCTCCTGGAACTTGTCCGTGCTGCTTCCGCCCTTGCCCTTGTCGTCCTTCAGGATCAATGAGCCCGAAGCGCTGTACGAAGGCGCGGTGTACCGCAGGTAAAGAAAAGCGATGACGAGGCTGAAGATGACGGAAAGAAGAAAAAGTGGCAGGAAGCGAAGATTCTTAAAAAAGAACTCCTTGACATTGAATGCTGTCTGGTCGCTCCGCAAGGCCTGGTTTTGATTAGCCATTAAAGTTCGATTGTTCGATTATTTCTTGAAAATATTATAGAGCACAGCAACGCTCGTTATGATGGCGAGGCCGAAGCTCACCCGCTGGAAGGTGCGCTGCTGCTCGCTTTCCTGCAGCTTATACGTCGACTGGTCGATCAGGACAACGTCGTTCTGCTGGAGCTGGTAGTAAGGCGACTGGAAGATGCTTTTTGAGCTCAGGTCGAGAATGCCGCTCTGGCGCGTGCCGTTGTTTTCCCGCAGCACCCGTACCTGCTTCATGGTGCCGTAGTCCGTGATCCCCCCGGCCATGCCGATTGCTTCCAGGATGGTCAGGCGCTCGGACGGGATGGTGAGGATGCCGGGCGACCGCACCTCGCCAAGTACGGTGATGCGGAAATTGAGAAAGCGGATGGCGACTGTCGCCCCAGACAGGACGTTCTTCAGCCGCGTCTTGATCTCGCGCTCAAGCTCGCTTTTCGTAAGTCCTTCCGCCCGGATCGTCCCGATGCGCGGCATCTCGATCATGCCGTGGACATCGACGAGATAGCCCGGCTGTTGCCCGCCGAGCGCCGCGCCTTGCGAAGCTGGCAGGTTATAGTCGCGGTCGACCTCGGCATTCAGGCTGGTGCTCGAGATCTGGATCGACAGGAGGTCGTTCTTCTGGATCACAGGCTCCGTCACAGCGACGGCATTCCGGAAGCTCGTATCCCGGATGTCCTCCAGGTAGTTGGTGAGGACCCGTTTCTGGGTCTTGCAGGAGGAAAAAGCGACGACGAGAAGAAGGAGGGCGGCAACCGGGAGCCTCCGGGCCCACATATTAATTTGTTTCAATGGAAACGAGTTTAGAGCGATCAATATAGGCTACTAATACATAGCCGAGACTTTCAATAAGTACTTTAACGATTTTGTGTTTCAGCTCCAGGATCTTGCCCTGCTGGTCCATCAAAGGACCCCGGGTGATCAGCACTTTTTCATTCAGCTTCAGGTCAACTTTCACCAGCTCGACGTTCTCGTATTCCCCCAGGAACTTCCGGATCGCCTGGATCTCCTTGTCCTTCACAATGGCCGGCTTCCCATCCCAGTACACAAAGTTGATCACCCCCTCGGTCATCCTCACGTCCGTCCGCGCCGCTTCGTCGACATGAATAAATACGTAGGATTTGAACAGGGGCTCCTCCACCAGCTTGATGCGGTCGCTCCAGCGCCGGTGAACCTTGTTCAGCGGGCAGTAGCTTTCTATCCCTTTCTGCATCAAAAGGTTATGCACCTTCTTCTCCCACCGGGGCCGGGTATATATGACATGCCATTTGTGACTCATGCGGCGTTCTTCAGGCAAAGCTTCGCCACCTCAGTCACACGAATTCAATTTTTGACTGGTTAAGGGTGGGCGCTTTAAGCGTGCAAATATAGGAGTTGCCGTGGGACTGGCAAACGCATAAAAATTACACATTCTGAATAAGTTACTTGGACAAATCGTTCGGTTTTGAATGCCAGACGGTTAGCCACTGAAAATGAGGCGGATAGGACGGACAAAGGCAAAACCACCAGCCGCTCCCCCACCCGGATTTTTTTCGCTCCACCCGCTTTCCGGCTTTTATTTTACATTTAAGGCAAATGCCCGCTTTGAACCAACGATACTATTCTCTCGACGTCTTCCGGGGAGCCACCGTGGCCCTGATGATCCTCGTCAACAACCCCGGTTCCTGGTCCCATATCTACTCACCCCTCGAGCATGCCGAATGGCACGGCCTCACCCCAACCGATCTCGTCTTTCCCTTTTTCCTGTTCGCGGTCGGTAACGCCATGGCCTTCGTCATGCCCCGCTTCGAGGCAGCCGGCGATGCCGCCTTCTGGCGCAAGGTGCTCCGCCGGACCCTCCTCATCTACGGCATCGGCCTGTTCCTCAACTGGTGGCCCTTCGTCCGCTGGCAGCATGACAAGCTGGTGCCCAACGGGTGGACCTGGCTCAACGCCGAAGGGCGCATCGTCGGCGTGCGCCTCCTCGGCGTTCTCCAGCGCATCGCCATCTGCTACCTCTTCGGCTCCATTATCGTTTACTACCTCAAGGTGCGCGGCTCCTTCCTGGTGGCCATGATCCTGCTTCTGCTCTACTGGGGCCTTTGCGTTGCCGGCAACCCCGCCGACCCCTACAGCATGATGGGCTGGTTCGGCACCGATATCGACAAAGCCATCCTCCACGACCCCCATATGTACCATGGCGAAACCTTTAACGGTAAGCCGGTGGCCTTCGACCCGGAAGGACTCATGAGCACCATCCCGGCCATCGCCCAGGTCATCTTCGGCTTTCTAGTGGGAGATTACCTGCGGAAGCGCGGCCAGCATATCCAAGCCCTCGCCGACAGCGCCGTCAAGGGCTACGAGATCTACCACACCCTCACCATCCTTTTCGTGGCGGCGGTCGGTTTCCTGGTCACAGGCTATGTGTGGGACCTCTCCTTCCCTGTCAACAAGCGCATCTGGACAAGCTCGTACGTGGTGCTGACAACGGGGATGGCCATTGCGATCCTGGCCGTACTCGTCTATGCCATCGAGGTGCGCCGGATCCGCAACGGCGTTACCCGCTTCTTCGACGTCTTCGGAAAGAATGCCCTCTTTGTATTTGCCCTGAGCGCCTTCCTGCCCCGCGGCCTGCGGTTGATCCGCATTCCCAATGGCACGGACGCTGCCGGCCACCCGGCCTACGTCAGCCCCTGGAACATCCCCTACGAATGGGGCTTTAAGAATATTCCAGGCGACCCACGCCTGGGCTCCCTCCTGTTTGCCCTCACTGTCATCCTGTTCATGTGGGCCATCTGCTACTGGCTGGACCGCAAAAAGATCTATATCAAGGTGTGAAGAGTGAATCGTGAATCGTGAATCGTGAATGGGTCGTTTAGAACGCGTCATCCCGAGCGCGAAGCGAGGGAGCCCGCGCACTTCCAGACTCTCCGTCATGACGAGGAACGAAGCCATCTCCAGCACCTCCAAGGGCTGGCCGCGAAGGCGGGAAGTGCGCAAAGGAGCACAAAGGAACAGCCCCCTTTGCGCCTCCTTTGCTTCTTTGCGCCCTTTGCGTGAAACCGCTGTTCGTCCATGCCTGGTTCATGGATACTTCATGGTGGGTTCATGGATACTTCATGGTTGGTTCATGGATAGTTCATCAGAAGTCATGAAAACCTACATTATGTTAAGTAGAGAGCCTGCAGGGGACGCCGGTGAGGCTAAAAAGCAAATGAGAGGCTCACAATTGATGACACGGCCTACCAAAGCGTTGTCATGCTGACGCATGTCAGCACCTTTCCCAATCGGCGAGGGGTGCGGCTAGCAGAATGCAAACCAGGCATTAGAATAAAAAGTGAGCTGTAGAAACGACCCGGGCCTCGGATGTAGGTTGCCCTTGTGAGCGAAAGGTGCTGACATGCGTCAGCATGACAGCCTCATAAACGACCCCACTCACCATTCACCACTCACCATTCACGATTCACTTTGTGCCTCTTTGCTTCTTTGCGTGAAACCGCACCTTAAAAACCTAAAATTCCCTATCCGCAATTCTTATTTTTGCTCCCCATGCCAAACGAAACCTTTCAAACCGAGCAGGAAGCCGCCGTTGCGATCCTTTTTTCCTGCGTCATGAACGAAACCAAAAGCATCTCGGAAGCCCGCATCGAGCAGCTGTCACGCATGCTCGTCCTCTGCTCCAAATTCCGGGGGCACGACCTTAACGCGCTCTCCGCAAAAGCCTTGAAACTGTTTACGTCAGACGGCAGCAAAGCGGTGATCGAACAGGGCGCACCGCTCATCGACGAGAACTTCCGGGAAACGCTCTTCGCTATGGTCTGCGAGATCATGACCGACAACGGCGCCATCAACGAAAGCGAAAGCGAGCTGCTCGGCATGGTTGCCCTCTACCTCGGCATGTCCGTAGACCTGATGCGGAGCATGCTCACAACCTACCTCATCCGCAACCGCTGGAACGTCCAGGTCGTGGATCAATAACCACTCGGGTCAATGTAGAAAAGGGAATGAAAAAGTCCTGCCTGCTCAGGCGGCAATGCGGCCTTCTTCCAGGCGCGCTTCCTTTTTTCCAAGCGCCTTCATCACACGGATATGTGACGCGATCGCTTCCAGCATCGTCGGGTAGGTGTGATAGGGAATATCGTACCTGGCACAATGCGCCCGCACGATGCGGCTCAGGGCCGGGTAATGGACATGGGAGATGCGGGGAAAAAGATGGTGCTCGACCTGGTAATTCAGGCCACCAACAAACCAGGAGATCCATTTGCTGCCGGTCGCAAAATTAGCGGTCGTCCGCAGCTCATGCACCGCCCACTCGCGGTCAAGAACCTTGGCCTCCTCACCGGCCGCTTCGAACTCCGTTTTTTCCACAACATGCGCCAGCTGAAAGACCACGGCGAGCGTCGTTCCCATCACGATATGAATGATGAGGAAACCCACCAGCCACGGCAGCCAGCCAACAAACAGGATCGGGATAACGGCATAGAACAACACGTACAAAAGCTTACCTGCCCAGAATACCGTGTGATCCCATGGAGACATCTTCATTTCCGTCACCACTACCTTCCGCTTGAAATACTTGATCCAGTCCGTCAGGAACAGCCAGAGAATGGTGCTGAGGGCGTAAACGCCGAACATATACACATGCTGGAACCGGTGAGCCGGCTTCCACTCCTGTGTCGGGCAAAGACGCAGAACGGGACTCTTTGCAATATCATCATCGATGCCGTCCACATTCGTATACGTGTGGTGAACGACATTGTGCTTCACTTTCCAGATAAAAGAATTGCTTCCCAACGCATTCATCGTATGGCTCATGAGGTCATTCACCCACTTGCGGCTCGAGTAGCTTCCATGGCAGGCATCGTGCATGACATTGAATGCGATCGACACCAGGGTAAGTCCCAGCAGCACACTCAGCCCCACACCGGCAAGCGCCGAGTATGCACCGAACAGGAAAAAGAAATAAATGCCCAGGGCCAGCGGAAACAGCACAAGCGCCTTTGAATAGAGCGCCCAGTTGCCGGTCTTCTTCAGACCATTGCCCGCAAAATACGCATCCACTTCCCTCTTGAGGGACGGATAAAAAACACGCTGACTGTTATTGAAGGAAACTTTTGCCATAACCGAAATGAAGCGATATGCAACGGGACAAAGCCGTCCCAAATAGTGGCTAAAGATAGAAAAATCGGGCAAAGCAGCGAGACGCATCTGTCGATTTTGGCAATGATTTGGCGCGCAAACCCACTACAGAAGAGCTTTAGCGCTGCCAGTCCTTCATGCAATGCAAAAGCCTCCCGGGCAGGGAGGCTTCGACAACTAACGCAATCACATCGAACAGTGTTCCGGCTTTGGCCAAGCAGCAACAGCCCAAAGATAAGAAACGGCCTGCCAATTTGCTAATTTTTTTAGCCAGCCCGGCTCACCGTTTCAGTCGGTTCAGCCGGCGCAAACCGCAGTTTAGCAAATCATTGGGACGGAAGCGCCGGGCAAATAGGATATTTGTAGACATCGAAAGAAACCGTCTTCACTGCATGAAAGCCGCGCTCCTCTCCGTTCTCCTGTTCCTTGCCGCGACCCTGTTGTCCCGCGCGCAATGCAACACGCCCGGCCAGACGCCCTCAACCGCCTTCCCGGTTTGCGGCACAAGCGTCTTCCAGCAGACAAGTGTTCCCGTCTGCAGCTCGCACCAGCTGTTTGTCCCGGGCTGCAGCAACAGCTCCAATTCATCCTACGAGGACAAGAACCCGTTCTGGTACCGCTTCACCTGCTACCAGACCGGAACGCTCGGCTTTCTCATCAGGCCGCTCGCGGGGAACGAAGATTACGACTGGCAACTCTATGACATCACCGGCCACAACCCCGACGATGTCTTCACCGACAATACCCTCGTGGTGACGGCCAACTGGTCGGGCACCTATGGAAATACCGGGGCCTCGTCCTCGGGCGTGCCAGGGATCCAGTGCGGCTCCGACCCGGCCGACGGCTTCCCGACTTTCGCCGCCATGCCCACCATCATCGTCGGTCACACCTACCTCCTTCTGATCAGCCACTTCAGCGATTCGCAAAGCGGCTATAACCTTTCCTTCGGCGGCGGCACGGGCGTCATCACCGACCCGAACGTTCCCCGTCTCCGGTCAGCCGAAGCGAACTGCGGCGGCGACATGATCCGGCTGAAATTGAGCAAGAACGTCTTCTGCAATACCATCTCGGCCGACGGCTCCGAGTTTTACATCACACCGGCGGCGGCCACGGCCGTATCGGCCACCGGTGTCCGCTGCACGACCAACTTCGATACTGACTCCCTGCTGATCCAGCTGTCGGCCTTTCTAAACCCCGGCAACTATACGCTCCATATCCGCAAAGGCACCGACGGCAATACCCTGCTCGACTACTGCAACAACGCCGTGCCGGAAACAGACGCCATCCCCTTCGTCCTGCTGCCGAAATTTCCCACGCCGATGGACAGCCTCGTGCCCGTTGCCTGCGCGCCCAACCAGCTTCGGCTCGTGTTTAAAAAACTGATGATGTGCACGACGGTCGCAGCGGATGGATCCGACTTCGTTGTCAACGGCACCTACCCCGTCACGGTCGCCGGCGCATCCGGCGTCAACTGCACGGCAGACGGGCTTTCCAAAGAGATCGTCGTGACCCTCGCAGCTCCTCTCGAGCGCGCCGGTACCTTCTCGCTGGTCCTGCGCACCGGCACCGATGGCAACACCATCCTGAATGAATGCGGTGAGCCGACTCCCGCAGGCGCCACCCTGACCTTCTCCGTCAAGGATACCGTCAATGCAGACTTTACCTACGCCATCGGCTATGGATGCGCCACGGACACCGTCCGCTATTTCCATTCCGGCGCAAATGCCGTCAACAGCTGGCGCTGGACCCTTGACGAAAACCAGCAAAGCACCCAGCAAAATCCGACCGGCCTCTATACCATTTTCAACCAGAAGAAAGCGACGCTCGTCGTCACCAACGGCTTCTGCACCGATAGCGCCGCGCGCGACATCCAGCTGATCAACTTCCTCAAAGCAGGCTTCTCTGTACTGAAGGACAACTGCCCCGCGGAGCAGGTCCCCTTCCACGACGCATCCATCGGCGTTGGCCTCACTTACGACTGGAACTTCGGCGACGGCGCCAGGTCCGACAGCGCCAACCCGCACCACGCCTACCTCTCATCACCACGCGAGCGTTTCTACACCGTACGGTTGACCATCACGGATAGCTTCCAGTGCCAGAAGTCGGTGGACCAGCCCGTCATCATCTACAGCAGTTGCCTCATCGCCGTACCGAATGCCTTCACGCCCAACAACGACGGCAAGAACGATCGCTTTCATGTGCTCAATGCCGTGAAAGCGGAAGACTTCGAGCTGATGATCTTCAACCGCTGGGGACAGCTCGTGTTCCGCACGCGCAACTGGAAAGAAGGATGGGACGGCCGCATCGGCAACAAGGACCAGGGCACCGGTGTTTATGTCTGGTCACTGCGCTATAGCGACCGCGACACGAAACGAAAGATGGAGCAAAAAGGCACGATGGTCCTGATCCGGTAATCAACAACATGCAGTCCGCACCACACCATGAAAGCAGCCAGCATCAGCGAGATCAAGCAGGAACTGAAGAAATTGCCCCAGGCGGACGTAGTGGAGCTCTGCCTCCGACTGGCGCGCTACAAGAAAGAAAACAAGGAGCTGCTCACCTACCTTCTTTTTGAATCAGACGACACAGAGGCCTACATGCGCGCCATCCGCGAGGAGATGGATGACGACTTTGCGTCCATGAACAGAAGCAACCTGTACATCGCAAAGAAAAGCCTGCGGAAGATCCTCCGCACCGTCAATAAATACATCAAGTACGCCGCATCGAAAGAGATCGAGATCGAGCTGCTGCTTCATTTTTGCACAAGCTATAAGGGCCTGAAGATCCCGGTCCACAAGAGCACGGCGCTTGCCAACCTCTACCAGGGGCAACTCAAAAAGATACGTGCCTCGATCGCTACGCTGCACGAGGATCTCCAATACGAATACCAGCGGCAGGCGGACCGCCTCGACGACTAGGATGACCAACGCCCACCCGGGACTATTTTTGCGGCTACGCAGATGGAAAAAGAATCTTATTTACGAAGCTGGCAGGTTGTCTTCATGTCGGTTTGCACCGGCCTGATCGTCGCGAATATCTATTATGCGCAACCGCTGGTGATCCTCATCAGCCGCGAGTTCGGCGTCGCCGAGAGCGCCGCGGGAACCATTTCGTTTTGTACGCAGCTTGGCTATGCGCTGGGCCTGCTGTTCCTCGTTCCGCTTGGCGATAAGCTCGAGCGGCGCCGGCAGATCCTGGTGACCGCAGCCGTCTCCATCGCTGCGCTCGCCGCTGCGGCGCTGTCTCCAAACCTCCTGGTACTGCAGGTTGCCTGTGTGCTGATCGGCTGCACATCCATCGTTCCGCAATTGATCCTCCCGCTGGCAGCCCACCTGGCGCGACCCGAAAAAAGGGGGAGCGTCGTGGGCATCGTGATGAGCGGCCTCCTGGTCGGCATCCTCCTGTCACGCACGGTCAGCGGCTTCGTCGGGGCCTGGCTCGGGTGGCGTGCCATGTTCTGGATTGCCGCGGGGCTTACGGGCAACCTTCTTTTCTTCATGCGCCTCGCCTTCCCCCAAAGCCGTCCCTCCTATACGGGCAACTATGCCACGCTCATGCGCAGCCTTCTCACGCTGGTGAAGGAGCAGCCCTTGCTGCGCGAAGCATCGGCCATCAATGCATTGACATTCGTGTCATTTGGCATGTTCTGGACGACGATGGTTCTTCACTTGTCGGGCGCCCCGTTTCATTACCACTCCGATACGATCGGACTCTTTGGCCTGGCGGCGGCTGCAGGGGCCCTGCTCGCGCCACTCATCGGCGGTATCGCAGACCGTGGCAATCCCCGTGTTGCCATCGGCTATGGCCTTGCCGCCGTCGCCGTGAGCATGGTCGTTTTCTTTCTCTGGGGCGGGTCCGTCGCCGGCATGCTCACCGGCATCGTCCTTCTTGACCTGGGCCAGCAATCGGTCCACGTATCCAACCAGGCACGTATCTACACGCTGATGCCCGAGGCACGCAACCGTATTAACACGGTCTACATGACGATCAGCTTCCTGGGTACCGCATCGGGGTCGGCGCTGGGACTGTTCGTATGGGATCGATTCGGGTGGCCGGGCATCTGCATCATGGGGTTGACCGCCGTCGGCCTTGCGTTCACGGTATACGCATCTACGTACCGCCGGTCACGCCCCCGCGCTTAGCATTACTCGCGGCCTGTTGACGTGGTGTTGACGGCTGCCGCTGTTGCCAGGATCGCCGTGGCCCTTTCCTCTTCCAGCTCGCAGGAGCGGCGGGACAGGTAATCGGAAATCGACTGAACATACTTGCCGGTCTCCGCTTTGGTCAGCGTCACAAGGCTTCCTTTCCCTTCGAAATAATAATGAGTGGCAATAAAGTGCTCCACGTGGGCTTTTGTTTCCGCAGGCAGGTAGCGGTGCAGCACGTAGTAGTTGCGGCTGCCGGATCTCTTGATGGCATTCATGACGGATCCGGATCCGCCGTTATAGGCAGCGACGACAAGCAGCCAGTCACCGAACTCGGCATACAGGTCGGAGATATAACGGGCGGCGGCAACCGTACTTCTGGACAGGTGCCTGCGCTCGTCGGTACGGCGCCCGATCTTCAGGCCGTAGAGCCGCGCGGTTTCCGGCATCAGCTGCCAGACACCTGTCGCACCGCAATGCGATACGGCAGTAGTCTTCAGGTTCGATTCAACAACGGCTAGATATTTCAGTTCAACCGGCAGTCCATGCTGTCGGAAGATGGCATCGATGGTCTTGAAGGAGGATGTGCAGCGCTTTGCCGTCAACGCCAATGACTCGCTGTTTCGTTCCACAAATTTGTCGGCCAGGCGGCGGTATTTTCCGGACAGGGTGATCTTGGGTGCTTCGGGCTCTGCCAGGAGCGCGGCCTGGTCAAGGACCAGCGGCTTCGTTGAATCAGAGAAGGCGGATTGGATCAGGATACTGCGGGACACGGTCTGTGCCTGGACGCTTTCATTCCACAGGTAGCCGATCAGGAAGAACGCGACCAGTGCGAACAAAGCAGGGAAGGAACGGTTAAGCGAGGCATTCGTTTTCAACATCGTTTTCGGGTTTAGATAAACAATGCCGACCCTGAGAATTGGATTAACGATGGTTTCGCATAGAAAACGGAAGCAAGCAAAGAGGTACAACAGAGACCGGTGGGACGGTTGTTCAGGCTTTTCAAAAATTGCCGGTGTGATGTACGGATTCGATCGGTTAGCTGAAGGCAAAAATAATTCCAACCGCAGGGAGCGCCTAGCGTAAAACTACCCTTTTTGAAACGCCATCATTCTAGAGAGCTGGAAGCCACGATGTAATAGTTGCTTCATTTTCTCCATGTATGTCAAATAGACACGGGCGCAACCTGATGTGTCAGCAACAATCCCGTCCCTGGCATATGATTCAACGCCGCATTTACGGTTGCGGATCGGGACAGGAGCACCCCGCTCCCGTCACCATGGCGGCATGAACGCAACCCCGGACGTTACGATCCCTCGTCGTCCCGCCCACAATTCATTCGCCCATGGCACCAATCGAAACCTGCATTCCAACCACCGAACCGGATTTCTGAAAACATGCTGAAAAGCACGTAACAATTTGCATGCGCTCCCGTAACACAGACCATCAACCAATTGTATGAAACAGATCGTTATTAACAGATTTTTCGTAGCCCTTTTTCTTCTTTGTTGTGTCGCAGCAAGCCCCGCGGCCGACGCACAGAAGAACACCATCTCAGGCTTTGTCCGCGACAGCATGACGCAAAAGCCTCTTGCCTATGCAACGGCCGAACTCTTTCAACACAATGACCTCGCGCATGCCGTGAGGAGCGCTTTTACATCGGACCAGGGCCGTTATGTTTTTACCAACCTCGACACCGGTAGATATACGGTGATCCTTTCGCACACAAGCTTCGGTGAAAAGCAGGTGACCATAGCCGTGAGCGGTGGCGCGGCAGACGCAGGCACCGCTCTCCTGGCGCCTTCAGCGGCCACCTTGCAAGGCGTGGTTGTCCGCTCGCGCAAGCCCCTCGTTGAGCAGGCCGATGACAAGATCGTCTTCAATGTCGAGAACGACCCCACAGCCAAGACCGAATCCGCGATCGATATCCTGCGCAAAACACCATACGTCAGCGTCGACGGCGATGGCAATATCCAGGTCAACGGGCAAAGCAATTTCAAGGTGCTTCTTAACGGCCGCGAGACCGCCATGTTTGCGCAGAACGTGAAGGAAGCGCTCAAAGGATTTCCCGGCGCCGTCATCGTGAAGATCGAGGTCATCACAACGCCATCAGCGAAATACGACGCCGAAGGGATCGGCGGCATCATCAACATCGTTACAAAGAAGAAAGTCGTCGGCTATAACGGATCCATCAACACCTATTCCACGAACATCGGCTCGCACAACCTGAATGCCAACGTTAGCGCCAAGCTGGGCAAGGTCGGCGTGTCGATCTACTACGGAGCAGGCGGCGGCCATAAGATCCCCGGTACATCACTCATGACCTATGTTCCGACCGATGCGAACGCTGCCGGCTATTCCCGCCGAACGCTCACAGGCAGCCGCAACATGACCAATTTCTGGAACTATGGCAACGGTGAGGTGAGCTATGAGATGGATTCGCTCAACACCCTGAGTCTCTATGGCAACATCAGCGGTGGACACAACCGGAACAAGTATGCGCAGGACATTCGCATGGAATATCCTTCGGCGCCCGACACCGTTGGCCGCTACACGCAGGACAATCGGAACGAGTACCCGACAACAAGCATCGGCGCCGACTATATCCGGAAGTTCAGCGGGAACAAGGAGAAGGAATTCAGCATTCGCTTGAACGGCGAATTCGGTGAAACCAACTCCTTCCTCAACAGCCTCCAGGACAACGCTGTCTCCAATGATCGCTACGTGCAGAACAGCAGTGAATCGATCAACAAGCAGTACACAGTGCAGTCCGATTACGTGCTTCCTCTTCCAAAGGGACGGAAGCTGGAATCGGGCGTCAAAGCCATCCTTCGCCGCGCATCGTCCGACTTCACAAGCCGAGAGCGCGCCAGTGCTTCGGAAGATTTCAAGACGAACGCAACGAATACGGACTACTTCAGCTATGACCAGAATGTATACAGCGCCTACAGCACCTATGCGATCAAGGTGAACAAGACGACATTCCGGCTCGGCGGCCGCTACGAGTACACAACCCTCGACGGCAGCTTCACGTCCGGCAAGACAACGCTGTCGCAGACCTACAGCAACCTGCTTCCCAACGTGCAGGTGAATACAAAGCTTGGAAAAACGACGCTTGTGTTCTCGTACGGCCAACGCCTCCAGCGCCCGTCGATCTATAACCTCAACCCGTTCGTCAATAATAACGACCTGAAGAATATCTCCTACGGTAACCCCGATCTGCAACCGCAGTTGATCCACAACCTGTCGGCACAGGCCCGTGTGACAAAAGGAAAAACATTCATCGGGCTCACGCTCAGCACAAGCTACAGCGATAACATGATCGTTCAGTATGCCCGCATGGAAGGCAGCACGGTTGTCACAACGAGCGGAAACATCGGCAAGGAGAAGGCTGTGAACCTGAGTGGCAACGTCAATGCAAGGATCAACGCGGACTGGAGCCTGTCTGTCAACGGCAACGTTCGCTGGAGCCAGGTGAGCAACCGAATGGCAGCATCCGAATCGGCCAGCGGCCTCGGAGGCAACGCCAACCTGAACACCACCTATTCGATGAACAAGCGCTTTACGATCGACGGCTATGCCGGCTTCTACCAGTCGCCTGTCACCTTCCAGTCGAAATACCCTCTGAACGTTTGGTACGGCATCGGGGCGGGCTATAAGATGTTCGGCGACAAGCTGACCATATCGGCGGGACTGGCAAACTTCCTGCAGAAGAACCGGGTCTACAAAACCGTCACAACCACGCCTGCCTTCCAGTACATAAGCAGGTCCACATTGCCGAACCGTGGCATCTCCCTCAGTGTCAGCTGGACCTTTGGCAAGCTCACTGAGAACGTGTCGAAGAAGAAAGGCGTCAGCAACGACGACCTCCTCAAATCGCCTGGCAGCTAAACAAGCGATGAAAAAAGAAAGGGCGCACATGCGTGGGCCCTTTCTTTTTTTACGGTTGCGCCTTAACGATCTGTGCGCTCTCCGGTGCTGTTGTCGCTCATGCCGTCGTGCCACAGAACATGGAGATTGACGATTTTAGATTTGTAGACACTCTGCAACTTCCAGTATGTCATCCCGAGCGCAGCGAGGGAGCCCATGCGCTACGCAGACCGTCATCCCGAGCGCCCCGCGAGGGAGCCCGTGCACCTTGGTACTCTCCGTCATGGCGAGAAACGAAGCCATCTCCTGCACCTCCAGCCTGTCATCCCGCAGGGACCCGAAACGTGCGCTTTCAGTGGGTTTGAGCCAGGAAGACGGCAACCGCCCGGAAGCGCGAAGGAGATCTATCTTTTCCCGGCGACTAACTTGGAAGGTCAGCTCGATAACCAATGTTCGATTTTCAATTCTCAAGGACGAACGCGCCA
>JAQBNP010000155.1 GCA_028288515.1 Flaviaestuariibacter sp. | reverse complement strand
ATGCCAAGCCGCTCCGAGGCGATGGCCGTCATGGCCGTCGCCGTTCCGGGACCACTGTCGGCGACCGCGCTTTGCAGCAGAAGCGTGCCGTCAGCGAAGAGGCGGGCCGCTGCTTTGGCGGTGCCGCGGCCGGCGTTGAACATCCCCGTTCCCATGCCATAGCCCACGAGCCAGTCGCCTTCTTTCATGGAGCGTGGCGCCGGGTTTCGGTCCTTCCACCCGATGCGGTCGGCGCCCAGCTGGTAGGCCTCTTTGAGAAACTTGCTGGAGTAGGGGCGGTTGCGCTCCGGGTCGGTCTCGGCATAGTTGCGCAGGCGAAGCTCGATCGGGTCGAGCTTGAGTGCGGCGGCGAGCTCGTCCATGGCGGATTCGAGGGCAAAGGCACCGGTGGCTTCGCCCGGGCCGCGCATCCACGTGGGTGTGCTCACGTCGAGGGGATAGACCTTGTAGCGCGTGGTGACGTTGGGGCAGGCATAGAGCCCCCGGGAGATATTGACCGAGCCTTCGGTAAACTCTTCATAGTTCGATGTCATGCTGTCGGCCTCGTGGGAGATGGCCGTCAGCTTTCCGTCTGGTGTGGCGCCGAGCCCGATCTTCTGGATCGTGTAGGGGCGGTAGCCGACCATGTTGAACATCTGGTCGCGGCGGAGGACCAGCTTCAGGGGCTTGCCCGTGACCTTCGAGCCGATCAGGGCGGCGATCTCGTGCGGCCAGGTGCGCAGCGCTGATCCAAAGCCGCCACCGACGAAGGGGGCATTTACCTGGACGTTGCTTTCGGGAAGCCTGAAGGCCTGCATGATGCTGCGCTGGGTCGACTTCACCCCCTGTGTCTTATCCCACACGGTCACTTTGTCGTCGGCATCCCAGCGGACCGTGATCGAATGAAGCTCCATCGGGTTGTGCACTTCGATGGGCTGGCGGTATTCGGCCTCGATGGTGACGGGGGCGGACCTGTAAGCGTCTGCCGTGCCGCGGATACTGTCCTTGTAGCGTGGCCCTTCGATGGGTGTGCCTGATTTGACGGCGGCGTCGAGGTCGGTCTGGTGGGGCTCTTTCGCGTACTGCGCTTTCACGAGAGAGGCGGCGTGCGTGGCGCGCTCGAAGGTGTCGGCAACCACCAGTGCGATCGGGTGGCCGTTGAAATAGATGCGGTTGTCGGAGAAGACCTGGAGGCCTTTGCCCCCGGTTGGTCCCTTGACGGGATTGCCCCCTGCATCATAGCCCGGCACCTTGGGTGAATTGAGGTGCGTGATGACGGCGAGAACGCCCGGGGCGCGTTCCGCGGACTTTGTATCGAGGGCTGTGATGGTTCCTTTTGTAGCGGTGCTGGAAACGAGCACGCCGTAGCAGAGCCCGGGCAGCTCGTGCTCGGCTGCGTATTTGGCGGCGCCGGTCACCTTGGCGCGTCCGTCGACGCGGTCGAGGTCTGTATCGAAGGGAGTGTCGAAGAAATGATCCATGGTCGTGGGTTTAGGCGAGACCGGCAAGGGTCCGCAGGGTTTGTGCGATGGTGTTGGGCGCGAGTACCAGCTTGAAGTTATTATGTCCGTGTCCGCGGGCTTCCTTGAGGTCGGCGAGGGCCGCGTTGTTGAACAGGCGGATCGAGGGCTGTTGCCTGCGGATATAGTCCTCGGTGCGCCTGAGGCGCCAGGGCTTGTGGGCGATGCCGCCCATGGCGAGACGTGCGTCGCGGATCGAACCGTTCTCGATGTGGAGGGCGGCGGCCACGGACACGAGCGCGAAGGCATAGGAGGCGCGGTCGCGCACCTTGGTGTAAAGCGATGTTGTGGCGAAGCCGGGAGCATCCGGTATTTCTACGGCGGTGATAAGCTCGTCTCGCTGCAGGTTGGTATCAAGCTGGGGCGTGTTGCCGGGCAGGCGGTGGAAGTCGGCGATGGGAATGTGGCGCTCTCCTTTGGGCCCCTGCACGATCACCGTTGCATCGAGCGCGGCCAGCGCGACATTCATATCGCTTGGGTTGACGGCGATGCAGGACTCGGAGAAGCCGATGATGGCGTGCATGCGGTTATAGCCGTTGAGGGCGCTGCAGCCGGAGCCGGGCGCGCGCTTGTTGCAGGGCAGGGCTGTGTCGTAGAAGTACGGGCAGCGCGTGCGTTGCATGAGGTTGCCGCCGACAGTGGCCATGTTGCGGATCTGTGGGGAGGCGCCGGCCTTCAGCGCCTGGGCGAGCAGGGGCAGCCGCTCGGTGATGACCGGGTCGGCGGCGACGGCGCTGTTGAGGGTGAGGGCGCGGATGCGGATGGTTTTGCCCGTGCGGGCGATGCCGCGAAGGGGAAGGGCGTTGATGTCGATGATCTTTTCGGGTGTCATGACGCCGCGCTTCATAAGGTCGACGAGGTTGGAGCCACCCGCGATGAAGCGGGCCGACTTGTCGCGTACGACCGCATCGATGGCGGCTTTGGCGGTGGAGGGGCGGGCATAGTCGAAGGGGATCATAGTGTACCTCCTGTTTTTTTAACGTCCATGATGGCGTCGACGATATTGGGGTAGGCGCCGCAGCGGCAGATATTGCCGCTCATATACTCGCGGATCTCGGTTGCGCTTCCGGCGTGTCCTTCGCGGACGCAGGCGACGGCCGACATGATCTGTCCCGGTGTGCAGTAGCCGCACTGGAAGCCGTCGTGGCGGATGAAGGCCTCCTGCATGGGGTGGAGCGTTTCGCCGGTGGAGAGACCTTCGATGGTGGTGATCTGTTTTCCCTGCTGCATGACGGCGAGGGAGAGACAGGAGAGGGCGCGTTGGCCGTCGATGTGGACGGTGCAGGCGCCGCACTGGCCCCAGTCGCACCCTTTCTTGGTGCCGGTGAGGTGGAGGGTCTCGCGGAGGAGGTCGAGCAGGGTGACCCGTGGTTCTACGGAGAGCTCGTGGGAGGTGCCGTTGACGGTGATCTGGAGCTTTGCTTTTTCGAAGTAGCCGGCGGCGGTTTCGTCGAGGCCTTTTTCGGCGGCTTTGACGACGGCACCGGGTGCGAGGGCGATGGCTGCCGCGGCGGCGGATTGTTTCAGGAAGCGCCGGCGCGAGGCGTGCTGGCAGCCACTCTCTTCAATGTGGTCAGGGGTCATGGGGTGGGGTTTTGAAAGGAGATTGGAAGATAAGGGAGAAAGTGAATAGTCAATAGTGAATAGTGAATGGGGTCGTTTTGGAGGCTGCCATCCCGCACGGACCCGAAACGCGGGAATTTGAACCACAAAGACACGAAGAGCGCGAAGGAACACAAAGGATATCCCTTTGCTGTTTCCTTTGCTCCCTTTGCCTCTTTGCGTGAATGGCTGCTCCATCTAAAATCGTAAATCTAAAATCGTAAATCCTCCACCCCGATCTTTACGTCATGGCGCGGAACATTGCGATCGGCGATATTCATGGGTGTGCACGGACGTTGCGTGCTTTGCTGGCGGCGCTGTCGCTTCAGCCCGGCGATGCCGTGTATACGCTTGGTGATTATGTCGACCGCGGTCCCGACAGCCGGGGCGTGATCGACGTGCTCATGGACCTGGAGAACAGCGGTATTGTGCTGCATGCGTTGCGCGGCAATCATGAGCAGCTTTTGCTCGAGTCGCTTGAGGACCCGGTGTCGCGGCAGACATGGCTGGGAAATGGCGGCGATGCCACGCTTCGCAGCTTTGGCGTGCTGAGCGCGCATGACCTGCCGGAGACCTACCTGCGTTTTTTCGAGGACACGCTTCCCTATGCGGTGTGCGGTGATGTGATCCTGGCTCATGCGGGATTGAATTTCAGCGCCGACGATCCCATGCGCGACCTGTACGCGATGCTGTGGACACGCAACCCATTCGTTGACACGCAATGGCTCAATGGGCGCAAGCTGGTTCATGGCCATACGCCGACGCCCCTGGAGGCCATCCGTGCGCAGGAGGGACCGGTTTACAATCTTGATGCGGGCTGTGTGTATGAACGATCTGGCTACGGGTTTTTGGTGGCGATGGATTTGGAGACAAAGGCGCTCACGGTGGAGAGGAATGTGGAGTAGAGAACCATGCGGGTGCCGAGTGGTTTAGGCGGTGAAGATATCCTGGCGATCGTCGCCTGATAAGGGGGTATCCCCGTTTCGGTGCAGCGGTGTTGATTGCCTCGTGTTGTTTCCCGTGATCCGGACACTGCCGATTGCCGTCCGGATGTTGTCGATTCGTTTCCGGGCTGTGTAGATGCGAGTTCTGAAGTTTTCTGAGACTGTCCGGACGGTGGAAGATGGGCGTCCGGGCGTTGTTGATGTGCGCCCGGACCTTGTCGGCCGGCGTCCCGAGCCTATCGACGGCTGTCCGGACGCTGTTAATGGGCGACCGGAGGCTGTCGGCAAGGGGTCCGGGGAGGGTGAGCTCGGTGTCCGGGCCCGCTGGTGGGCGCCCGGAGAGTGCCTGATGGCGTCCGGACGGTGTCAAAATAGTTGCGGAACCTGTCGATGGGTGTTTTAAAGCGGAAGCGGAGGTGGGCAAGTGCGCTGGCGCTTCGGACAGAAGTTATCCAGCTTATCATACCTGGACACTCAGAACAAAAAAATTAGGAAGACCTTTCTGACGATAGTGATCTTCCTGTGCGCTTCTTGCTGTACTGATCCTGCAGTTGGTCGGTTTGAAAATCGCGTTCCTGATACGGACCATACCAGACAGGAAGAAAGAATGGACTCTATGGAGCACACGAAGGTGATGATTCGAACCACCGAATCAGATTCTACGAAATGATCGGCTGACACCGGGTTCTTCAGATCGCAGCTGGTCCATTTTTAAATCGTTCCTACATTCATCGCCTGGCGCAAAGCCGTGGGCTTTGGCAGCGATCCGATTATGAAGATTTTTCTAAAGTGGTTTCTGGGAAGTTTCCTCCTGCTCACGATCCTTCTCATACCAAGTTTTTTTGAAGAGCAGACGAAGAACCCGCACCTGGTTGACGGCCTGATTGTGCTTTTGATCGGTTCTGCCCTCCTGGCGGGATTGTTTTATTTCCTGGAAGTGCGGTTCCTACCGCGCCGGAAGGCGAAGCTCCTAAATCGACTCATCGAGCTATTCAGCGCCGTCCCTATTTCAGACCAGGTCGTTCGCTTCAAAGTGGCTCATGTCGATGTGTACGTGGAAACACACTTTCTATTGCATCTTTCGCCACACGGGACCTATGTAGAAACAATCCGCTTTCATGCGCCCCGAACACAGATCGATTCGCTTCGACAAAGGTCGCGCTTCCGCCTGACCAACTCCCGCTGCGCAGGTATGGACACATACCAGCTACTTGAAAGAACGCCGAATGGATTGCTCAAAGCGAGAGACGAGCTGACAAGAGAGTTCTTTCAATAGGAGGACCGGTCAGTCGGCTTTGCACAAGCTTCGCGTTCTCACGAAATTCAATTTCACTTCACCAACCCGAAACCACAGGTACCGGTACCAGCAAAACAAAAAACAGTTCGTATGGCGAGAGTAGCGAAGTATTTTCTAAACCTGGCCGGCCTCACCCTGATGGCGTTTTATGGAGTTCTTTCCTACGGCCTTATTGAACGATCTTTTCTCTTTGAACAGGTGATGGCGACGATCTGGAACATGGTTCAACGACTGGCCATTGTGTACGG
>JAQBNP010000151.1 GCA_028288515.1 Flaviaestuariibacter sp. | reverse complement strand
TGGTCAACCCCGCCAATAAGCGCAAGCTCGAGATCATCGTGGTGGGCACAGGCCTTGCCGGCGCATCGGCCGCTGCTTCCCTGGGCGAGCTTGGCTATAAGGTCAAGGCATTCTGTTTCCAGGACAGTCCGCGCCGCGCACATAGCATCGCCGCGCAGGGTGGCATCAACGCAGCAAAGAATTACCAGAATGACGGCGACTCTGTCTTCCGTCTTTTTTACGATACCATCAAGGGTGGCGACTACCGCGCCCGCGAAGCAAACGTCTACCGGCTGGCCGACGTGAGCCGTAATATTATTGACCAGTGCGTGGCGCAGGGCGTTCCCTTCGCTCGTGAATATGGAGGCCTCCTCAGCAACCGCTCATTCGGTGGAACGCAGGTGCAGCGGACCTTCTACGCAGCGGGACAGACGGGGCAACAGCTTCTCATCGGCGCTTACCAGGCACTGGAGCGGCAGGTAGCTCTGGGCAACGTCAAGATGTACACACGCCATGAGATGCTCGACATCGTTATGGTGGAGGGAAAGGCACGGGGCATCATTGCCCGCGACCTTGTATCCGGTGCGCTCGAGCGTCACTTCGGGCATGCCGTTCTTCTTTGCAGCGGCGGTTACGGCAACGTTTTCTACCTGTCCACAAATGCCATGGGTAGCAACGTCACTGCCGCCTGGAAAGCGCATAAGAAAGGGGCTTACTTTGGCAACCCCTGCATGACGCAGATCCACCCGACCTGTATTCCCGTTTCCGGCGACCACCAGTCCAAGCTTACACTGATGTCGGAGTCCCTTCGCAATGACGGCCGCATCTGGGTACCAAAAAAACAGAACGATACGCGCAAGCCCGGCGACATACCGGAAGAAGAGCGTGATTATTACCTGGAGCGCCGCTATCCTGCGTTCGGCAACCTCGTTCCGCGTGACGTTGCGTCCCGCGCCGCGAAAGAACGCTGCGATGCAGGCTATGGTGTCGGCTCCTCACGCCAGGCAGTTTACCTCGACTACGCGGCCGCCATCCAACGCTACGGCCAGATCGAAGTGAGCAAGCGCAACCTCGGCGATACGGACGCAGCAACGATCACAGCGCTCGGAAAAGAAGTTGTCAAAGAAAAATACGGCAACCTCTTCGACATGTACGAGAAGATCACAGGCGAGAACCCTTATGAAGTGCCGATGCGGATCTATCCGGCGGTTCACTACACGATGGGAGGCCTGTGGGTCGACTACGAATTAATGACAACCGTACCCGGCCTGTACGCTCTTGGCGAGGCAAACTTCTCCGATCACGGCGCTAACCGCCTCGGTGCGTCGGCCCTGATGCAGGGACTGGCCGACGGCTACTTCGTGATTCCCTATACGATCGGCAATTATCTCGCCGACGAGATCGCCACGAAGCCGCTGCCAACCGACCACCCTGCATTCGCTGAAACCGAGCAGGCCGTGCGCGAGCGGATCGAGACGCTGATGAACATCAAAGGAAAGCAGAGCGTTGAAAGCATGCACAAGCGACTCGGCAAGATCATGTGGGACAAGTGCGGAATGGCGCGGAACGCGGCGGGACTGCAGCAAGCCGTAACCGAGATCCGCGCGCTGAAGAAAGAGTTCTGGAGCGATATCCGCATCCCCGGCAGCATCAACGAGTTCAACCCCGAGCTCGATAAGGCTGGCCGGGTTGCCGACTTCATCGAGCTGGGCGAGCTGATGTGCCTGGATGCTCTTGATCGTGCGGAGAGTTGCGGCGGCCATTTCCGTGAAGAACACCAGACGGAGGAGGGAGAAGCCCTGCGCCACGACGACCAGTTCATGTACGTCAGCGCGTGGGAGCATACAACCGAAGGAGCCTGGCAGCTTCATAAAGAAGAATTGAAATACGACGTGATCAAGCCATCACAGCGGAACTATAAATAGAATGTGACGACTATGGAACATTACATGATGAATTTGACGCTCAAAGTGTGGCGTCAGGCAAACAACAAAAGCGAAGGACATTTCGAGACATTCGAGGTCAACGACATCTCGTCTGAAATGTCGTTCCTTGAAATGTTCGACGTCCTGAACGACCGCCTTGTGGTGGAAGGAAAGGACCCGATCGCATTCGACCATGACTGCCGCGAAGGGATCTGTGGAATGTGCTCGATGCATATCAACGGACGTCCCCATGGGCCCTGGCATGCCACAACGACCTGTCAGCTTCATATGCGGGCCTTCAAGGACGGCGATACGATTGTCGTTGAGCCCTGGCGAGCCAACGGCTTCCCGGTCATTAAGGATCTCGTCACAGATCGCTCGGCCTTCGACCGCATCATCCAGGCCGGTGGCTTCATTTCAGTCAATACCGGCAATGCCGTAGACGGCAATACGATCCCGATTGAAAAAGACCTGGCGGATGCATCCTTTGGTGCAGCAAGCTGCATTGCGTGCGGAGCCTGTGTGGCAGCCTGCAAGAATGCCTCGGCCTCACTGTTCACCGCCGCGAAGATCTCCCAGCTCGCGCTGTTGCCGCAAGGGCAGCCGGAGCGGAAGAACCGCGTGCTGAGCATGGTGGCGCAGATGGATAAGGAAGGGTTCGGCAGCTGCACGTTTACCGGTGCCTGCGAGGCCGTGTGCCCGAAAGAGATCTCGATCACGAATATCTCCCGCATGCACAAGGACTACCTTGTTGCCGGGCTGTCGGCGGACAAATGATCCGATCACGAATTTTTACCGATTGAAAGCTCCACACGGAGCTTTTTTCATGCAGCTAACCGATGAACGGCCGCGTCTTAACAATTCGGGCCGCCTCTTTCCCGTTTAAAAGGCTCATTTTTACGTAGCAAAAAACCCTTGACGATCGCCGCCCGCATACTAGTGTTCTGTTGCCTGCTCCGCGGGCTGTGTGTGCCTGCCATCGCGCAGGGGCCGGCCGCAGGCAGCCCCCGATCAACCCTACGCATCCGGTCCATCCCCACGACGGTTGATTCGGTACGCCTGGATACTGTGAGCATCGTTCCGTCTACCTTCCTGATGGTGGGCATCCCGGACTCATCGTATCGCCTCGACTTCGTGCAGGCAATTCTATATTGGAGATCCAGGCCCGCGGTGGACACCGTTCGCGTATCCTTCCGCGTCTTCCCCTACAAGCTCACGTCGATGGTCCTGGGCTTTAATTATGACAGTATCCGCTACAATGCGTTCCTGGCACCATTCGAGTTCAATGCAGGCGGCACTGAATCGTCGAACCGTCTCTTCAATTTTGGAAATCTTCAATACAGTGGAAGCTTTGGTCGCGGCATCTCGTTCGGCAACAACCAGGATGCGGTGGTCAACTCGAATTTCAACCTCCAGCTCAACGGCATGCTGGCTGACAGCATTGAAATCGCCGCCGCGCTCACCGATAACACCATTCCGCTCCAGCCCGAAGGAAATACGCAACAGCTGAACGAGTTCGACCAGGTTTTTCTCCAGTTCAAGAAAAAAAACTGGCAGCTCAATCTCGGCGACATCGACCTCCGGCAGAACGGTCTTTACTTCCTGAATTTTTATAAGAGGCTGCAGGGCATCTCTTTCCAGGACGGCTACTCACTCGGACGAAAGATCAAGGCATCGACCCTTGTGAGCGGTTCGGTAGCGAAGGGAAAGTTTACCCGGAACATCATCCAGGGACTCGAGGGGAACCAGGGCCCATACCGGCTAAGCGGTGCCAATAATGAATTCTTTTTTATCGTTCTTCCCAATACAGAGCGGGTGTTCCTGGACGGTGAGATGCTGCAGCGGGGGGAGGACCAGGACTATGTCATCAATTACAACACCGCCGAAATCACGTTCACGCCAAGGAGGCTCATTTCCAAGGACTCACGCATCCAGGTGGAGTTTGAATATGCCGACCGAAACTACCTGAACTCGAATCTCTACGCGTTTCAGACAGTCAATGTTGGCGAAAAGCTGAAGGTTCGCATTGGTGCTTTCCAAAACAATGATGCGAAAAATTCGCAGATCAACCAAAGCCTCGACGACAGGCAGCGCCGCTTCCTGAACAATCTCGGAGACAGCATCAACCAGGCTTTCTACCCGACGGTTGCGCTGGACTCCTTCTCCCGGGATCGAATTCTATATGAGAAGGTCTACTTTCAAAATGGCGCACTGGTCGATTCGTTTTACCGCTATTCGACGGACTCGCTCGCGGCCCATTACTCCCTTTCCTTCTCTGAGCTGGGCACGGGTGGCGGCAACTATGTTGCCGAATTCAACGGCGCAAACGGCAAGGTCTTCCGGTTCGTTCCACCTGTCAATGGCGTGCGCCAGGGAAACTATGAGCCCGTGATCAAGCTCGTGACACCGAAGCGACACCAGGTCATCAGCATGGCAGCTGACTATGCAATCGATAAACGCAACACAATAAAAACGGAATTGGCCATCAGTCAATATGATGTCAATACATTTTCATCAAAGGACGGCGGGGACGACAGGGGTGTAGCAGCGCGGGTTCAATACGCCAACACGTCAATGCTGAGCGCAGCACGGGGTATCCAGCTCACATCTACGCTGGACGTAGAGCACGAGCAAAAGGCATTTCGCCCCGTGGAGCGACTGAGCTACGTGGAGTTCACGAGGGAGTGGGGTCTGCCGCTGACCCTCGAGCCCGCAGATGAAACGATCCTGCGCGCGGGACTTGAACTGAAAGACCGTAAAGGACACGGACTGCATTACCAGTTCATGAACTACCAGCGCGACCGTACTTATACGGGTATTCAGAATATTCTTCAACACGCGGTAAGCCTTGGTGGGTGGACCTTCGCCAACCAGTTCGCCTTAACCAATTTTTCCGGCCTGCAGGAAAAAGGCTCTTTTGTCCGGCCGGTGATCGACGTCAGCAAGGAGCTAAAAAAATTACAGTCGATCCGCCTTGGCCTGCGCTACGCTCTCGAACGAAACGAGGTGCACGACAAACAGACAGATACGTTGAGCCGGAACAGCTTTTCTTTCGATACGTACACTGCTTATCTCAAGACCTCTGACGCACGTAAGAACCGCTATGGACTGACCTTCTTCACGAGGGCGGACAAGTACCCGGTTTCCAATACCTTGGCGAAAGGAGATCGCAGCTACAACCTGAACCTGCAGGCAGAAGTGCTGAAGAATGAGCACCACCAGTTTCTTTTCAACGCCACTTACCGGCAGCTCCAGGTGACCGATACGAAAGTGTCAGCGCAAAAGCCTGACCGGACGATCCTTGGACGGGTGGAGTACCTCGTTAATGAATGGAATGGATTCCTTACTGGAAACACGCTTTACGAAGTCGGGGCGGGGCAGGAGCAGAAGCGGGATTTCTCATACGTTGAGGTTCCCACGGGCCGTGGTGAATTTACATGGAACGACTACAATAATGACGGCATTCAACAACTGAACGAATTTGAGGTGGCGCTGTTCCCCGACCAGGCAAAGTTCATCC
>JAQBNP010000099.1 GCA_028288515.1 Flaviaestuariibacter sp. | reverse complement strand
AGATATTTTTCATCGAAGCCGATGCCGTTGTCCTCGATGGCGATGAGAACATAGGGGCCGTCGTTTTCTTCGGGACTGTCAAACGACTTCTCGCGGAGCCGCCGGCAGGTGATGTCGATCCGTGGTGCGACGCCCGGTCTCCGGAACTTGAGCGCGTTGGAGAGGATGTTCTGAAAGACCTGGCGCACCTGGCCGCGGTTGACCTCGAGCTCGGGCAGCGATGCGGAGTGGATCTCAGCGCCCGTCTCCTCGATGACAAGCTCGAAGTCCTCGATCAGCTCTTGCACCATCTCGTTCATGTTCACCCATTCGAGGTTGTGGTCGCCGGCCGAGAGGCGGCTGTAGTTGAGGATGTCGACGATCAGGCTTTTCATGCGTCGTGACGCGTCGATCACTTTTTGCAAATAGATCTGGGAGTCTTCCGAAAGGCCCTCCTGGCGGTCGCGGATCAGGTTGGAAAAGATATGGATCTTGCGCAGCGGCTCCTGGAGGTCGTGCGAGGCCACCGATGCAAATTGCTGCAGGTCGTGGTTACTGGCTTCCAGCGCTTTGTTGAAGCCGGCAAGCTGTTCGTTGCTGGTGCTGAGCTGCTGCTGCGCCGCTTTCTGGGAGGTCAGGTCGGTGAGGATCATGCTGAGCGACAGGCCTTCTTCCATTTCAAGAGTGGTGAGGGAAAGCTGTACCGGTGTGCGGTGCTCGCCGGCGAGCAGCCAGACCTCGCCTTTGCAGTCGCTCGTCCAGCAGCTGTCGAACAGGCGCCGGTAGGCATCTATATTCTCGCTTGCCACGAACCCTTCGAACGGCGTGCCGATCACAGCCGACAGGGGCAGGTTGACCATCGAGGCGAACTGTGAGTTGCAATACAGGATATGTCCCTGGGGCGAAAGCGTGAGGGCGCCTTCGGTCATCTTCTCGATGAAGGCGCGGTAGGTATGGTCGGCGCTCTTGAGTGTATACAGCTGGTGCCCATCCTGTCCCTGCAGGATCAGCGCGTCGACCTGGCCGGTCCGGATCGCCTCGATGGTATCGCGGGCTTCCGACAGCTGGTGCTGCAGCTCCGCGATCTCTTCTTCGAGCTCCTCGCGTGTTTTTTGTATGGTCTGATTGGTGGCCATTATCGTGTCAGTCCGAGTCCGTTCAAAACTTTTTTGGTGTCCGAAAGATCGCCGATGAGGCGTCGTTCGGGGAGGGGAAATTTTCGTACCAGCAGGGGCAGCGCCACGAGGTTGTCGGACTCCGCGATATCGGCCTGCTGGTAAACATCCACGATCTCGAGCGTGTAGCGATCCTTCAGGTGCTCTTCGCAGAGCTGCTTCAGGTTGGCAACGGCACGGATCGAATTGGGCGTGGCACCTGTAATGTACAGGCGCAGTACGTACGTATCCGGCGGGTGGTCCTGTTCCGTTGGGAATCCCTTCATGTTACATTTTTACAGGCCGGATATTGAGACCTACCAGGACTTTCTCCTCGTTTGAAAGGTCGCCGATGATCTTGCGGATCGGCACCGGCACCTTGCGCACGAGTGTCGGCACGGCCAGGATCTGGTCGCCTTCGGCTAGCTGCGGCTGCACCAGCAGGTCGATCACCTCGATGATATACTGGTCCTTCATATGCTCTTCGCAATACCGCTTCAGGTTTGTCAGCGCGGCCACCGACTTCGGCGTGTTGCCGGCCACATACAGGCGCAGCTCCCACTTGTATTCTTTCTTACTTGCTTTTGCTTTTGCCATTGCCCGTGTTTTTATGTTGCCTTCCTGCCGTCTGCTCGCGCCTGTTTTGCTCCATGACCTCTTTCCGCAGGTCTTCTTCGATATAGGACCTGTTCAGCTCGTCCTGCAGCGATTCGAACTCCGCATGCAGCGAGGCTACTTTCGACTCCAGCACTTTTCGCTTGCGGCCGATCTCGACGTCTTTCTGCGAGAGGGCGTGGGTGCGCAGGATGCGCCCCGTTGCCTCGCTGATCTGCTGGGCATCGCGCGCAGAGCCGGTGAGAACGCCGTCCGGTCCGAGATAGACGTCGACAAGGTCGAGACCTTCATCGGTGATCACAAACTCGCGCACCTGGTTGGAATGCTTCATACCGCGTGACTTCATGATGTAGAGGCCGCGGTTGCGTTCCCCGTTGGACTCGATATCGCGCACCAGCAGCCAGGCGTCGACCAGCGAGGAGACACCTTCATCTGTTTGCTCGCTGACGATGGTATTCAAAGCAAGGGCCGTGAACAGAACCGTGATTCCCTCGGCCTGTAAAAAATCAATAAGGCGGATCAGCATCGACTTGACCTCGCTCACCGACCCCACGGTCACGAGGTTGGTGATCGGGTCGAGAATGACGGCCTTCGGCCTGAAGCGCGTCACCTTCTTGTGAATGTCAACCAGGTGCATCTCCAGCCCGAAGAGCGTGGGCCGCGACGCATGCATTTCAAGCAGCCCTGAATCGAGATGGCGTTTCATATCAATGCCGATCGACTTCATGTTGCGGATGATCTGCATCGGCGATTCTTCAAAGGCAAAATAGATGCAGCGCTCGCCGCGTACGCAGGTCTCATTGGCGAAGATGGCCGCCAGGCTTGTCTTGCCCGTGCCCGCAGTGCCCGAGATGAGGACCGAGGAACCACGGTAGAAGCCTTTGCCGCCCAGCATATCGTCGAGTGCGGGAACGCCCGACGAGATTCGCTTCGTCGACACGTCGTGGTCAAGAAGAAGCGAGGTTACGGGCAGCACCGAGATGCCTTCCGCATCGATGAGAAAGGGATATTCGTTGGTGCCGTGCAGGGAGCCACGGTATTTGACGATGCGCAGGAGACGCGTCGAGATCTGGTTGGCGATCCGGTTGTCCAGCAGGATCACACAGTCCGATACGTATTCTTCAAGACCCTGTCTTGTGAGGCTGCCATCGCCGCGCTCGCCGGTGATGATGGCAGTGACGCCCTTCTCTTTGAGCCAGCCGAAAAGGCGGCGAAGCTCGGCGCGCAGGATCGCCTGGTTGCTCAGGCCGGTGAACAGGTTCTCTATGGTATCGAGCACCACGCGCTTTGCGCCGATGCTGTCGATGGCATAGCCGAGGCGGATGAACAGCCCGTCGAGGTCGTACTCGCCGGTCTCCTCGATCTCGCTGCGGTCGATATGGACATAGTCGACGCGGATCTTTTTTTCTTTTTGGAGCTTGAGCAGGTCGAACCCGAGGGAAGCGACGTTGAGGGCGAGCTCCTCGGCCTTTTCCTCGAAAGCCACGAAGACGCCCGGCTCGTCATAAGCGGTGGCGCCACGGACAATGAACTCGAGGGAGAGGAGGGTCTTGCCGCAGCCCGCCGCGCCGCAAATGAGGGAGGGGCGGCCTGTTGGAAGTCCACCACCCGTGATCTCGTCGAGGCCGGTGATGCCAGTGGGCGTTTTACGAAGACGGGGGAGGGAGGGCGCTGTTTTTTTTGGAGAAGGAGGCATAAGGTAAAGGGTAGATAACAAAAACGAAAGTCTACTAAAGGTAAGGGACATTGCGGACGTGAGGGGGCAAATCTGCCGTTGCTGAAAGGTCTCCGCTGAAAATAATGTTACGGCCGGGCTTGAAAAAGACGTAGATTACATGAACGGCGGCAGTGTCCCGATCAGCCCTCCCTTCCTTGCCCGCCCTGCATCGTGCGTCGATCAATTCCACGGCTTTTATTTTATGACGGATCCTTTTGCCTCGTTTCGCTTTCGGGAGCGCGATTACCGCGTGTTCTTCGTGCTCAGCTTTGAAGAGCCCCCCTTCTATATTTTCTGCATCATCGACGACCCGACCCTCGCCAACGAATTTGGGGAAGAGCTGACGCTCTGCACGGATGGAACTCGCCTGATCCCGTCGAGGGTCGACTGGCACGCCCTCACGGAGTTCAAGGACATTCTCTTCCAGTCGATCTGCAAAACGCCTGTCTTCCTGGAAAGCCGTCAACAAATCGCTGCCGGCCAATAATAACGACAGGTTTTGGCAAGTTTTCACAAAAACAAAGCGTCTCATGCATTTGTGGAACGGGATCCGTGTCGGAACTTTATTGCGTTCAACAAATGCTCACCCTATGACATTCCATACGACGGTTGCGCGTGGCGGCCGCCTGGCGATCTTCCGGATATTCTCCTACGACGGCTACCTGTATACGGCCATGCGCAAGCTCATGAGCGGATCGCGCGATTCCGGCGCGCCCTGCCTCGTTGAGCTCCGCCGCCTCTCCACCGGCCATTGGGAATCCGACTGCGAGGAACCGGCGCTTGTCACCGAGCTGACACTTGCCATCGAGCACCACCTGAAAAGTGGCTTGTCGGGCGAGGCCGGCAGCTGACCATATCATGCATCGCAC
>JAQBNP010000090.1 GCA_028288515.1 Flaviaestuariibacter sp. | reverse complement strand
GCTGACCGCTGCGCAGGACAGGCTGACCGGTCCGCACGGGTCACTGACCAGCGCGCAGGAGTCACTGACTGCTGCGCAGGAGTCGCTGATCGGCAAACATGTCATGCTGACCAGCAAGCAGGGGTTGACGGCTCCCAGGCGGGCTTGCTGAGCGGCAAGAGGAAAAGCTTTGAAGCGGGTGCGGCTTGTGTTTGTCCCATGCAGGTCTTCTTGTCCCATCATCAGCTCTCTTTGCGGTTTCCTTTGCTTCTTTGCGCGCTTTGCGTTTACAGGTAGTTGCGGGGTGACAGCTGGGGAGGTGCTGGTGGGTTCCCTCTCGCTGGGTGCTCGGGTTGCCTTTTGAGGGAAAGGTGCTGACATGCGTAAGCATGACACCCCGAGAGTGCATGGGTTCACTGGCGGGGCGCGCGGGTTCCTTTTTGAGGGAAAGGTGCTGACATGCGTCAGCATGACATAAAGGTGCACGGGCTCCCTCGCGGGGCTCGGGATGACAGGCTGAAGGTGCAGGAGATTGCTTCGTTCCTCGCCATGACGTGATCGTGCAGGAGATTGCTTCGTTTTTCGCCATGACGTGATCGTGCGGCAGATTGCTTGGCTCCGCGCCATGACGACGTAATAAGCAGCTTGTCCAAAAATCTGCAATCTGCAATCTTAAATCTGAAATCTGAAATCTGCAATCGTCAATCCTAAATCCGCTTTCCCCCGATTCCCTCCCTCTCGCTATCCCGTTGTAAATTCGTAGCCTATGGAAACCGTAGCGCAGGCACCGAAATATAATTTGAATGACGAGCAGGAAAAGAAGCTGATCCTTCGTGAGTACAGGGCGCTGCTCAAAGGCCTCCGCTCGCGCATCAAGCCGGGCGACCGCAAGATCATCAGGCAGGCTTTCGAAATGGCCGCCGAAGCTCACAAAAGCATGCGTCGCAAAAGCGGCGAGCCCTATATCCTGCATCCCCTCGCCGTTGCCCGCATTTGTGTCGAGGAGATCGGCCTCGGCGTTCGCTCCAGCATCTGCGCGCTTCTTCACGATACAGTTGAGGATACCGACATCACCCTGGAGGACGTGCAGCGCGAGTTCGGCAACGAGATCGCCAAGATCGTCGACGGGCTGACGAAGATCTCAACGGTGGTCGACGTCAACGCATCGCAGCAGGCCGAGAACTTCCGCAAGATCCTCCTGACCCTGACCGACGACCCGCGCGTCATCATCATCAAGCTGGCCGACCGCCTTCACAACATGCGCACGATGGACAGCATGAAGCTGGAGAAGCAGCTCAAAATTTCCTCGGAAACGGTTTATGTCTACGCGCCCCTCGCACACCGCATGGGGCTCTACAACATCAAGACCGAAATGGAGGACCTGGCCATGAAATACCTCGAGCCGGATACCTACAAGGACATCGCGCGCAAGCTCGCTGAAACGAAGCGGGAGCGGACACGCTTCATCAACGAGTTCATCAAGCCGCTGAAGGAAAAGCTCGAAACGGGCGAATTCAACTTCGACATCTATGGCCGCCCGAAAAGCATCCATTCCATCTGGGACAAGATGAAGAAAAAAGGTGTCGCCTTCGAGGAGGTATATGACCTGTTCGCCATCCGCATCATCCTCGACTCCGCACCCGAAAAGGAAAAAGAAGATTGCTGGAAAGTGTACTCGATGATCACGGACGAGTACTCACCGTCGCCCGAACGGCTGCGGGACTGGCTCAGCAACCCGAAAAGCAACGGCTACGAAGCCCTGCACACCACGGTGATGGGGCCCATGGGCAAATGGGTGGAAGTGCAGATCCGCACCAAGCGCATGAACGAGATCGCCGAGAAGGGCCTCGCCGCCCACTGGAAATACAAAGAGGGTGGCAGCGACGAGAGCCGCTTCGATAAATGGTTTGGCCAGATCCGCGAGGTGCTGACAAGCCAGGACACCGACTCGGTCGACTTCCTGCAGGATTTCAAAATGAGCTTTCTTGCCGAGGAGATCTACATCTATACACCGAAGGGTGACGTGAAGATGTTGCCGGTGGGAGCCACCGCCCTCGATTTCGCCTTCTCGGTTCACAGCGAGGTCGGCTCGAAATGCATCGGCGCAAAGGTGAACCACAAGCTCGTGCCGATCAGTCACAAGCTGCGCAGCGGCGACCAGGTCGAGATCATCACATCCAATAAGCAGAAGGCATCGGAAGACTGGCTCAATTTCGTGGTCACGGCCAAGGCCCGCACGAAGATCAAGGACGCTCTGAAAGAAGAAAAGCGAACCGTTGCCGAAGAAGGGAAATACACGCTGCAGCGCAAGCTCGAAGGGATGGGCGCGGCGGTCAACCAGCACAATATCGACGAGGTCACCAATTTTTACAAGCTGGCCTCGCCGCTCGAACTGTATTACCAGGTGTCGGTCAAAAATATCGACCTGAAGGAGCTGAAGGAGTTCAAGGTGACGGGCGATCGTCTCGATGCGCCGAAGCCGGTACGAGTGATAGAAGTGAAGCCGGAGTACCACCCGGGCCTGCAGAAAAAAGACGCGGAGCTGATCATCTTTGGAGAGAGCAGCGACAAGATCGTGTACAACCTGGCCAACTGCTGCAAGCCGATCCCGGGCGACGACGTTTTTGGCTTTGTCACAACGGGCAAGGGCCTGACCATCCACCGCACGAACTGTCCCAACGCGGCCAAGCTGATGGCGAACTATGGTCACCGGATCGTGAAGACCAAGTGGGCCAAGAACAAGGAGATCTCGTTCCTGACGGGCCTGAAGATCATCGGTATGGACGATGTGGGCATCGTGAACAAGATCACGAACCTGATCTCGGGCGAGCTGCGGATCAATATCGCCGCGATCACGATCGAAGCGAAGGAGGGGCTGTTCGAAGGAACGATCAAGCTGTTCGTACATGACAAGGAGGAGCTGGAGGAGCTGGTGCAGGATCTCAAGGACCTGCCGGGGATCCATTCGGTGGACCGGTTTGATACGGAGGCCGCGGGATGAGGGGGAGGGGAGTGAATGGTGAATCGTGAATGGTGAATGGGTCGTTTCGAACGCGTCATCCCGAGCGCCCCGCGAGGGACCCGAAACGTGCGGTTTGAACCACGAAGGCACGAAGAGCGCGAAGCTGCACAAAGCAATTTCCTTTGCGCCTCCTTTGCCTCTCTGCGCTCTTTGCGTTTAATAGCTGTCCAACCTCCCGCCATCGTAAAACCCATTCACCAAAGGGAATTGATGTGAGGAGGGATTGTATCGCCTGCCTTCGCGATCCGGTTTGGCGGATTCCCGTATCTTTTCGATCCAAACCAAAACTTCATGAGATCCGGTCTTCTGCTGCTGCCGTTGCTCGTCCTTTCCATGTGCACCTATTCCCAGCGTCCCGTGAGTGCATGTCCCCTACAGCCGGCCGGGCCGGACGTGAGCATTTGCTCCGGGCAAAGCACCAGGATCGGCCGTGCTGCTGTGCCGGGCCTCTTTTACCAATGGACCGGGCCGGGATTGAGCGATGCGGCTGCTGCGCAGCCATCCGTTTCTCTGGCGGCCACAACAACATATACGCTGAACACCTTTGACGCAGCAGCGAACCTGCTCGACAACGGCAATTTCGCGGTCGGCAGCACCGGCGCCCCGGTCGGCTGGACTCCCCAGCTCACGGCCTTTCCCAACTGCGCATCCGGCTGCTATGCACAAACGGCCAGCCCGTCCTCCGTCAACGCAACCTGGTGCAGCTCTCTCAGCGATGCAACGCCCGGCGGCGGCACCAAGATGCTGGTGGCGAATGGCAGCAGCCTGGCGACAAACACCGGGTTTTATCATACATCGAGCCTGCCGGCCTTGCAACCGAACACTACGTACCTGGTGACCGCCCAGGTAGCCGGCCTCAAAGCCGCGCCCGGTGCGCCTGTCCGGATCTTTGCCAGAAGCTGGAACGGCTCGGTCGGAGCCAGCAATAACAATGACTTTTATTACACGCTGCAGGGAAGCTGCAGCTGGGAGCGCTTCCAGTTCACGTTCACAACCGGGAGCGCGCCGGCGGGCGGCACCATTCCGTCCACACTGACAATCGGGTTGGTCACACCGGGAGAGCGCCAGGTGGCGCTCGACGAAGTGAAGGTGATCCCTGCCTGCGCGCCGGGCGACCAGGTAACGGTGACGGTGGGCGCCCATTGCCCGACCATCTCGCCGGCCGGGCCGATCGACGTGTATGCTGTGAAAACTGGATTGGTAAAAGACATGGAATTTACCTCGAGCGAGAGCTCGGGCAACCAGTGGTATGTTGATGATCAGCCGGTTCCGGGCGCAACGGGACAGTCGTTTTCCTACCAGCCTCAAATTGTGTCCGATGATTACCAACTCCGGGCCCGGATCAGGGTTCTTGCCAACTCGCTGTCGTCAAATGAAGTGGTGGTAACCTGGACGGATACCTACAGTTACGGATATCCGGTCGCTGGCGTCATGCCCTCGGCGTATTGTCCATCTGCCGGCATCGACCAGTTTGACGTCGAGCAGGTAAACCTGGGGCCAGGCGCAGCTTATAAATGGGAATTCTGGCAAGGGAGCTGGGATGACCAGCTCCCGCAACGTGGCCTGACGGCAAGCACCGAATGTCTCCAGGTGAGTGGTATGAGTTCAACATCCAACAGGATCAGGGTGTCCATCGATCCCGCTTGTTACAATGCGAACGAACGACTGATGTGCCTTCAAACCACCGCCGAGCTCAACGGCCGCATGGTTGTCATGCAGGAGTATACCTTCCGGGCCTTGAACTGCAGAACGGCAGCCGGTATTGCGCTGTCGCCCAATCCCGCCCGGGACAAGGTTGTGATCACCGCACCTGCGGTCATCCAGTCCGTGCAGCTTGTTTCCATGACCTCGGGGGCACGCGTATCTCTTAAGCCAAACGGAACAAAAGAGCTTGTTGTTCACACGTCAACCCTGGCGCCAGGCTATTATTCCTGCGTCATTCAGACACGGCGGGGCGTGGAAACAGTCAAGCTTCTGGTGTCGAAGTGAGGCGAGCCGTAGAGGGTCGATGGTGAATTCTGGGTTGTCGGTCGTGACCGGGCAATGGGCAACAGCGGATCGGAGATCTTTCATCGCAGGATCGTACGTCGCCTATGGTACATCGTCGGCAGGGAGGCCACTGTCCGTTGCGGGTGCCAGCCGGCAACCCGGGAAACCAAATTTTTCTTCCCCCTCAAAAGGGGTTAAATTGTAGGCTCAATCTCCCCAATTACCACTGCTATGGATCGTTTCGCAAGGGCGCTTGCCTTTTTTTGTTTTCTGAGCCTTTCTGTTACAGCATTTTCGCAACCCGTGAGCTTTCAGTGCACAAAGGACACCACGGTAGCAGGCTGTGCGGCAGGATGCCTGACACTGCAGGCCCGCATCCCGGACATCAAAAGGGCGACCGACAATTATGTCGTCAACCAGGTCAATGCGCAGGCGGGTTGCTTCACCCCCTATCTCCAGCCAAACGATCCGGCCGGCACACCCACGAATATTGTGATCGACGACAGGTTCACTGGCTCGGTGGACATCGGATTTCCATTTAAATTCTTCGGACAGGAATACACCAAGCTGGTCATCAGTACAAACGGAGAGGTTTCATTTGACGTATCGAAGGCCGGGCAACCCGCCATCTATACGATCGGTGGCAACCTTCCAAGCAGTTCTTACGAACGGGCGATTATTATGGGTGCATTTCATGACCTCGATCCGTCACCGGCCGCGTCGGGTTATTCGCCCGACATGAAAATTCAATACCAGGTGTGGGGAACCGCGCCAAACCGCCGGTGGGTACTCAGTTTTTACAAAGTGCCGCTTTACAAGGGAAGTGTCTCGGACCCGGCCCTGTCCTGCAGCTTCATGATTGAGAATACGCACCAGATCGTTCTCTATGAAACGACGAACATCGTTGAGGTGCTGATGTTCAGCAGGCAGCCCTGCACCTTCACGAACGGCGGCAAGGCCATGATCGGCATGCAGGATTACAACCGGTCCCGTGGCATCATGGCTCCGGGCCGCGGCGCCACCGACGGCACCTGGGGCTCGGTTAACATGAATGAAGTATGGCGCTTCACGCCAAGTTCCGGAAACAGCCTGTTTAAGCGCGCTGAGCTTTACACTCTTGCCGGCGCACTTTTGAGCGCGGGAACCGCCACCAGCGACAACGCGGGCAACCTCGACGTTTCCTTTGCGAACGTCTGTCCCACGGGCAATCTCACGTCATACATTGTCAAGTCTGTTTACGAAAATCCAAACGACCCGGCCGAAGAGATCACCGGCTATGACACCGTACGTGTTCACCGGAGTTCACTGGCTGTTACCTACAGCAGCACGCCGCCCACATGCTCCACGCTCGGCTCCGTCACGATAAACGTTGCCCCGGGGACGGGTACCGCTCCCATTGTGTATTCGCTGGATGGCGGGCCGTTCCAGGCCAGCAATGTTTTCACAAACGTTTTATCCGGCACCCATAACGTCGTCGTATCGGACGCAGCCGGCTGCCAGCAAATTTTGCAGGACGTTACGGTGTCATCGGCGTCAACGGTTCAGGTCACATCCACCTCAACGCCGGCTTCCTGCCCTGGCGTCAACAACGGGAGCGTCAAGCTGGTTCCGACAAACGGTGTCGGGCCATACCAGTACAAGCTGACCACATCCGCGGGATGGCAGGCGAGCAATACTTTTTCGAACCTGGCCAGCGGCACCTATTCCTTCTTCGTAATGGATGCGGCGGGCTGTCTCTCCGATCCGATCCAGGCAGTTGTTGCCCCCGGGCAGCTTCTCACGGCAACCCCCACGGTCGCCAACGTATCCTGCTTCGGTGGAAGTAATGGTTCGGTATCGCTGTCCCTTTCTTCAAACGGCGTGGCGCCCTTTGTTTTCTCCGCAGATAATTTCACGACAACCCAGTCGTCGCCTCTTTTCCAAAACCTGACCAACACGAGCTATCATTTTACCTATCGTGACAATGTTGGTTGTACAGGTTCAGTCGATGTTGTGATCGGGGCACCGACCCAATTGGCCGCCTCGGCCCCGGTTATCCAAAACGCGCTGTGCAACGGCGCATCCAACGGCTCCATCGCCATCACCGGAACCGGGGGCACGCCTCCCTACCAGTACGCGCTTGACAATGGCGCTTTCGGTGCGGCCAGCTCCTTTGCTGTCAGCGCGGGTACCTATACAATTCGGATCAAAGACGCCAACGGGTGCGCGATGACTGTCCCCAATATTGTTGTCGGTCAGCCGGCAGCGCTCACTGCCCCCGCGCCTGTCACCACAAACGCCACCTGCATCGGGGGTGCCAACGGCACGATCACACTGGCGCCCACGGGCGGTACCACTGGCTATCAATATTCGCTCGATGGGGTCAGCTTCCAGTCATCCAACACCTTCCAGGTCGTGCCCGGTCCGTATACCGTCACCATCCGCGATGCGAACGGATGCTCCATCACGCGCAATGTCGTTGTCGGCCTGACGAACGACCTTCAATACACACCTCTCGCTGACCGCGCCATTTGCGAAGGAGCATCCACAACCCTCGCACCCGTGACCAATGCCACGGGCTTCACCTGGCAGGGGACAGGCATCCCGACAGGCACCGCGGCCCAGGCATCCATCACGGTGAGGCCTTCAATTGATTCAACATTGTATACGCTCCAGGCCACGCGGGGCCTGTGCGCCACCGACGATACCGTATATGTACGGGTCAACGCAGCGCCGGTGCCCAATGCCGGTCCCGACAACGAGATCTGCTTCGGCAAGAATGATACGCTCCGCGCTTCGGGCGGTGCACAATACGAATGGTCGCCGACAACCTACCTCGCCGGCAACAATGGATTTACCTCGATCGGGATTCCTGACCCGGTTGTGCTCAAGCCGGAGAAAACGACAACCTATACGCTCAGCGTCGTCGATGCGATCGGCTGCCGCTCGCTGGTGACAGACCAGGTGACCATTACCGTGACACCGCCGATCGTGGTGAAGATCGCACCGGTGGATACAGCGGCATTTATCGGCGACAAGATCCAGCTCGAGGCATTCTCCGCTGCAACCGACTATGCATGGACCCTTGCCGATGGAAGCTTCGCCAATGGGCTCAGCAACCCATCGATCCGAACACCTGTCCTGTCCGTTACCAGCGACGAGACCTACCGCGTCGTGGCGTCCACCGCAGGTGGTTGCGCCGGTGTGGGCAATGTTTCCATCAAGGCCTTTAAAGGGCCCGACATCTATGTGCCAAGCGCATTCACGCCAAACGGCGATGGAAAGAATGACCGTCTGCGGCCGTTCTCGGTGGGGATCAGGGAGCTGACTTATTTCCGCGTCTTCGACCGTTGGGGTCACGTGGTCTATGAGTATACCGGTGAGAAGCGCGGGCCGGTGGTTTCCAATATGGCCAACACAACAATCGGCTGGGATGGCCGGATCTCCGGAAAGGACCTGACGACCGGCGTCTATGTCTGGATCGCACGGGGTGTGACGAAGGACGGAAAAGTGATCGACCGAAACGGCGTCGTGACGCTGATCCGCTAAAACCTGTTTTCAGCAGAGATAGCCATTGAATTTTCAATGGCTATTTTTTTTGCAGTGTACATTTGCGCCTTACGACAATTCTGTAGTTATGGTAGATGTAATCCTGGGCTTGCAATGGGGCGACGAAGGCAAGGGAAAGATCGTTGATTTTTTTGCGAAGGACTATGACCTTGTGGCGCGTTTCCAGGGCGGACCCAATGCCGGGCACACACTGTATGTCGGTGCCGAAGCGAAAAAGGTCGTGCTGCACCAGATCCCCTCCGGCGTCTTCCACCAGGGCACGATCAACCTGATCGGCAACGGCGTTGTCCTCGACCCGGTTACGCTTCGCCGCGAGTGCGATACCGTCGCTTCTTTCGGTGTTGATGTTCGAAAAAATCTATTCATCTCCGAGCGCACACACCTCATCCTGCCCACACACCGCGCTCTTGACAAAGCCGCGGAGCTGTCCAAAGGCGACAGCAAGATCGGCTCCACGCTCAAGGGCATCGGGCCGGCTTATATGGATAAGACGGGGCGCAACGGGCTGCGCGTGGGCGACCTGCTCGGCAAGAATTTCACGACCTCCTATATCAGGCTGCGCCTCAAGCACCAGCGGCTTCTTGACAACTATAATTTTAACGAGGACATCACCGCCTGGGAAGAAGAGTTCTTCGAGGCGATCGACTTCCTTCGCTCGCTGAATATTGTCAATGGTGAATATTTCCTCAACGACAATATTTCAAAAGGAAAGAAGGTCCTGGCGGAAGGCGCCCAGGGCAGTATGCTCGACATCGATTTCGGTACCTTCCCCTTTGTCACCTCGAGCAATACGATCTCTGCCGGCGTGTGCAGCGGATTGGGTGTTGCGCCTCAAAAGATCCGCGAGGTCATCGGGGTTTCGAAAGCGTATTGCACCCGCGTGGGAAGCGGTCCGTTCCCGACCGAGCTTCACGATCAAACAGGTGAGGAGCTGCGCAAGCTTGGCAATGAGTTCGGAGCCACAACTGGCCGCCCGCGGCGTTGCGGCTGGATGGACCTCGTGGCGCTGCAATATGCCTGCATGATCAATGGCGTCACGTCCGTTGTGATGACGAAAGCGGATGTTCTGGACACCTTCGAAGAGCTGTCGATCTGCACGGGCTACCGCATCGACGGCGCGGACACGAACCAGGTCCCCTTCCAGATGACCCGCAGCCCCATCGAGCCGGTCTACGAGACGTTACAGGGATGGCATACGGACAGCTCCGGTTGTAAATCGGAAGCAGATCTGCCCGCTCCAATGCGTTCCTATGTGTCCTTTATCAATGAGAGACTCGGTGCGCCGGTGACGTATATTTCAAACGGCCCGGGCCGCGATCAGCTGGTCACTTTATAGGGCCTTTGGGAGGTCAAAAAAAATTTTTAAAAATTTGGCGGATTAAAATCTAAGCCCAAATTTTACAGCGCAATTAAACGATTATGGCAGTAGTACTGGAACAAGAAAAACGGATGACCACGACCGACCTGGTGGAGAAGCTGATTGCACAGGCCAAGCGCTTTGCCAAGCCCAAAGACGAGGACGAGGATTTCGACGACGGGGACGAAACGCCGAAGAAAGGAAAGGGCGCAGCGGGCGACGAGGAAGACGATGAGGGTGTCGAATAAGAGA
>JAQBNP010000084.1 GCA_028288515.1 Flaviaestuariibacter sp. | reverse complement strand
AGCGCCTCGGCCGCGGCAATATTGCGCGCATTGTCATCGATGAACAGGCACTGTCCGGGCGCCACGCCGAAGCGGTCCAGCAACAGGTTGTAGAATTCCGGGAAAGGCTTGCGCATCTTTTCTTCGCCGCTCACAACGCGCCCGTCGAACCAGTGAAGGAAGTCATAAAGGCGAAGTGCAGTTGGAAACGTTTCGGCACTCCAGTTCGTCAGTGCATACAGGCGGTAGCGGCCGCTTTCCTTCAGCTCACGGAGAAGGTCAACCGTGCCGGTAATGGGGCCGCCTAGCATCTCTTCCCAGCGTCCATAAAATGCCTTGATATACACGTCCCAATCCGGGTGGCGGTCAAGCAGCTCCTGTGTGGCGACGGCCAGCGGGCGGCCTGCGTCCTGCTCCTCGTTCCAGTCGGGCGTGCAGATCTCTTTGAAGAATCTTTCTTTCTTTTCCGGCTGCCCGGCAAACAGCTCGTCGAAGACATAGTCCGGGTTCCAGTCGATGAGAACGCCGCCGAGGTCGAAGATGATCGTGTCGATGGTCATGGAAGGGAATTAAGGGAGGATTTTCCGGATGGCCAGCTCATTGCGCAATTGCTGTGGGGATGTGAAGACGATGCCATCGATGCCGAGCGCGCGGCCCGCCTCGACGTTTTTTTCCTTGTCGTCGATGAACAGGGCGCGTGCGGGGTCGATGCCGTAGCGGTCCAGCAGGATTTTGTAGAGCGCGGCTTCCGGCTTGTTGATCCCTTCCTCGCCGCTGACGACGCGGCCATCGAACCAGTTGAGGAAGGGGTAGTCGTCGATCGATTGTGCAAACAGCTCGGCGCTCCAGTTGGTCAACGCATAGATGCGGTCGCGGCCGCTTTCCTTCAGCTCGCGCAGAACGTCGACCGACCCTTCGATCGGCCCCTGGAACATCTCTTTCCAGCGTGCGTAAAAAGCACGGATGGGATGAGCCCAGTCGGGGTTCTCACGGACCTTTTCGTCGGTGGCCTCCTGTACCGGGCGCCCTGCATCCTGCTGCGCATGCCACTCCATGGGACAGATGTTCCGCAGGAAGTATTCTTTCTTCTCCTTGTCGTCGAAGACCTTGTCGTAGAGGTGGTGCGGGCTCCAGTCGATGAGCACATTGCCGAGGTCGAAGATCAGTGTATCTACTGTTTTCATGCTGCGTCCGTGATCCTGTGTTTGGTGCGAAATCGAAATTTGAAATAGAGCATGATCAAAGAGCAGACCAAGACCAGGCTGTTGGTGTAGATGATCGGGATGTCGCGGAGGATGATGCCGTAGGCCAGCCACATCAGCACGCTCACGGTCGCAAATGTGAACATGAGGATCGAGATGTCACCGGCGGACTTCGTGCGCCATGTCTTCACTACCTGGGGAAGGAAGGTGATGGCCGAGATGCTGCCGGCGGCCATGCCGAGGAGTTGGATCGATGTCATTGTTTGTGTTTGAGGCCGGCAGTTACCTGCCGGCGGTGATCAATGCGTAAGGTTCCTGATGTCGGCAACCGTTGCCGGGACAAGGCTGACGGCGGCACCGCCGCCCGGCGCGAGGACGAGGTCAAGCGTGGTGTTGCTGTCGACAAGTTTTTTGGTGATGAGGTATGCCATTGGATTGGTTTGCCAGTGGGCACCGGGCGCATCGGCGTAGATGGTGGCAACGTAGCGCTTGCCGCGCGGCAGGAATGACAGGGTGGCCTGCATTGTGCGCGCATCTTCGTTGGTGATGGCGCCGAGGAACCAGCTGGGTGATGCCTTGGCCTTGCGCGCGATCGCCAGGAACTCGCCGGGTTCGGCGGCCAGGACTTTCGTATCGTCCCAGTCGACCGCCACGTCGCGGATGAAGCGGAACGCATCCGGCCTGGCGTCGTAGTTCTGCGGGAGGTCCGCCGCCATTTGCAGCGGGCTGTACATCGTTACATAGAGCGCGAGCTGCTTGGCCAGGGTGGTGTGGACCTGGTTCGTTTTTGCCGGGTCGTAATGGCTCATCTTGATCTCGAAGATGCCCGGCGTGTAGTCCATCGGCCCGCCCATAAGGCGCGTGAACGGGAGAATAGTCTCGTGTGCGGGCGGGTTTCCTTCGCTCCAGGCATTGAACTCGTTTCCACGAGCCGCTTCGCTTGCCATCCAGTTGGGAAACGTGCGCTGAAGGCCTGTGGGACGAACCGGCTCATGGGCGTCGACCATGATGTGGTAGCCTGCCGCTTTTTCGGCGACGCGGCGGTAGTGGTTGACCATCCACTGCCCATCATGGTGCTCGCCGCGCGGGATGATGTAGCCGACATAGCCGGTCTTGACGGCGTCCATGCCGTGGTTCTTCATGAAGCGAAAAGCGGAGTCCATCCGGCGCTCGTAATTGGTCGCGGAACCGGAGGTCTCATGGTGCATGATCAGCTGAACGCCTTTGGCTTTGGCGTAGCGCTGGAGCTCGTTGATATCATAATCGGGGTAGGGCGTTACAAAGTCGAAGACGTCTTCTTTCCATTTGCCGAACCAGTCTTCCCAGCCCACGTTCCATCCTTCGACCAGGACGCCGTGGATGCCGTTCCTGGCCGCGAAATCGATGTAGCGCTTGACGTTGGCGGTGTTGGCGCCGTGGTGTCCGTGCGGCACAAGGGCCGAGCCGGACTGCGTGGCGGCATAATCCCAGCTGCTGATGCCGACATGCATCTCCCACCATACACCGACGAACTTTTGCGGCTTGATCCAGGAAGTGGACTTCATGGCCGGCGGCTCGTTCAGGTTCAGGATCATCCGGTTCGAGGCAATGATCTGCCGCGCGTCATCGCTGACGATGATGGTGCGCCATGGCGTTGTTGCAGGTGCCTGGAGGTAGGCGCGGTTGCCAACGGCATCGGGAACGAGGTGCGCCTGCAGCGTGTTGCTGCTCTTGTCGACAACGAGGTTCATGGCCGGGTAGTTGACCAGCGCGGCTTCGTGGAGATTGATGTAGAGGCCGTCGTCGCTCTTCATCATGAGCGGCGTCTGTACGGCGTTCGAATCGAAAAGGGTCTTGGTCGAGATGGAGGTAAACGTTTTCCCGATCGCCGCGTTGACGGCGCTGAGGCGTGTGTGGTTATACGGATATTCGTTTGTGTCGTAGTCGCCGGGGATCCAGAAGGCAGTATGATCGCCGGCCATGCGGAACTGTGTGCCTTCACCGCTGACGACAAAATGGTTGAGGGCTTTCTGTTGCGGGAACTCGTAGCGGAAGCCGACGCCTTCGTTAAAGACGCGGAAGACGACATTGATATGAATGCCGGAGCCGCCGCGGTCGAGCAGGGAAAGGCGGAGCTCGCGGTGCTGGTCGCGGATGGATGCGTACTCGCCCCAGACGGGCTTCCAGGTATTGTCCGTCGCTGATGAATCGGCTTTTTCGAGAGAGAAGTTTGCCAGCGCCACGGCTGGTTCCTTCAATTGAATATAGAGTGCCGAGGGGAGGATGACGGCGCGTCCTTTGTATGTAACGGTGTAGCTCAGCTCACCATTTGCGGAGATGTCGGTTGTGATGCGAATGGAGCCGTCAGGAGAGCGGCCGGTGAGGGTCTGTGCCTGGCTGATCACGCTGGAAAGGAGGGCGCAGAGGAAGACAACGTATTTCATGGACATGCGTTTTTATCGTTTTTCAAAGAGCCACCACAATCGCTTGCGGGGCTTGATCTTGTAGTTCGTCTGGATATATTTCCGGATATGCTCCATGCCCTCGTCGACGTCGTCGGTGAGCAGGACAAGGTTGAGGTCTTCTTCGGCGATGGTGCCTTTCACGGCCATATCGTGCATGGCATCCATCAGCTCTTTGTAGAACGCCTTGCCGAACATGACGACGGGGAACCCGGTAATGGTCTTTGTCTGGATGAGGGTGAGCGTCTCGAAGAATTCGTCCATGGTGCCGAAGCCGCCGGGCATGATGATGAAGGCATACGAGTATTTGATGAGCATCGTCTTGCGGGTGAAGAAGAACTCGAAGGTCATGAACCGGTGCAGGTACTTGTTGTTAACCTGCTCGAAGGGCAGCTTGATATTGCACCCCACGGACATGCCGTTGTTCTCGAAAGCCCCGCGGTTGGCGGCTTCCATGATACCGGGGCCGCCGCCGGTGAGCGTGGTGAAGCCCATCTCCGCGATGCGCTTGCCAAACTCGCGCGCACTGATATAATACTCATTGTCTTCCTTGAAGCGGGCTGAACCGAATACGGTAATGCACGGGCCTACGAAGTGCAGCTTGCGTACGGCTGCGATCAGCTCATAAAATACTTTCCAGGCGAAGCGAAGCTCGTAGCCGCGGCTTTTCGGTCCCTCGAGGTATACATGTTCCTTGCGGGGAATGATCGGGTCCTGCTTTTCACGTTTCGGCATAGCTGGTTGAAAGATTAAATGTAGTGAGGAATCAGGATGTGGCGCAGGCCGCGGCTGATCGATGGGTTGTGAAGGCAAGCCTGTGCGGATGAAGCGCAGTGGGCTGCCGAGGTGCGCGACGGCGATTGTTGCGAAGGGATCTTTGAATGCCAAACATTCCAAAGCGCCCGGAGTCAAGCTGCAATCCGACTACCTTTGCGGCCTCTCATGCAACCCCCTGTTCTCCACACCATCCTGGGGCAGACCTTTTGGCTGTCCGCGTCACGCGCCATTTTCTGGGAATCGAAGAAGACACTGATCGTGTCGGACCTGCACCTGGGCAAGTCTGGGCACTTCCGGAAAGCGGGCATTGCGGTTCCGCAGCAGGTGCTGCAGGAAGACATGCAGCGGCTCGTGAGCCTGTTGCAGTATTTCAGCCCGGAGACGGTGATCGTGGTCGGCGATTTTTTTCACAGCACCGCCAACCGCGAGCACGATTTCTTCCGCCGCTGGCGGGATGACCTTTCAGCGCGGATCGTCCTGGTACGCGGCAATCACGATATCCTCAAGGCGGACTGGTACCGCGAGGCTGGCATCGAGGTCGTGGAAGACCACCTGTGCATCGACAGCTTCTGCTTCTCGCACGATCGGTTCGAGGTGCCGGAGGGACTCTACACGTTCAGTGGCCATATTCACCCGGGCGTCGTGATCAACGGGCTCGGCAGGCAATCGCTCCGGTTTCCGTGTTTTTTCTTTACGAGAGACTATTGCGTGCTGCCAGCCTTCGGCAAGTTCACGGGCCTCGCCAATATGCAGCCGGCGAAGGAGGATGTGGTCTATGCGTTGGTGGAGCAGTCGGTGATCAGGCTGTGATGGGTAGCATCAGCCAGAGGTGCTGAATGAGGGCATGCCCGAAAGGAGCGCCGTTGCCGCTTTTAGCGGGTCTTTGGTTTTGGATGCCCGTCGCTACTTCTTTCCCGAACGGACATTGAGCAGCTCTTCGAGCAGCAGGTTCATCTGCTGCATGGCAGCCTGCCATTCTTCTTTGGTGCGGTGCGCTTCCTGCAGCTGCTCGACACTGGGGACACCGGTGTCGGGCAGTGCCTGAACGGCACGGAGGTGGGCAGCCGCCCTTGCCATCACTTCGCGCTGCAATTGTTCAAGCTCCTGTTGGGGGTCCATCATCGGCTAAAGGTAGAAAAAGCAGGGCGGAGCGGATGTTGGGATTAACGCTTATTTTAGCAACCAGCTTACGCATATGGACTCATCCTTTCCGTTCCGGGCGCTCTTCCAATCGAAGAACAACGATATGATCGATGCCTTCTATGGCACCATCATCCAGATCACGTCCGACAATGGCGGTCACACGATCTGGTATTTCGATGCGAACAATCTTCTTAAGTGCGCTGATGCGGCCGCCTACAGGATCACGAAGGTGGACTGATAACCGGCACGAATGAACACACCCCGCTGGTCCGCCAGTCTGCGCCTGGTCCTTCTCAGCTTTATTCTCCTGGTTGCCTGCAGCCGCCGGGTGAGGCAGCCCTCAACCGTTCAACCTGCATCGACACACCCTTCGATTCTCCTGGAAGCAGGAAGCGGTTATGCTTGTGCGTTAGTCAATGGAAAATTGTGGGCCTGGGGGTCTAACATGCCCCTCTTCCGCGATACCGGCCGCTATATCCGGACGCCGATGGCCGTCGCGCCCGGGAAGGATTTTGTGTTCCTTGTGGGCAGCCTCACGGAGTTTGTCGCGCTGGACAGGGAGGGCATCGCCTGGGCCTGGGGGTATGAGACCTATGGCAATGCGCGCCTCAAGGCTGCCTTTGAGAAAAGGGACTTTCCTGCCAGGCTTTTCGACACGCTGCGCTGGACCTCGGTCTCGCTTGCTTATCATCGCTTTGCAGGAATCCAAAGAGACGGGTCGCTCTGGTATCTTGGGGATGATGACTGCCGCACGTTCGGCAGCCGTACTTATACGGAGCCGGTGAGGGTCGGTGTGGGGCAGGACTGGAAGCGCGTCGACCTGGGCAATGTCCATGGTGTTGCGATGACGACAGGTGGTTCCTTGTTCGTGTGGGGACAGAACCTCTTCGGGCAGATGGGTAACGGTACTCCGCAGTCGTATAGTCCGTCGGGGTCGTGCCAGCGGTTTCAGCGGCTTGAGGGGGAGTCGGACTGGACGACCATTTCGGCCGTCACAACCAACGTGGCCGCATTGCGCGCCGACGGCAGTCTCTGGTATTGGGGCGACACGTCGAATGCATCGTCCGACTGGCATGGCTGGCTTGTGCCGACAGCCCTGCGACGGGAAGATCGCTGGACAGCCATTGCAACGGCGGAGACGCACACGCTGGCCATCCGGTCGGACGGCACGCTGTGGGCGCGTGGACGAAACTCATCCGGCGAAGTGGGAGATGGGACGACGGACAGGCGGGCGGAGCTCGTGCAGGTTGGAACGGATCGGGACTGGGCCGCAGTGGCCGTTTCGAACGGTTTCAGCATGGCGGCAAAGAAGGATGGCAGCGTCTGGACCTGGGGCTCCAATCGCGATTACCAGCTTGGGGACGGCACGCAGATCGACCGCAACGTACCAGGCAAGGTCAGCATTGGTCGATAGCCCTGAAATTGATTGTTCCCGATGCGGCATTTACCGCCCTCTAGGTGCCAACGACTCAGGATTCAGGATTCACTATTCACTATTCACCACTCACAGCTCACCACCTCACCACGCCACTTTCTCCGCTTTCGCCAGGTAGCTGTCATCGATGACGGCGCCGAGGCCGGGGACGTCGGGAATGCCGATGACGCCCTTGTCCGAGTAGGTGATGCCACCGATCACGGGATCTTCGGTAAACATGAGCGGGGTGTCGAAATCGCAGTGGTGGATCGCCTCGTTGGCGAGGGCCAGGTGCGCCGCGGCTGTCATCCCGAGCCGGCTTTCCATGAAGCCGCCGACCTGCAGGTGCATCCCGGCAGCTTCGCCGAGGCGGGCGATCCTGAGTCCTTTCGTGAAGCCACCCGATTTGCCCAGCTTGATGTTGAACATCTGGCAGGCCTTCAGGGCGATCAGTCGCTCAGCGTCGTGGTCGTCGCCGCAGCTTTCATCGGCCATGATGGGGATGGGGCTGTTCTTTGAAACGCGCGCCAGGTCCATGAAGCGCCAGCGGGCAATGGGCTCCTCGCAGTGCTCCACACCGAACTCGTGCAGGGCCTGCAGCACGGCAATGGCGGTGTCGGCATCGCCCCAGCCCTGGTTGGCATCGATGCGCAGGGGAATGTCCTGGCCCACCGCTTCGCGGATCGCGCGGATGCGGTCCGTGTCGATGCCTTTGGCTTCGCCCAGCTTGACTTTGATGGCGGGAAAACCGGCTTCTTTGAAGCGAAGCGCGTCGGCCTGCATCTTGTCGGGCGTGCCGATGCTGACCGTCATGTCGGTCTCAAGAGTCTTGTTCTTGCTGCCTCCAAGAAATTGGTAAAGAGGCATGCCCGCGTGCTGCGCGGCAATATCGTAAAGCGCCATGTCGAAGGCCGACTTAATGCTGCTGTTGGCATAGATGAGCCTGTCCATCGCTTCCACGCAACCCTCAATATCCAGCGCATTACGGCCCTTGAGAAGGCGGGCGAAATAGCCACCAACGACAAAGCCGGTATCAACACTTTCCCCGTTGATCGTCATGTATGGACTGCTTTCGCCATACCCGGCGCAGCCATCTGCCGTGCGGATGATAACGATGAGGTTCTCGACGGAGTGGATGGGTCCCAGGGAGATCACGAAGGGCTCTTTCAGAGGGATCAGAAGCTTGTAAATTTCAATCGCCTGGATGGTTGCGCCGGCAGCGTTGGGCATAACGTTAAAAGGGTTTTTATGAGCAGATTTTAGGGGTCTCTAGCACGATTCTGGATGAAGGGGTGAAAATAAGAAACCAATCCATGAAAAATCTATTTATCCTGTTTGCGGCCGTCCTCACATTGGCCAGCTGCAGCAAAGACGTGAAGGAGCTGGCCGCCCCAACAGAGACGGGTGCCAACACATTTGGCGCCAGCATCGACGGCAAGCTCTGGGCTCCCCAGGGCTTCGGAATTGCACCGACGGCACCGCTTGTGGAAGCGAGCTTTACCGGCGCGAGTGGCTACCTCATCAATGCGCGCAATTTCGGCTCTTCGCCAACCGAAACAGAATTTGAGATCTACCTGGCCAACGTCACGGGGCCCGGTACTTACCAGTTGAACCAGGACGCCGGATACGAGCGCCGCGGGATCAGCTATGGCTTTTACACCGAGCGTCGCGGGATGCCGAAGCACCAGTGGATTACGTCGTCAAGTGCCACCGGCACGGTTGTCATTACAAAACTCGACCTGGCCAACCATATCATTGCCGGTACGTTTTCGTTCACGGCCAGGGATACGTACGGTGATGCCGGCCCGATCACGGTTACAGATGGAAGGTTTGATGTAAAGATCCAGTAGGGAGGAAGTGAATAGTGAATAGTGAATGGTGAATGGTGAATGGTGAATCGTGAGGGGGTCGTTTTCGAGGGGGAGAGGTTTGTGTGAATTGAACGGAACGACGCACTAATAAATTTATCGACCGCATAAAAAAAGGTGCGGGCCAACTTGGCCCGCACCTTTTTTTATTGCTTGGGTGAGGTTTGAAATCGTGAAGGATTCACTATTCACCATTCACTATTCACCTCCTCACCATCTCATTTCCGGATATTGAGCTCCTTGATGATATTGCTGGCGCCGCCAAGCTTGTCGACGCACCAGAGAACAAAGCGGATATCCACGTTGATTGTCCGGTTGAGGTCTTTATCGAAGGCGAGCTTATGGCTCAGGGCTTCGTAGTTGCCATCGAAGGCGAGACCGATGAGCTCACCGTTGCCATTGATCACCGGTGATCCGGAGTTGCCGCCGGTGATGTCGTTTGTTGTGATGAAGCAGGTCACGAGGTCGTTGGTGCGTGCATCCTTGTACTGGCCGAAGTCGCGGGCGCGGGCCTTGGCGAGGAAGTCAGCCGGCAGGTCGAACTCATAGTCGCCTGGCTTGTATTTGTCCAGCATGCCTTTCATCGTCGTTACGTAGTCGTAGCGGACGGCATCGCGCGGGCTGTATGAAGCGACCTTTCCGTAGCTGACGCGCATGGTGAACGTCGCGTCGGGGTACATCATTTTTGCTTTTGCGGGGTCCTGCTCCATGACACCTTTCAGGTAGAGGCGGCCCCACTCGTTGTTGCGCGTCTGGAACTGCTGGTAGGCAGGCAGGTACTTGCCCTGGTAGTTGCGGAGATAGGAATTCGCGAGGTTGTAGGCGAGGTCCTGCTGGAGTTGCGTTGCATCGGGGTTGCGAACGAAATCGGCCCACTTACGGTCGTCGAGAAGCATCGTGTTTTTGACGATCGCTTCGGCGTAGCGCTGGTAGGTTTGTGTTTTATCGAGAGAGCCGTACTCGCTTTTGATGGCGTCGTACAGGCCAACCGGGTGCTGTTCTCTCGGCACGTCGTTATAATACATCTGCACAACCGAGGCGATGATGTTCTGATCGGAAGCCGTGTTGTGTGCCGCAATGAAATTCGCGCGGCTATTGTTCGCGTTGTCAACTGCTCTCTTGATGTCCGCGGAGGAAACACCGGGCTTCACCATCAGGTTCTCGAGGGACTGCAGCGAGGCCGCGAACGCGAGGAGTGGGGAGCCGAGCACACCTTCCGTCATGTAGACGCGGTGAAGCGCATAAGGCCGCCAGGCTGCATAAGCAGCATCGAGGTCTTTGAAGATGTTGTTGTATTCCGGGCGCGTCGCAGCCCACCTGGCAAACGTCTCTTCTGATTTGCGCTTTTGTCCGTACACATCGTATTTGATCAGCTGCTTGCTTTCGCCTTCATAGAATTTCCAGTAGTTGGCAACCGATGCATAATCCGACGCGAGCTGAAGCTTCGTTCCCGGGTCCTTTTTCATCTCCTCGAACATATACTTGAGGCGCATGTCGCGGAGCTTCACGAGTGTCGGGTTGTTGATGTCGGTGGCAAGCTTGATCCCTTGAGAGGACTCGTACCGGTTGGTGCCGCCGGGGTAGCCCCAGATCATGGAGAAGTCGCCGTCCTTTACGCCTTTGAGCGATACGGGCAGCGACCATTTCGGTTTGAGGGGAACGTTAGAGGCGCTGTAGCGGGCGGGCTTTCCGTCCTTCGTTGCATAGACGCGGAAGATGGAATAGTCCGCCGTGTGGCGTGGCCATTCCCAGTTGTCCGTGTCACCACCGAATTTGCCGAGGGCCTCGGGTGGGGCGCCAACGAGGCGTACATCGCGGTAGATCTGGTAAACGAATGCCAGGAACTGGTTGCCTTTGAACAGGGGTGAAATGCGCGTCTCGATGGCATTTGCCGTGTCGGACAGGCGGCGGTTGATGGAGGCGAGCACGCTGTTCTGGCGCGTCACGCGTTCCTGGCCGCTGAGGCCTTTGAGGGAGTCCATCACTTCTTTTGTGACATCATCGATGCGGACAAGGAACTGGACGGACAGCGATCCGCCTGGGATTTCTTCTCCCATGTTGCGGGCGTAAAAGCCGTCGCGCAGGTAGTTATGAGCGACCGTGCTGGCGCCGGCAATGACGCCGTAGCCGCAGTGGTGGTTCGTAAAAACGAGGCCCTGTGTGCTGACGATCTCGCCGGTGCAACCGCCGCCGAAGATGACGATGGCGTCTTTCAGGGATGCTTTGTTGACATTGTACAATTGGTCTTTTGAAAGCTTGAGGCCTTTTTTAACCATGTCGTTATACACCTGTTGCCCGAGGAGAAGGGGCAGCCACATGCCTTCGTCGGCGGCGGCTCTCAGGGTGAACGACACGAAGAGGATCAGGGTGAAAACATACTTCTTCATGAGTCTGTAGATTTTTGTATCGACAAACGTACAGAAAAATACGGCCCCTTCGTCTCGTGAGGGGGCTGGGGCCAGGGAGGGAATTTCCTGCAGCTTCAGACCCCTGGCCGCGAAGGCGCAAAGACGGGAAGCAGCGCTAAGAAACAGCAGGTTGTGGCTTAGGTTCTTCCTTTTGCCGTAGCGAGCATGCAATGACCATAGGTCCACTTCGGGTCTGCGATGAACAAAAGACGACCCGAGGAAAGCTCGGGGACGGTTTTTCCTGTGCAGGGCTGCGATCGAAAAAAGGCAACAAAGACGTATCTTGACCACTGAAAGCCTGCTTATGAATCTGAAGTCTTCTCTCCCGTACCTGTCCGCCCTTGTCATTCTCGCCAGCTGCAGCAAGAAGAGCGATCCGGCTCCATCGCCAACCCCCACGCCGCCGCCGCCCACACCGGTTGTCATTGCGCCGCCGCCCGCCTTCGGGTATTACGTTGTTGGGTATTTCCCTTCGTACCGCAACCTGGCCGATATCCCGGACATTAAGTTCCGGATGTGCAACGTCATCAACTATGCGTTCTTTTCCGTCAATGCCAGCGCCGGGCTGACGGTGCCTTCCGGCAGCAACGCGTCGGCCCTGATCGCACGGGCACACACGAATGGCGCCAAGGTCATGATGAGCATCAATGACGGAAGCGGTGATGGCAAAACGAATTTCAAGGCGATGGCCTCTTCCTCCGCTACCCGCCTCACGTTCATCAATGACGTCATGGCGAAAGTCCGGCAGTATGGCTTCGACGGCGTGGACGTTGACTGGGAGTTCCCGACCACCAGCGACGGTACCGACGTTACATTCACGGCCCTCATGAAAGAGTTATCCGATTCGCTTCACCGCGATGCAAAATATTACCTGACAGCGGCCCTGACGGCAGGCAAATACGCCGGCGGCATCCGCGATGCCATCAAGTCGGACCTGTTCCCGGTCGTGGATTTTTTCAACATCATGGCCTATGACGACTTCAGCACGACCGTCCCTTATAAGCAGCACAGCGACTACAACCTGGCCGTCACCTGCCTGAACTACTGGCTCACGACGCGTGGCATGCCGAAGGAGAAATGCGTGCTTGGCTTCCCGGCCTATGGCCGTGCATCGGGCATTACACAGAGCGGCACCATCCTGACCTACCGCGATATCCTGTCGCGCAGCGGTTCGTCACAATCCGATTCGGCAGTGGTCACCAACGGCAGCTTTACCAACTACACCATCTATTACAATGGCCAGCCAACGGTGAAGAAGAAAGCGATCCTGGCCAAGCAGATCGCCAATGGCGTGATGGTATGGGAGAAATGGCAGGATGCCATGGATGGCAACAGCCTTCTGAAAGCCGCGTGTGATACGGTCGGGCGGACGTATTGAGGATTTACGATTTCAGATTTGCGATTTCAGATTTGTGAACAGCCTTTAAACGCAAAGAGCGCAAAGAAGCGCGAAGAACGCCTGGGCAATCTAAAATCTAAGATTGCCCTGGATGCGACCCATTCACTATTCACTATAGACCATTCACTACTCGCCATCCACCCCTGCGGTCAGCGCCTGCCACAGCGTGTCCTTGAGCTGCTGGATATTTTCGTTGGTAGCAGATGAAATGAACAGGTGCGGAACGTCACCGGGAAGCTCGCGGGCCACTGCTTCGCGAAGCTCTGCGTCGAGCATATCGCTCTTGCTCACGGCGATGATGAACCGCTTATCGAGCAGTTCCGGATTGTACTCCTGGAGCTCGTTCACGAGGATCTCGTATTCTTTTCGGTGGTCCTTGCTGTCTGCAGGGACCAGGAACAGGAGGATCGAGTTGCGCTCGATATGGCGCAGGAAGCGGTGGCCGAGGCCTTTGCCTTCGGCGGCGCCTTCAATGATCCCGGGCAGGTCGGCAATGCAGAAGCTCTTGTTGTCGCGGTATTCCACCATGCCGAGGTTGGGCGTGATGGTCGTGAACGCATAGTTGGCGATCTTGGGCTTTGCTGCCGTCATGACGGAAAGCAGGGTGGATTTGCCGGCGTTCGGAAATCCTACCAGGCCTACGTCGGCGAGCACTTTCAGCTCCAGCACTTTCCAGCCTTCCAGTCCGGGCAGGCCTGGCTGCGCGTGCTCCGGGGCCTGGTTTGTCGGGGTTTTGAAATTGGTGTTGCCGAGGCCGCCCTTACCACCCGGGAGCCAGATCACTTCTTCGCCGTCCTCCAGGATCTCGACCTCCTGCTCACCTGTTTCCTCGTCGCGCACGATGGTGCCGAGGGGGACTTCGATGATGATGTCCTTGCCGTTGCGTCCGGTGGAGTTGTTGTCGCTTCCGCGCTCACCGTCTTCGGCCAGCACATTCTTATAATACCGGAGGTGGAGGAGTGTCCAGAGATTACGGTTGCCCTTCAGGATGATATGACCGCCACGACCGCCATCGCCGCCATCCGGACCGCCATAGGCCGTCAGCTTATCCCTGCGAAAATGCTTGATGCCGGCCCCGCCGTGACCGCTGCGTGCGAAGATCCTGATCTGGTCGACGAAATTCGATTTCTCCAAGAAGGTTTGTTTTTGCTACTTTGCAAAAATACCATTCAGCAAACGGAACCGCCATGAAACTTTTAGCCCTCAGCCTCACGATCGCCGTCGTTGCCGCTACGGAATGCAGTAAAAAGAATGCGGCCTCGACCGACGTCCCGGCCTGTGTCCGCCACAAGATCGATTCCATGAAAGCAGCGCCCCGCGCCAATCCGCCGGGGGAAGTAAGCCAATACACCTACCATGGAAAAACGGTCTATACGATCTCGGCCCCGTGCTGCGACCAGTACACGGTCCTGGTGGACGACAACTGCACCTATCTCTGTGCGCCGTCCGGCGGACTGACCGGCCAGGGCGACCGGCGCTGCACCGATTTCGCGACGGATGCGAAGCTCGTGCGTGTGGTGTGGAAGGACGAGAGATGAAGCCAGGGAAGTTGTCACCCTACGTGAAGACCGTTTATGAAACAAAAAGCCCGCACCATCGGTGCGGGCTTTTCTATGCGGTTGACGTTCGTTATTGAACGACGATCTTTTGCTCGAAGACATTTTTCTGTGTGTTGTCCACCACCTTCACGAGGTAGACGCCTTTTGCGTTCGTGGCTTTCAGCGAGACAACTTCGGTCTGAAGCTCGGTGCCCACGGCAATGCGTTTCTGCAGGATCACCTTGCCCATTACGTCTGTGAGCTGCAGCGTATAATCGCCAGCCGGTACTTTACCAAATTGCAGCGTGAACTGGTTGCCGGTGACCGGGTTGGGATATACCTGGATGGCGGAAGACAGTGTGGACGGGGCTTTCACCAGTGATTCGATCGTTGTCACTTTCGGACGGGTCGACAGGAAATTGCTGTTGGCGAGGTCAGAGCTATGGAAAGAAGACGCAGTGCCGGTAGATGATGCCGCCCATGATTTTGGGTTCACCACGTAGTTGCCCTGTCCGTACATCGCGCTGCTCACCAACAGGTTTCCATCGCCGTCAACGGCAGCGCCATTCACCGTAAAATTGGCGGGCAGTCCTTCGATGGCGCCGAGGTGCTTTGCCACTTTTGTTTCGGTTGATACCTGGAACACGTGGTTGCGTGCCGTCAGGATAAAGAGATTACCGCGGTCATCGGCGATCATGTCTCCACCCCAGCTGCTGCAGCGGTTGTGGATGGAGATGCCTCCGTTCGATGGGTCATCGACGAGGGCGCCGAGCTGTTGCACCTTAATATTTTTTCCCGTGCTGAATTTGATCACGGTGTTGGCGTCGTTGGTGATGGCATAGCCGTCGCCGTCAGGCGTGATGACCATGCGCGTGATGCATTTGGCTTCATCGTTGTGCATATTGCCGAGGCCAGTGAATGCGCTTTCTGTTACATAGTACACCTTCATCGTCTTCAGGTCGATATACCGCAGCTGGTCGATGAACATCGGTGTATAATAGAGGCGGTTGTTCTTGCGGTCATAAGCTGCTGCTGCCACGCCCGTGCTGAAGGGGGCCTGCAACAGGTTTCCGAAACGCGCATCGGGCTGCTGGACAAGAAGTTTTTTTGTGGAGGCATCGAGTACCGGCGTAGCGAGGTCGGTGCCGTTGAAGAGGACCGAGGTGTACTCGCCCGTGCTGAGATCGACCTTGCGGAGGGCGCTCCAGCTGCTTCCTTCCTTTGTGACATCGGTGATGGCGTAGGCAAATCGATCGTTCTGAGCGTGCGTTGCCAGGGAGGCGGATACGAAGAGGGAGACGGCGAGGCCGGCGCGTAAAGTTCTTCTCATTTGTCGTGGTTTATGGAGTGATAATCGGTGCTTTAAATTACAACGATTCGAACAAAACCCGGAGAAATTATCCGTGGCCGCGATCAGGATCGTTTGAACGGCTTATAGTCGGGTGTGAAGAGTGGCGCCTGTTCCCTGTCTTCCCGCAGGGGTTCGCAGGGCCGCAAGGTCTCCATGCACTGCCGGGGCAATTGCTGGTAAAGGCGCGTCCCTTCTGTCTTCCAGGCGATCATCTCGTCGCTCACCTCGCGGATGAGCCGGGCGGGGTTGCCGGCCACGAGAGACCGAGCCGGGATCTTTTCACCCTGCTTCAGAAAGGATAAGGCGCCCACGATGCACTCGTCGCCCAGCTCTACGTCATCCATCAGTACGGCGTTCATACCAACGAGGCAATTGCGACCGATTGTGGCCCCGTGGATGATGGCGCCGTGGCCGATATGCGCCCCGGCCCGGAGGAGGACCGTCACACCGGGGAACATGTGAACGGTGCAGTTCTCCTGCACATTGCAGCCGTCCTCGATCACGATCCGGCCCCAGTCGCCCCGGATGGCGGCGCCCGGACCGATGTACACGTCGCGGCCGATGACAACCTGCCCGGTGATTGTTGCCTGGGGATGAATAAAGGCCGACTCGTGCACGACGGGGCGGATGCCATTGAACTCGTAGATCGCCATAGCTGCTGTATTGCGGCGAATGTACAGAGCTCAAAGCATCTCAGTGAATTTGTTTACTAAACTTTCAAGATTTATTGAAAGATTCAAAAACCTGTCTTAGCTTTGTTCCAGAAACGGCCCGGTATGAACCTGATCGCCAACGCACTTTACCTCTTCCTCACGTACCTCGTCACCGTAAACGTGGGCTTTCGCTTCTACCGCAACGGTCGTGTCTACCTGCTTTTCCTGCTACATGGCGATGCCGCACTCACGGACTCGATCAACCGTATCCTCCTCACGGGTTATTATCTTCTGAATCTCGGCTATGCCGCCGTCCGCCTGCGTTCCTGGCCGACGGTCACCGGCTGGCTGTCCGTCCTGGAAACCGTCGCGTCGCGAACGGGCGGTATCCTGCTGACCCTCGCAACCATTCACTTCATCAATATGGGCGTCCTGTATCTCTATAGCAGGCGTCTTCCCTTTCCTCATCTTAAAAATCACCAGTCATGACAAAGTCCCTCGCCTTTGCAGCCTACCTCATTTACCTGCCCGTGGTCATTGCGCTCACCTGGTATGTGGCCCACACGCTTTTCAAGAATGCGCGTGTGTTCATGCTCGATATCTTCCATGGCCGCGCAGAAATGGCGGACTCTACGAACAAGCTTTTCGAGACGGGCTTTTATCTTCTCAATTTAGGCTTCGCGCTTGTGATCATGGAGGTTGCGGGAGACATCGGTACGGGGCGCTCGCTTCTGGAAGTATTGAGCGCCAAGATCGGCGGCTTCAGCATTTATCTCGGGCTCATGCTTTTCATCAACCTCTATTTCTTTTTCCGTGGCCGTCGCGTGTCAAAAGAGCGGAGCGCCGCACGCCTGGTGCTTCCGGGAGCAACGCCTCCGGAAGGTGCTTAAGCTGTTTTGCGGTTCCGCCGCCAGGCGAACACGAGCCCGGCGGCCGCGAGGCAGATGAGCGCGATCCTGCCCGTCCACCCGAAATGCGTGGCGCCATAAACAGAGCCCGCTTCGAGAAGGAGGGCGGGCAGCTTTCCGAGAGAGCTGGCAAGAAAGAACGTGGTTCCCGATACAGGGCCGATCGCGGCGGCAAATGTGACGAGGCCTGATGGAACAAAGGGAAGCAGCCGCAGCGAGAAGATGAGCAGAAAGGCTTCCCTGCCGGACGCGGACAGGAGACGCCGGGCCCGCGGATAGCGGTGCACGGTTCCGTCAAGACGCTTGCGAAATCCTTTGCGATAAAGCCAGAAAGCGATGATGGCGCCCAGCGCTTCGCCGGCAAACGAAAGGGCCGTGCCCTTCCAAAAGCCAAAGAACAGGATGTTGGCAGCCGTGATAAAAACGGAGGGAACGACACCGAGCACGGCCACCAGTACCGACAGGGCCATGCTGATGGCGACCGCGGCCTGCGGGTGTTGGCTGAAGAGGTCGAGGAGGGACTGCTTCACGAGGCCAGGAGTGGTTTGCCTGTCCGGAAGCAGGTTCCTTAGAAATGCGCTACCGGCGCGCCTTCCGCGTTTGTTATGGTGATTTGGTAGAGCCCCGTCCTGAGGCCGTTGTGGATCTCCCGTGCTTCTGCGGTCAGTGTGTCGCCGGGCATGGTCGACTTTGTAAATGTGATGGATGTATCGAGGGCAACGGAGAGATTGTTGCGGCTGTTGCAGGCGAACGCAAAGGCGCTGTCCGCAAGCGAAAAGGCGATGCCGCCGTGGATGACGCCGAAGCCGTTGAGCATGTCGGCGCGGAGGGTCATGGAGATGCGGCTATAGCCTTCGCGGACCTCGAGCAGTGTGATGCCGAGCCATTGGCTGAAGGCATCGTCCCGCATCATTTGCGCTATGACACTTCGGGAGAGGGCGTCTTTTTCTTCGGTTGTCATTGGCCGGTATAATTGGGTGGGCGTTTCTCCAGGAATGCCTGGACACCTTCTTTGAAGTCCGCGGTGCGGCCGGCCTGCTCCTGCAGGAGCTCCTCGTCGTGGAGCTGGTCCTCGAAATTGTTGATGAACGACTGGTTGAGGGCGCGCTTGGTAAAGGCGAGCGCACGGGTGGGCAGGTTCGCCAGCGTTTTCGCGATGGCGAAGGCTGCATCGCTGAATCCCTCGTCGGGCAGGACCTTGTACACCATGCCGAGGGAGGCGGCTTCCTCGGCCGGTACTTTATCGCCGAGCATCATGAGGGCGGATGCTTTCTGCCAGCCGATAAGGCGCGGAAGAAAGTAGGTGCCGCCGCTGTCCGGGATGAGACCGATCTTCGAAAAGGCCTGGATGAAGGAGGCTGAGCGCGCCGCGACAACGACGTCGCAGCACAATGCGATATTGGCTCCGGCGCCGGCGGCAACGCCATTGACTGCGGCGACGACAGGCTTATCCAGCTTGCGGATCATCTTGACGATCGGGTTGTAGTGCTCGGCCAGGATCGTGGTAATCACCGGCCCGTTCGGGTCCACGACCTCGTCGAGGTCCTGCCCCGCTGAAAACGCTTTTCCCGAGCCGGTGATGAGGATGGCGCGGACGGACGCATCAGTGCGGCAGGCAGCGAGCTTCTCCTGGAGAGCCAGCGCCATGGCGCGGTTGAAGGCATTGTATTTTTGCGGGCGGTCAAGTGTGATGACGGCCACCGCATCCCGTACCACGAACAAAACGGTTGACATGCAGGTTGGTATTTCGATTCAAAGCTAAAGCAGCAGGGAGGATTTTGGTGCCTGTTCTTTGGAAGCCCCGGAATGGATTGAAGCTTGTCGACGCGATTGCCGATTTTTGACCATTCACTTTCTCACGACTCAGTATTCAGTATTCACTATTCACTATTGACTATTCACTTCTCACCACTCGCCTCCCTCAATGGCATTTGAAATAATCAAATGCTTCGTGGCAATCGAGGCAGCGGTACATGGCTTTGCAGGCCGTGGAGCCGAAGCGGCTGATGAGCTCTGTGTGGTGGGACTGGCAGCGTGGGCAGGCGACAGCTTCGTCGGCGAACATCTCTTCGTGGCAGAATTGCTGTTTCGGGTTTGGCGGCGCAATGCCGAAGGCGCGCAGCTTTTCACGTCCCTCTGCGCTCATCCAGTCGGTTGTCCATGCGGGTGAGAGCTGCTGCGTGATGGCGATGTTGCGGTGGCCTTTTTCCAGAAGGCGGAGGCGGATGTCCATGGAGATAACGTCCATGGCGGGGCACCCGGAGTAGGTTGGTGTGATGACGATTGAAATGGCGCCGTCGGGGGTTACCGTGACGTTGCGCACGATGCCGAGGTCGAGAATGGAGAGAACCGGCACTTCAGGATCTTTGACATCTTCGAGGAGGGATCGTATGTCGGCGTCGGTTACCATGTGGCGTTCGGGTAGGTGCGGGGCAGGGATTGCATTTCGGCGAGAAGGAAGCCCAGGCTTTCGGTGTGGACGCCGTCCTTGCCGCCTTGCTGGGCCCAGCCCGACTTCGGTATATCGAGGGTTGCTTCGGCGAACACGTCCGTCACCTTTTGCATCCAGCGATCGCGGAGAGTGGCACAGTCGACCAGCTCGTAGGAAGCGGTGCTGAACATCTCCCCGGTGAATGGCCATTGGTCAGCCAGCGCGCGTTCGATGCGTGTACGGCTTTCTTCGGTACCGTCGCCGAGGCGGATAACCCATTCGCCGCTCCAGCGCTGGTGGTAGGCCACTTCCTTGATTGATTTTTCGGCGATGGCCGCCAGCTGCGGACAGGCGGTTGCCTGCAGGGCTTCGTATTGAAGGAACTGGAAGGCAGAGAACAAAAATTGACGGAGGACTGTCTGGGCCCAGTCGCGGCGCGGGAGCTCCGTGAGCAGGAGGTTGCGGAACTGGCGCTCTTCCCGAAGCATGGCAAGGTCGTCTTCTTCCAGTGGCCGGTTGAAGGCTTTCCAGGGGCGCGGGAGCAGCTTGTCGAATGCGGCCTGGCCGGCCTTGTCTGCGTCGTTATAGAGGGTTGCGGCGTAGGCGTAGAGATTCCGTGCCTGGCCGATGAGGTCGAGTGAAATATTGGTGATGGCGATGTCCTGCTCGAGGGCGGGGCCGTGGCCGCACCATTCGGCATTGCGCTGCCCGAGGATGAGCGCGTTATCGGCGAGGTGAAGCGTGTATGTGAAAAGTTGTGTGTTCATGTGGGGGGAGAGACGGGAGCCAGAAGCCAGCAGTAAACGTCAGAAGCCAAATTTCAGGAGCCAAAAGCAAAAGCCAATATTTCTGATTTCTAGTTCAATTTTTAATTTCTGATTCAGGACTCGTGATTGATTTTGCGGACTGCTTGCCGCTCGAATGAATTCTATGTATTTAGGACCTGTCCAAAAATCCGCAATCCGTCGCCTACATATGTGTCAGCTCGTCCGGCAGATCGTAGAATGTCGGGTGGCGGTAGACCTTATCCGCGGCGGGCTCGTAGAAGCTTTCCGCATCGTCCGGGTTGGAGGCATGGATGTAGCGGCTCTCCACCACCCAGATGCTGACACCTTCCTGGCGACGGGTATAAACATCGCGTGCATTTTCGACAGCCATGCCCGCATCAGCCGCATGTAGGCTTCCGACATGCTTGTGGTCGAGCCCCTGCTTGCTGCGGATGAACACCTCCCAGAGCGGCCATTCAGGCTTGCCGGCGGCAGACGTGCCGGGCGTGCTTTTCAACCCGCCCGGGGCTTCGGAGCCGCCCCCGCCTTTCATAGAATCGTAATCACC
>JAQBNP010000081.1 GCA_028288515.1 Flaviaestuariibacter sp. | reverse complement strand
TATAACATACCCAATAATCTCTTTGGAGATGCCTTTTGAAAGTTTAAGAAGCACAATAGTGCTAATCAAGAGCAATACCCATTGTACATCACTAAAATAGTACTTTGGTTTTGTTTCTACACCGGATATACTAACTGTCTGCCAATACTGGCCCTTCTTTAGTAATGGTCCGATTAGTCGCTTAACGCTCTTGAACTGCATTCTGCATATAAATTTCTAGCTTGATACTTTCTAATAGTTGGATACAATACTCGTGTATCAAAGCGAAATCCGCCGGCCCTCCTGTTAATTCTAAATACTTGCTTAGTTGTATCGTTGGCTGAATTTCGAAGTTATCACTTATATCGAACGGAGTCGTTTTGCCAGTTCGTTTGTCTTTTAGACTGCCTTTCTTACTCGAAAATATACCTAAAGTCAAGCGACGTGCGAAGGGTATACGCTGGATAGAATCATTTGCGGCTTTAAATTCGTCATACGTGAGCCCGTTTGAACTCGCTTCTATCTTGACAGTTACCTTAAATGGCAGTTTGCTTTGCAGAACCGGCTCATCTAGCAAAGTTTCGCTTGGCACTTCACTTGAAAAAGTAAAGTTGCTAATAACAGCGCCGTCTTTGAAGTCATTTATGATTACTTCTGGCACAAAGCGCTCAATTCCTGGCTTTGCAAACTGTCCCGAGCAAACAAAGAACTCTTTGAAGAATTTTTTCATGACGGCGTCGATGCTATCATCAGAGTAAGATTGAAGCAGCAATATTGACTTAATAGAGTCTAACGGTGTGTAAAGCAGAAAATAGAAATCATCAGTGATCGCATCGTCTTTTGCGATTGCAGACCGATTGGTTTTATTTAGAGTCGAAGTCTTGTTGCGTTTTCGGCCAAATGAACCACCCTCAACTCGCCCGGCAATGATATTACTACTGGGGTATGGCTTAATGTTAGGCTCAACAGAAGGGTCGATCAGGTTGGGTTGATGTGCAGTCATGCACTTTTTACTGGTCGTATCAGCATACATCTGTTGTTGATCTAGCTTTTTGAGCAGCTTACGAAATGCCTCCATGTAGATGAAGCTATCTTCTAGTGCCACACTATTCGCTTTCTGAATTAAGCACCGGAATAGCCAGCGATTGCTTGGCTCTGCACACGTACTTGCTGGATTTAGCCTGATTATGTAAGCTGTTAGTTTTGGATCGTGCATATAAACGTTGATTTGCCGCTTTCCAGCGGCTTAATTCAATTATACAAGGCCGAAAATGGTGCTTTCTTTCCATATAGACAACCGTGCTGGCACGGTATTCTGGAGTGTTGGTTGCGGATTACCGTTAGATGGATGGCGGAGGGGACAAGGACTGTCAATAAAAGGAAGCATAACGGGAAATCAATACGAACGATGTCGACAAAAATCAAACAGGCCCGCATCAAATGCAGGCCTGTTGTCATTGAAGTCAGTTTCATTCTCTATCGCACAGTCACCGTTCTCCGGTAAATCTGCCCGGTTCCAGTCGTAACCAGGGTATCCCGCGCACGCAGCTGCAGGGTGCCGAAGCCGCCGCGGAAGTGGACGTAGTAGTCGCGGACGGGCAGGTTGGTTTTTGATGTCTTCCCGAGCGGGTTTGTCAGGAGGTGGTAGGTGCTGCCCATGCAGCTGTCATTAGCAACGACGGGGCTGGTGAAGAAGCAAACGTCCACACCGCTGACCGGGTGGCCCGTGTTATCGAGGACTGTGTAGTAGACCGCGTTGTTGCCCGGTGCCATGCCGAGGAAGACCCGTGCCGTGTCGATGGAAGCAGTGAGCTTGACATCACGGGCGCCAGCATAAGCGCCGACGCTGTCTGAATAGTCGGACCAGATGGTGTAGGTGATATCCTTCCGGAGGTTGTCGAACGTGAAATACCCGAGGGAGTCTGTGACGGTGCTCATGAGGAAGTCGGCACGACCGGCACCGGCGTAGTTGATCTTGAGTGTTTTGGCAGGGGCGGCGGTGGTATCGGTGGCCGTTCCTTCGGTGACGAGGAAGGCGCGGCCGTGGAGGTAGAGGTCCCCGGCGAGGTCGTCTGGCGCATCTTTAAATTTTTTGCAGGAGGCCAGGGCAAGCGCGAAGATCGCAATGGTGGAAAAGATGTATTTCATAACGAGTTATTTTACGAAGCCGAGGAGCTTCACGAGGGTTGCGGGTTGAAGAGTGAAGGAAGCGAAGGGGCCGACGGCGCGGACACCGCTTTGCTCGTCCTCGACCTCGTTGTTGACGATCTTGTATTTCGAAGAGCGGACCAGGTGCGCACCAACAGTGAGCTTGAAGCCGGGAATCAAATCGAACCCGATGCCCGTGTAGTAATTGCGCAGGGGCTCCGGTATGCCGACGCCGACAAAGAGGGACACGCGGTTGCGGAAATGGCCGCTGGTGATGCCGAGGAAACTGTCGTCCTGCTTGAACAGTTGCCAGGGATAGATATGTAGGCCGGCGATGAGGCGGAGCTGGTCGTCGTCCGCTTTCACCTTGAACGTATTGCCGCTGGTGGACGCAATGTTTGCCGTGTAGTCGGTGAAGGTGTAGGCGATGCCGGCACTGACGTCGAAGCGAAAGAGCTTGCCGGAGCGGACCTCTTTTTTGGCGATAACGCGGGTGGTGTCGCCACCGGAGGCCTTCGGGGCGGTCTCGGTGAGCGTGAATTTATTCTTTGCCGGTGGGCTTGACAGGTCCGGCTCAAAAACGACCGTGCGGTAGACGGGCTTGTCATTTGTTTTCATGGCCAGCGTGTCTGGTGGGAGCGAACGATCGGGAAAGGCCAGCAGGGTGGTGATGAGCAGGGAGTCATTTTTCAGAAGGCCCGGAAGAACGGTGGTTGATTTTGCCCAGGTCCGGTAGGTCGACAGCTTTTGCTCAAACCAGGCCAGCACATTTTTTACCGAGGCATCGATCCGGGCGGAATCATAGTCGATGCGTGGCGGTCCGCACAAGATCAGCCGTTCGGCGGTATCACGGCTTATGCCCATCTTGTCTGCATATTCGCGGATGACGTTTTCCGAAGTCAGGGTTTGATCGATCCTGATCACGTCGTCGTCCAGCCTCACCATTGCGTCCAGGGAGTTCTTGTTAAACAGTGACTTCTGCCCTGTCCGCTTGTTCAGGACGACGACTGATTCCGACCAGTCGTAGGTGGGTGAAATGGTGCGCGGGCTGACGGCCGGGCTCGCATTGGCGAACTTCGACCTGACAAGCGCCCAGGCGGCGCCGACGGGATTCAACAAGGTTACGGCGGAGCCAACCTGCTCGAAGAGCTCGCCGGCAACTTTTTCCCCGTTGGACTGGTCAACGCCATTCTCTCGAGCATCAACGAGCTTGATGGTCATGTCTTCCGGCACATTATGAACCAGCACAAATGCTTTCTCGTTTTCCGCGATGGCTTTCGGGATCGTTGTTGAAAGCTTATAGTCATTGGCCGCATCGTAATTCAGCAGGTAGGACGAATCCGTTGGCATTAAGACAGACTTCCATTTCGAATCCAACGGCTCTGTAACGGGCCATGAGATCTCATTGCGGATACGCTTCGATCGCTGCAGAGCGTCCAGGGTGGTGATGCCCAGGGTTTCATCACTATAGGCAAATTCTTTTTTGAAGAGTTGCTTACCGGTCCCACTTGCCTTCACAAGCGCTTCGATCTTTTTGGGATCGCCATCGCAGCAGCCGGCAGGGTCGTCAAGGCTTTTCCTGACGGCTTCATCGAAGCGGGCACTATTGACCGAGTCAATGCCCGGGTACATCCAAACCCGGTCGGGAGTGGTGAAACCAAAGGGGTTGATATTGAACATGCCTTCCGTAAACCAAAGCCAGGACTTGTACAGTGTGTCTTCGCGGAAGATCCTGAGCAGGCCCGTGTGATAGAGATCGGAGCGGAAGGTTTCGATGCTGTTGATATCTGAAAGGTTGCACTGGAAGCCACGTGCGATCGTTTGGGTCATCAACTGCCGCATGGCGGCAATTTCCTGGAGCTTGCCGGAAAGATTGTCCCAATTTCTGCGGTAGCCGGCACCGATCTCGAGCTGATTCAGGTCGGAGCGTGTGATCTGCGCATTGAAGCGCTGACGCAGCCATTCTTTTAAGGCATCGGTTGACGTGAGCTTGACGGAGAGTTGTTCTTTCGCCGCATTGAAGGAGGTGTCCAGCTTAAACAGGTTGGGGCTGTTCAACAGGGCATCGATGTCAGACGTCTTCGGGAAGTAGCGAATGGTCACTGTATCGAGACGGTCGAGTGAGCCTCGTTTCAGGTAGTTCCGAAGGGCCGTTGCCTCTGCAAGCAAATGCTGGTAGTCGGCCTCGCTCCACAAAGCTGTGTAAAAGCTTTTTGCCGCGGGCTCGGTCAGGTTATCGATGGTGTTCTGGAATTTTCGCTGGAGCTTTTTCCGGATGTCTTCTTTGGCGGCGGCCGTTAGGGGTTGCGTGACCGAGAGATCAAAGGCGGTTGAACGGTCCAGGCTTGATGGAAACGGGCTTTTAAGCTTTCCGTCCGGCGTGAAAGTCATTGGTGTCGAAGCGGTGCCTGATGGGGGTGGAGTTGCAGGTTGCGGTTGCTGTGCCAGGGACGTTTCCCCCAGGAGCAACGCCAGGCTTGCAATGAGTAGTGTACGCATAAGCATTGTTTTTGTGCGGTTCGGCGTGGTTGCGATGCGCCGACTTTGCCGCGTGAACAAATGTATACATCCGCCCGGTGTGGAAACAAGGTCTGAATCACCTGTTTTAAAAAGGTGAAAACACGGTATGGATTCCGTGAAGACGCGCTGCCTGTTTTCATTTGCCGGAGCGAGCTTTACTCCGTACTTTACTTCATCACTTCAAAACCAAACTGATATGTCCAACTACCAGATCGCGTTCCGTCCGGAAGACCTCCAAAACCTCGTCAACAGTGCTGCCGGCGGCGACTGCCTGGCCATCGTGATCACGCTCGACGGCGAAAACGGCACTGTCGCGCGCGGCAGTGTCAAAGCGCGCGCCGTGGGCCGCGCAGGTATCCAGACCTCCAGCACTGCCAGCATCGACGGCTGTCCGTACCCTCCCGAATGCATTCCCGGCATGATGCCCCATCTCACCGAGGATGAAGCGAACGCCGCCTGCGAGCTGCATCTATCCAACGCGCTGAGCGCCCTGTAAGAAATGACAGGTAAGCTTTTCCTCATCTACCTGGATACCATCGCGCCGTTCCTCACGCTGCTCGTGTTCGCGGTGCGCATGCGGCTGGTGCTGAAGGAGCGGGTACTGTCGCTGCTGTTCCTGTACCTGCTGGTGCAGCTCGTGCTGAACGGAACGGCCAACCTGTTCTCGTCGCAGCGGATCAACAGCCACCCGTTCTTTCACCTCAATATCTTCCTGAGCTTCTTCCTGGTGACGGAGGTGTACCGCTCGCTGCTACCGTCGCGGCACGGGCTGATCGGGTGGCTGCGAGTGGCGTATGTCGGCGCAACGGCACTGAACCTGCTCACCGGCGGAAGCATCTACCGGTTCAACAGCTTCGGCTTCTCGGTGGCGAGCCTGCTGGTGATGGCGCTGTCGCTCCTCTACTTCCTGCAGGTGATCCGCGAGCCGACACAGGAGGGGCTGTCGCGCCAGCCGCGGTTCTGGATCAATGTGGGCTTCTTTACTTATTTTACCACCTCGTTCTTCGTGTTCATCACGTACGACTATTTCACCCGCAAAGGGATCAAGGTCGGCTACCTGTGGCGCTTCCACAACGTCATGCTGACCCTGCTCTGCACCTACCTTATAACCGGTCTCCTATGTTCTCGATCCGACAGGAAATATTGATCACCATCGGCATCAGCCTGTTCGTGCTGCTGCTCACGCTGTTCGTGGTGGGCTTCCTGTTTTACCACCAGCGCAAGCGGCGCGAATACGCCCTGCAGAAAGAAACGATGCAGAACGCTTTCCAGCAGGAGCTTCTCCGCACGCAGCTCGAGATCCAGGAGCAGACGCTGAACCATATCTCGCAGGAGATCCATGATAATTTCGGGCAGACGCTGAGCCTGGCCAAGCTGCACCTCAACACCGTGGACCCGCAACGGCCCGAGCTGGTGCCAGAGAAAGTGGCCAGCGCGAAAGCCCTCGTGAGCAAGGTGATCCAGGACCTCCGCCAGCTATCCAAAACACTGCATGGCGATGCAGTGCTGACGGCCGGTCTCGTGAGCGCGGTTCGCCAGGAGCTGGACCTGATCGACCGGTCGGGGGCCTTCCATACGCAGCTGACCATCGCCGGCACACCACAGAAGACCGACCCGCAGAAGGAGCTGATCCTGTTTCGCATCGTGCAGGAAGCGCTTCACAACTGCCTCAAGCATTCCGGCGCCGACACCCTGACCGTAGGGCTTGGCTTCACGGGCAGCCAGCTCGAGGTGGCCGTTGCCGACAATGGCGGCGGCTTCCCAGCGACCGGCAGCACGGACGGCTCCGGTCTCCGGAATATGCGGAGCCGCGCCGCCCTCATCGGCGGACAGCTCGCCCTCACCACCGGCGCCACCGGTACAACCGTTACGATAACACTTCCCGTATGAGCCAGACCACCATTGCCCTCGCCGACGACCATGTCCTCCTCCGCAGCGGGCTCGCCAACCTCCTGCGCGACCTCGGCTATGAGGTCTCCCTCGAAGCCAGCAACGGCGCCGAGCTCCTCCAGCGGCTTGACGGGAAGAACCTGCCGGCCATCGTGCTGATGGACATCAATATGCCCGTCATGGATGGCTACGACGCCACGCAGATCCTCAAGCAGCAATTCCCGGCGGTGCGCGTGATCGCCCTGTCGATGTACGATGACGAGAACGCCATCATCCGCATGCTGCGCTGCGGCGCCCGCGGCTATATCCTCAAGGACAGCGACCCCGGCGAGCTGAAGGCAGCGATCCAGGCAGTGCTGACGAAGGGCTTCTACCATTCGGAAATGGTGACGGGCAAGCTGATACACACGATCAACCATTTGGATGCGCCTTCGAATGCGTCGGTGCGGGAGCTGATGGGACTGAACGACCGGGAGATCGAGTTCCTGAAGCTGGCCTGCTCGGAGATGACGTACCGCGAGATCGCGGAGAAGATGAATTTGAGTCCGCGCACGATCGATGGATACAGGGATGCGTTGTTTGACAAGCTGCAGGTGAAGTCGAGGGTGGGGCTGGTGTTGTTTGCGATCAAGAACGGGGTGATGAGAAGTGAATAGTCAATCGTGAATAGTGAATGGGGTCGATTGAGTGGGTTTGGGCCACGAAGGCGGGAAGGGCGCGAAGGGGCGCGAAGGAGGGACGTACGATTTTAGATTTACGATTTTAGATTTGTGCACACTCTGCAACTTCCAGCCTGTCATCCCGAGCGCTAAGCGAGGGGGCCCGCGCGCTCCGCAGCTGTCCGTCATGGTGAGGAACGAAGCAATCTCCTGCACCTCCAAGCTGTCATGCTGACGCATGTCAGCACCTTCCCCTTACCGATGCACCTTTCTACTTGACATACTGTATGTTTTTCATGGCTTCTGATGAAGGATCCATGAAGGAAGCATTGACGAAAAGCTCCGAAACTGCCGTAAACGCAAAGAGCGCTGAGGGGCAGAGAGGCGCAAAGGATTTCGTTTGTGCTTCTTTGCGTTCCTTGTGGCTTTGTGGTT
>JAQBNP010000053.1 GCA_028288515.1 Flaviaestuariibacter sp. | reverse complement strand
GGAGGGTGATAGCGGCGGTGAGAGTGGTTTTACCGTGGTCAACGTGACCGATGGTACCAACGTTAACGTGAGGTTTATCCCTCTTGAAATTTTCTTTAGCCATCTTATTTGTTTTTAGTTGTGGACTCCAAATTACTAGTTACCAAAATGCCTTCGCAGTTTTCACTTTGAAGGATATCTTTCTGCTGACGACCGAAGCTTGCGCCGCGGCTTTTCCTGATGTTGTCCCGGAGAACCGGGACCGGTCGGCCTGGTGAGCCGTTGATGAGAATTGAACTCACGACCTCTTCCTTACCAAGGAAGTGCTCTACCCCTGAGCTACAACGGCTTTTTAAAGGTCATTGACGCCAACGGGCCAGAGCAGGCTTGCAGCCTTCCGGGCATGTTATCAATTCTCCTACCTGAGCGGAAGACGAGGCTCGAACTCGCCACCTATAGCTTGGAAGGCTATCGCTCTACCAAATGAGCTACTTCCGCTTGCTGATCTGCGAACAGGCGACATACAATCGAGGTCTCCTGTTGCGCGTCTCAAAGATCTCTATTTGCATATTCGCCACGCCGCAAATTTACAAAACGTTCTGTGGGCAGGAGAGGATTCGAACCTCTGAAGTCGAAAGACAGCGGATTTACAGTCCGCCCCATTTGGCCGCTCTGGAACCTGCCCGGTACATCCACGATCTTAGACGTCCGATCTGCGATTTGAATGCGGTCCTCAAATCGTACATCGTAGATCACCAATCGTAAATTGGTGGAGCCGCTTGTCGGAGTCGAACCAACGACCTACTGATTACAAATCAGTTGCTCTACCAACTGAGCTAAAGCGGCTTGTTTTGTGGCCAAACTGTTGATCTTCCGGGAGCCGTTGCCAGCATCCCTTCACACACCAACGCATTTGCACATCATGTAAAAGAACAACCCCTTGTTTTTGGGAAGGCAAAAGTAAAGGAATTCCATCAATCGGAAAAAAACTTGCTAAAAAAATTCTTGCTGACAACCCAAACGAAAACACGCAGCGCTCCAAACGAAAAGACCCCCGTCGGAGCGGGGGTCTTGGAATGCGGTCAGGCAGCGAGCTTTTCCTTTTTTCGTTTGATCTGGTTCACCAGTGAATCGAACGCTTCGTCGAACGACGCTTCGAACGATTTGCTGCTGGACTTCACGAAGAAGTCGGCTTTCGGAACGTGCACGCGGATCTCGGCGATCTTGTCCTTGATGTTATGCACGATATTATCGAGCTTCAAAAACACGTCAACCTTGATGATGCGGTCATGAAACTGTTCGAGCTTTCCGATCTTCTCCCGAACGTGTTCCACCAATTTCTGATCCGCATCAAAGTGCACTGTCTGAATGTGAAGGTTCATAGCATCTATTTTAACGTGAAAGATTAAGCAAAGAGCGGAGCCTTCCGGCCTGCCATGAAGTTAAGCAACGAACGACGGTTGCATCATCAATTTACCAGGAAAAATTTTCAAAGCTCATGCCTTGGGATGGAAGTTGCGGTGTACGTTTTTCAGCTTCTCGATCGTGTTGTGCGTGTACACCTGTGTCGCCGCCAGCGAGCTGTGGCCAAGCAGCTCTTTGACCGCGTTCAGCTCGGCCCCGTTGTTGGTCAGGTGCGTGGCGAAGCTGTGCCGCAGCACATGCGGGCTGCGCTTCTCGATCGTTGTAACGAGGCTCAGGTAGGAGCGCACGGTCGTGTACACACTCCGCGGCGCCAGGGCCTTTCCTTTTTCGGTGACCAGCAACGGCCCGCTTGTGGGAAGTCCCAGCCGCGTCTTTTCGATTCTGTATGCCCCAATGTCGCGGAGCAGCGCATCGCTCAGCGGGATGATGCGCTCCTTGCTTCCCTTGCCGAGCACTTTGATGGACTGGTTGGATTCATTGATGCCACTTTCGTCCAGCCCGATCAGCTCCGCGAGACGCATGCCCGTGTTGTACAGAAGCGCGAGCAGGAGCCGGTCTGTCCGCCCCTTCCAGTCATCCGTGAACTCCACATGGTTGAACAGGGTGTGGATGTCTTTGTCTGCCACGAATTGCGGCAGGCGCTTTTCATTTTTCGGCGCGATCACACGGGTCATCGGAGTCTGTTCCACCAGGCCAGTTTTGAGACAGTGCTTGAAGAACGAGCGCAGGGTCGAGATCTTGCGGTTGATGGATTTGGCTGCGAGCCCTGCATCCTTTAGCGAGGCGAGCCAGCTTCGGACGAACGAGTGGGTGATCTCTCCCAGGCGCACCTCCCCGAAATCGGTGACGAGGTAATCGAAGAAGGCAACGAGATCCGTCTGGTACGACGCAAGGGTATGGGGCGAATAGCGCTTCTCGTATTTGAGATAGTCAAGGAAGGGCTGGATGACGGGGTGGGCGGTCTGCATAAAAAAATAGCTGCAGGAGAAACCTGCAGCTATAAATATCGGTTGAAAAGAGGAATTATCCTTCGATCTTGCCGCTGGCAATCTGTTGCTTATAGACTGCTTTCAGCACCTGGCCCCTGCGCTTGACAGAAGGCTTGGTGAACGACTGACGCTCGCGCAATTGCAGAAGGATCTTTGCCTTCTCAAACTTCTTCTTGTACTTCTTGAGCGCCTTGTCGATATTCTCGCAATCTTTTGAATCGATAATTAACATACGGTTATACCCCCTTTTAGCTGTTTTCGGGATGCAAATATAAGGAACGCCTGCATTTAAAACCAAAACAAAATGCAAAATCACCGAATTTCGCTTTCATGTTCACCGGAATCATTGAATCGTTCGGCGAGGTCCGGGAAGCGGCCGCAACAGGCGCGAACAGGACCTTCTGGCTCCGCTCCGACCTCGCACCGCAGCTGAAGATCGACCAAAGCCTCTCCCACGACGGCGTCTGCCTCACGGTTGAAGAGATCAATGGTGACCACTATCGCGTGACGGCGGTGGCCGAAACCCTGGACAAAACCGCCCTGGGCCGCTGGACAACCGGCACTCTCGTCAACCTGGAGCGTTCCCTGCTCCCCTCCTCCCGCCTCGACGGTCATTTCGTCCAGGGCCACGTCGACACCACCGGCACCTGCGCGAAGATCCGCGAGCGCCAAGGAAGCTGGGAAATGACGTTCACATTCCCAAAAGAATTCGCCCGCCTCGTCATCGAAAAAGGATCGATCTGCCTCAACGGCATCAGCCTGACCGTCTTCAAAGTCAGGAAGAAGCGCTTCACAGTGGCCATCATACCGTATACATTCGCGCACACCAACGTAAAGCAGCTTGCCGAAGGCGATGCGGTCAACCTCGAGTTCGACCTCATCGGGAAATACCTCCTGCGCAGCGCGCGTCTCTGATAAGCCGCTACCACATGCTCAACCTGGAACATATACCGTACACAGCCGTATCTGACGAAGGCGTCAGCTACGAGCACTGGCGAAAAAGCCTGGAGCCGCGTTATGCCGTCGTCTGGCGCGACATGTCCCTCGGCTATCTCTCCATCGCCATCCTGCTGTTTGCGCTTGCCAAGGCTGCCGGCCTGGGGGTGGCGGCGCAACTGGCCATTGGCATTGCCGGCGGAGCAGCCATTGGATTCACACTTGCCTTCCTTTCTCTTTTTCTCCACGAGGCCGGTCATTATAATCTTCACCCCAGCCGCTCCGTCAACGACCGGCTCGCCACCATTTTTCTGTGCGCCCTGTTCGGACTCGATATTCGCAGCTACCGCAAGATCCACTGGCTTCACCACCGGCACCTGGGCACGCCCGATGATACAGAGTCATCCTACTTCAACGCGCTGACCACGGGATTTCTCCTGGAAACCCTCACCGGTATTCACCTCCTTCGGATCATGCGAAAACGAAACGAAGGCGGACTCCTGACGGCTGGCATGAAGAAGGATAGCTTCCGGATGCTCGTGGCGGGCGCCGTGGTCAATGGCCTTGTTGTGGCAGCGGGCTTCTGGCTCGGCGGGTGGGCACCGTCCATCGCCTGGGTACTCGGCATGCTGTTGTTCTTTCCGTTCTTCGCCACCCTCCGGCAAGTGTTGGAGCACCGCGATGAGGCAGCCGCAGCCGACGCGGACTTTAGCCGCGATGCGCATGGCAAGATCACACGCCTCTTCGCCGATGGGCCGCTGGCGCGCGTGTTCGGCGGCGCCGGTTTCCAGCGACACCTCATCCACCACTGGGATCCCCAGGTCTCCTATACGCGTCTCGCCGATGTCGAGGCCTTCTTGTCGCGATCCGCTCTCACGCGGCCGATCATTGAAAGCGCGCGAACGACCTATGGCGACGCCTTCCGCAAACTGGCACGCCGATGACGGAAGCCCTGCCCTGCCCCGTTTGTAGCAGTGCCCGCACAACGCTGTGGACCACCGCGAAGGATTACGAATATTCTTCAACAACGGACCGCTATCGTTATTATGCCTGTGCCGATTGCGATGCACTCTTCATCGACCCGGTTCCCTCGGGTCTCCTGTCGATCATCTACCCGGCAAACTATTATTCCTTCGTCGATTCGAAGCGCACCCTCGTGCACCGCGCGAAGGAGGCCCTCGACCGCCGCTCATTCAAAAAGCTGTTTCGGAGCATAGCGGCCGACCGTGTCAACGTTCTTGATATCGGCGGTGGCACCGGCTGGCTGTCCGACCTTGTCCGGACGGTGGACAACAGGGTTGCGCTGACGCAGATCGTCGACATCGACCGGCACGCCAGGGCGCTGGCAGAATCGAAAGGCCACCGGTATTTCGAGGGGCCGATTGAGAAATTCGAGACCAGGGACCGGTTCCACCTCGTGCTGATGCTGAACCTCATCGAGCATGTCGCGGACCCGCTCGCTTTGCTTCAAAAAGCCGAGAGCCTGCTCGCGCCTGGGGGTATCATCCTGGTCAAGACACCGAATGTGCGCTGCTGGGATGCGCGTCTTTTCCGCCGGTTCTATTGGGGCGGTCTTCATGCGCCCCGCCACTGGGTTCTGTTCTCAGAGCAAAGTTTTCGGCTGATGGTTGGCGGCACAGGGCTGCGCATCGACAAGCTCCAATACACGCAGGGGGCACCCTTTTGGGCGTACAGCATCATCGCGCTGCTGCACCGGAAAGGCCTCGTGCGCATCACCGCAAACCGCCCGATCATCGAGCATCCCCTCTACCCTCTTTTAAGCGCACCCTTCGCTGCCTTCGATTTTGCCAGGAGCCTTTTCACGAAAACGGCGCAAATGTTTATAGTTTTGAAAAAAGCGGACAGCGAACAGTAATGGATATTGTAGAAGCCAGCGCGCGAAGCCTTCGCCGCCACCCGTGGGAATTGGCCCGTTTCGAAATTGTCGCTGCACAGATCCGACGGCACCTGCCGCGCAATCGTCCCAGCCTCCTTTTCGACATCGGTTGTGGTGATTGCTATTTCGCCGCGCGCCTCCTCGCCGGCGAGCCATCCCTGACCGTGGTCGGCGTTGAGCCGGCCTTTACGTCCGAGGAGATCCGTGACAAGGAAGCAACCATCGGAAGCGATCGCTTCCACCTCTTTTCAACGCTCGACGAGGCCCTCGCCTTTACGGGCAATCGTGCCGTTGATGGTGTTCTCATGCTCGACGTGATCGAGCACATCGAGGACGACCGGGCCTTTCTGAAAGACCTTGCCGCCCGCCCGGCGCTGTCACATGCCATCCTCTTCATTGCCGCACCGGCCTTCGGCAAATTGTATACAAGCCACGACCGTTTTCTTCGTCATTTCCGACGCTACAGCCGCAAGGCGCTTCTCGCTTCCGTTGCGGCGGGCGGCTTCGAGGCGATCGAATCGGGCTATTTTTTTGCGTCCCTTCTTCCCATCCGTCTTGCACAGAAAGCCGGCGAGCTGATGGGACGGTCCATGCGCCCCCAGGGCATCGGCTCCTGGCGACAGACCGCTTTCGTTACCAATTCCATCAAAGGCGCGCTCCTGCTGGATCACCTGCTGGGACGCCTTCTTCGCAAGGCCGGCCTGCACCTGCCGGGCTTGTCCACCTACTGCCTATGCAAACCACGTGTATCATAATTCCCTGCTATAACGAGGCTGTGCGTCTCGACACGACGACATTCCTGTCGTATGCGGCCGGCCATCCAGATGTCTGTTTTTATTTCGTCGACGATGGAAGCAGGGACGATACGCCGCGGATCCTGGCCGCCCTTTCGGAGGCATGTCCCGTACAAATACGGTTCTCAAGCCGGCGCGAGAATGAAGGAAAGGCGCAGTCCGTGCGGGAAGGCGTTGCCGGGGCGTTGGCGTGGAAGCCGTTCGATTTCATCGGGTTCCTTGATGCGGACCTGGCCACGCCGCTGACGGAGATCCGGACACTGCTCGCGGAGTTCGCGGTGCTGCCGTCCCTGCAGATGGTATTCGGCAGCCGGTACAAGACGGAGGAGAATGCGATCCGCCGCAATCCGTGGAGACACGGCTTCGGGAGGCTGTACGCAGGCTTTGTCACCAGCTGCCTTCGCCTCGACGTCTATGATACGCAGTGCGGCGCCAAGATCATGCGCGCGGCGGTTGCCGAGCCATTATTTCGCAGGCCTTTCATCGATCGCTGGCTTTTCGATGTCGAGCTCTTCTGCCGGCTGCGGGACATCTTTCCGCGGACTGTTGTTACGCGCGAGGTCGCCCTCGGCGAGTGGAGCGAGAAAGGCGACTCGCGGATCCGCACCATCGACCTGTTGCGGCTGCCGGTGCGGACGGCCCGCATTTTCCTGCGTTATCGTTCCGGAACGCACAATTAGTTAGCTTCGCCCCGATGCGTTCCCTTCTACCGCACCGGAACCGGCAGCTAGCCTGCCATGCCCTCCTCCTGGCTGTCTGCCTCGTTGGCTACTGGCCGCTGACCCTCGGGGTTTTTTCGGTGAAGAATGACGCCATCCATTATTTTCTGCCCGCACGCTACAATATCAGCTGCGCGATCCGCAGTGGTGAATGGCCTTTATGGTCGCCGTTCTTTTATACCGGGTTTCCCCTTCATGGTGATATGCAAAGCGGTGCCTGGAACCCGCTCGTGTGGGTGCTTTCCCTGTTCTCGCGGTACAACCTAACCGTGCTTCACATCGAGACGCTTCTGTATATCTACCTCGCCGGGATCGGCATGTTCCGGCTGGCGCGACAGGTCACAAGCCATACAGGTACGCGCCTGTTCGTTGCCCTGTCGTATATGCTGAGCGGCTACCTGTTCGGCAGCGCGCAATTCACAAACTGGATGGCGTCGGCAGCCTTCCTTCCCTTCGTACTCGACTCGTATACAGACCTGCTGCGCACCCGGACAACCGGCAGCGCCGTGCGGACGGCACTCTCCTGCTGGATGCTGCTCGTGTGCGGGTACCCGGCCGACTTCCTCTACACTTCCTATCTTCTGCTGGCCCTGCTGGCGGTTGTTTGGGTTCATCATCGAAACCGCCTTTCGCGCGAGGCGGTGCGTCGGTACGCGGTGAGTCACCTCGTGCTGATTGCCCTTTTCATCGGCCTTGCGCTGCCTGCCTTGCTATCGTACATCCAGATGCTTCCCTATTACGGCCGCGGCGGTGGCGCAAGCCTGCAGGATGCGCTGGTGAACAGCTATGAGCCACGCAACCTCGTATCTCTGCTGGATCCCTGGCCCACATGGACGGCCGGCTTCAGGACCATCACAGACCTGTCGAGCCGTAATCTTTTTGTCGGGGTCCTGCCCCTGCTCTTCCTGCCCTTTGCCTTTGGCAACCGCATGCGGAAGCGTGCGTGGCTGCTGCTGGGCATCCTGCTGATCAGTCTCCTGTTTGCGTTCGGGGACGGCTTCGGCCTGCGGCGTGTTGCTTATTCATGGTTACCAGGAATGGCCAGCTTCCGGCACCCCGCACATTTTCGGTTGTACGTGATCGTTGCCCTGCTTTTGCTGTCCGCATCAGGATTCGACCACTTGCGCCGGAAATCGACAGCATCCTTCAGAAAATCCGTCCTGGCCGGCCTTGTCGCCTGCCTGGTCATCATGGTCCTTGGGGGGGCTGGCGCAAGCGGGGCGAGCCTGCCGGCGATGAGCAGGGCGGCATTGAAATCGTGGGTCGTGAACGTTTCGATGGGCAATGCCCTCGTGGTGGGACTGGCTTGCCAGGCGCTGTTTCTTCTTGTTGTTTTTCTTTATGCACGGCGGCGCGCCTGGAGCCCGGACAGGCTGCTTTGGCTGCATGTGGCGAACCTGCTTTTCTTCAATGCGTTGCTGCCCGTAACGCTGGTGGGCAAGACAAATCCTTCGGTTGTCAATGGCATCATCCGCGCGCGCGCTGGAGTCACCTCAGGGCCGTCGTTCGATTCCACCTTGAGCGTCAACAGCAGGGACGCCCTGGCCCACTATGAAACCGCCGGACGTTTGGGTTTTTATTCTGGGAGGATCACGCTTCTTCCGACGGTGTACAACCCAAGCGCCCTGCGCAC
>JAQBNP010000041.1 GCA_028288515.1 Flaviaestuariibacter sp. | reverse complement strand
GAGCAGCTTGGCTACATCGTCGGGGCTCCGGTGCGCGACCGCATCCTCCTCGATTACTACAGCCAGTGGCGGTTCAAGCACCCCAACGCCAATGACCTGATCCGCGTGGCGGAGAAGCGCAGCGGCCTGCAGCTCGACTGGTACCGCGGCTACTGGGTGAACACGACAAAGACCATCGACTACGGGATTGACAGCCTTTGGACGGATGGCGCCGGCACAAGGATCCGCCTCCGCGACATCGGCCAGGTGCCCATGCCGCTCGACGTCAAGCTTACGTTCCGCGACGGCACATCGGAGTGGCATTATATACCCCAGTACCTGCAGTTCGGCGAGAAGCCGGCGGAGAAAGGACAGGAAGCACGCAAGGTATACGAAGCCTGGAAGTGGACGCACCCGACCTACGAGATCGAGACCGGGCATAAGCTCACCGATATCATCTCCGTTGAGATCGACCCGTCGCTTCGCATGGCCGATATCGACCGAAAGAACAACAGGATGGAGCTGAAGTGGTAAGCAAACGACACGGTTCGATACCGATACAAATGGGCGCTCCGATCCGGAACGCCCATTTGTTTTTAGCGGTGCGTTGAAGAAGGCACCAGCCGACGGCAGTTTTCCTTATCTTGACCTGCCACCGATGTGGCAACTGAAACGATCATGGAACAGGAACAAACGCATATTCTCGAACCGTTGCTTCGTGAGAACAACATCCGACGACGGAAGCTTCTGCCGACCTGGATCAAAATCATTCTTTGGATCTTCCTCGTCATGGGCGCGGTTGTCCCCCTTGCCTTTCTGGCCGGCCTGCTGGGCGGAAACTTCTCCATGTCGCTCTACAGTCTTCAAAGTGTTGAGCCACTCTCCGGCCTCGGCTTACTGATCGGCGGGCTGTATGTCCTGAAAGGGGTCGTTGCGATCGGCCTTTGGACCGAAAAGCGCTGGGCCGTCGACCTCGCCACGGCGGATGCAGTGATCGGGATCGTCATCTGTTTTACGCTGACAGTGATGTCGTTCGTTTCCGGGTGGTCAGACGGCTTGCGACTGGAGCTGGTGGCGCTGGTTCCTTACCTTGTATGCATGCGCCGGATCAGGGCCCGCTGGGTCAACTACGGACCTGTGGACCACCTGCAACCCGGCCTCTAAATGATGACCCCACTGTGCCGGGTCAATGACTTCCCGGGATCACGAGCAATGAAACAAAACCGCGTGCCGATCCTGGCCCTTTGTCTCGCTGCTCTCCTGGCGCTTTCTGCCCAAGGGCAGACTGCTCTCTACGGGGACCACCTGCTTCCATATGCCGACCGGCTTCATCCCGGCAATCAGGATCACCGAAGCGTTTGGCTCGTCACCGCAGGCCGGAATATCCACCTGTGGCGATTCAACGGGTCGACGCTTTCGGTCAGCGTCTACGATGCCGCCCTCCGGTTCCGCAGCGAAACCAGGTTTCCAGAAGGATTTCCAGCGCCTGTTTTCCTCGGCTTCGGCTCCTTCTATTACCTGGTGGCTTCAAACGTTCTCACCACAAAGCTCTATCGCGTCGATGCGGATGGCCATTTCACCGACCGGACAAAAGCGCTGGAAGACAGCCTGGGCAGACCTCTCGGAGCTTACGAGGTGCTGGCGGGCAGCAAGAGCCTCTACCTGGTACGGCTGCAACCCGACACCCTTGGAGGGCCTCCATCGCTCTCCGCCATTGTCCTCGACACCGGTCTTCATGTCCGCTCGCTCATTGAGCGGCCACTCGCCAGCGCTTTCAGCGCCACAACGGCGCAGGATGATCTTATTCTCTTCGAGCGCGCTGTCCGTGGTTCCGCCGTTGGCATTTCACTGTCGCGGTATGACAGGCCTGCCCAACAGTTTCGGACCGTCCATGTGTTCCCGGAAGGATTGCAATACCTGTCACACCGCCTGCTGGTCAGCCAGGGAGGATTGATCCTTCACAGCCTTGTCCGAGAGGTTGGCAACGCGGCCGCGAATAGCTACCTGTTATGGATGAACACCGCCATGAGCGTGACCCACAGCCTGTACCTGGGCGATTCCGCCGCCCGCGGTTTTAGTGAGCCCGGCTTCCTGTTCCGGCCGATGATGAGCGCTGTCCTCGCTTCCGGCGGCCTTTTGCTGATCGACCGGGGACGTCAGCAAAAGGGGGCAGGAGAGATGCTTCGCTTCACCTGGGTAGACAGTGCCGGCAACGTAACGCGCCTGTTGAAGCAGCCTGTCGATGGCGGCGCGGATGTTCCCCCGCTCCTGGTGCAGAACGCCGGGAACGCATACGTGTTCTATGCCGAGAAGCTCCGGCGCAATCGTTCCATTCTGTACACATACATCCTGGGGGACCACACGCAGGAGGAACGCCTGTTGCCGCTTGCGCCGCAGTTCACCTATGCGCTGGAAAAGGCGGTTGAGGTCGGGCCCGGTTATTTCGTGATGCCTTACTTCGACCGGTACCGCGTGGGGCTGGTCCGCGTGAGTCTCCACGAGAAATAAAGCATTCGGCGCTTAATAGTCAACATGAAGATCATTACCCGCACTGTCTGGATCCTTTCGCTTGTGAGCCTGTTCACCGATATGGCAAGCGAGATGCTGTACCCTGTCATGCCCGTGTACCTCCGATCGATCGGCTTTTCCGTGCTGCTGATCGGCATCCTTGAGGGAGTTGCCGAAGCAACGGCAGGCCTGAGCAAAGGCTATTTCGGAAAGAGGTCGGACCTGGCCGGGAAGCGCGTGCCCTTCGTTCAGGCAGGTTACGCGCTGAGCGCTTTGTCGAAGCCGCTCATGGCCGTACTTGCCTACCCGCTCTGGATCCTTGGCGCCCGAACCATTGACCGGTTTGGAAAAGGCATCCGCACCGGCGCGCGCGACGCGCTTCTCTCCGACGAATCAACGCCCGAAAGCAAGGGCCGCGTGTTCGGCTTTCATCGGTCCATGGATACGCTGGGCGCCGTGCTCGGTCCCGCTGCGGCGCTTGTCTACCTGTGGTATCACCCCGGGCAGTACCGCACATTGTTCCTCATCGCTTTCGTGCCGGGAATATTGGCTGTAACCGCGTCCTTCCTGCTCAGCGAGAAGAAGCAAACTGCTCCCGTGCTAAAGAAACCGACGCCGTTCTTTTCCTTTCTTTCGTATTGGCCGAAAAGCCCGCCCGCGTACAGGAAGCTGGCAACGGGCCTGCTTCTCTTCACCTTATTCAACAGCTCCGACGTTTTCCTGCTGCTGCAGGCGCGCGCCTGCGGACTGACCGACCCACAGGTCATCGGCGTCTATATTTTTTACAACCTCGTGTATGCGCTGTCGGCATTTCCGGCCGGCACTCTTGCCGACCGCGTTGGACTGAAACCCGTGTTCCTAGGGGGTCTTGCGCTGTTCGCGATCGTGTATGGAGGGATGGCGACAACGCCGGGGCTTCCCCTGGTCATCCTGCTGTTCTTCCTGTACGGGATCTATGCAGCGGCGACCGAAGGCATCTCGAAAGCATGGATCGCCATGATCTCCGCGAAAAAGGACACGGCCACCGCAATTGGAACCTTCTCCGGGCTCCAGAGCCTGTGCATGCTTGTTTCGAGCACACTGGCGGGATTGGCCTGGTACCGGTTCGGCGCCGCGGCGGCATTTGGACTGTCCGCTGTGATGGCGGTTGTCACCTGGTTCTACCTGCTGCGCGTGCCACGGCCTGTTGTGCCCGTGGATGAATGAGGCGTTAAGTCAGCCGAACCATTCCGGGAGAACAAGGCCATCCCGGCAGCTCATCGGACCGATGGGAGCAGGCAGATGATGCATCGGCGATCCTCTGAGCGAGCCAATTTCCCGGTGGATCACCGGGCTTCCAATTCGCTTGCTCTTTATTGCGGGAGAACCGCGAACTTCGGGACAGAACCCATCACCCAAAACCAATCATATGGCATCCGAACAATACCACGAGCCCGCAGAGGAATTATCCGCTGAAACCCGCACCCTTGTGCGCATGATGACGTCTCTCAAGGAAGAAGTAGAGGCCATCAACTGGTACGAGCAGCGCATCTCTCTCGAACCCGATCCCGAAGCGCGTGCCATCATGCAGAATGCGCAGCAGGAGGAGTTCAAGCACTTTGGAATGGACCTCGAGTTCCTTCTTCGCAAGAAAGACAAGTGGCGCACGACCCTGAAAGAGATCCTCTTCAAGAGCGGCGACATCGTGGAGCTCGGCGAGAAAGGCGAAGAGAAGGCAGAGTAGGAGCGCTTCTTACTCCAACGTCAAGGCCACGTGCCCCGTGCGTTTGAGCACGCCCCAGTGCTGCAGCTCGCCGCGCACGGCGCGCCTCACAGAACGGAACAGCACCCACCACATCAGCCAGCGGTACACAAGCCGCTGCGGCACCAGCCAGACGAGCCTGGTCATGCGCTCGCGTTCCATCCGGAAGGCGATGACCCCCAGCGCCGCGTCGAACAGGATGAAGGCCACATAGTAAGGAAGAAGCTGGCCGCCGTTGCCTGTCAAAAGGCCGGCGAGCATGAAGAGGTCGGCCAGCGGAACGAATGCGGGGATCAGGTACTGGAACAATAAGATATTGGGAAGCGCAAGCATGCCGAGCCATCCCTGTTTCCGACTGAATAGAAGATCCTTGTGTTTCCAGAACGTTTGCAAGACGCCGAAGCTCCATCGGAAGCGCTGTTTCAGAAACTGCCGCAGGCGCTCCGGTGCTTCCGTATAGGCCATGGCCGCATTTTCATTCGTCACGGTATAGCCCGCGCGCAGGATGCGGATCGTCAGGTCGCAGTCCTCGGCGAGCGTGTCGGTTGTAAAGCCCCCAGCCGTCGCGATCGCTTCCTTCCGAAACGCACCGATGGCACCTGGCACAACCGTGATGGCGTTGAGGTACGCAAATGCGCGCCGGTCAAAGTTCTGGCTGCTGATGTATTCAATCGCCTGCCACTTGGTAAGCATATTCACCTCGTTGCCAACTTTGACATTGCCGGCAACCGCGCCGATCGGCCGGGCGCTATCGCGGGGGACGAGGAAATGCATCATCAACCTCGACACAGCATCTGGCATCAGCTTCGTATCGGCATCGATACAAACCAGGTAATCGCCTCCCGCCAGCGAAATGCCATAGTTGAGCGCGGAGGCCTTGCCACCGTTTGGCTTGGTGTAAACCTTCACGAGGGCGTGGCCGGCAAAGGCCTCGGACACACGCGTCCAGGTTTCGTCCGTACTGCCGTCATCGACGAACAGGATCTCGACGTTCGGGTAATCGGTTCGGAGCAGATTCTGCAGCGCGCCCACCGCGTTGAGCTCTTCGTTATAGGCCGGAACGATGATGGAAACGAGTGGGTACGTGTCCAGCACCGGCAGCGCCATCGCGAGCCCGCCCTCCCGGTTTTTTTCACGAACCGCGAGCAGCCCCATTGCCAGGGTGCGCGCGATCGACAGCCCGATGAAGGTGAGGAAGAGAATGAAAAGGACCCGGCCGGCCCAGTACCAGAACTCTGCCAGCGCGAAATTGGCTTCGATCAGGTAGTACCCGCTGCCGCGAGGAACAGGTGGCATCATCTCGTCGCGGCTTTTGTGCAGGAGACCGGCGACCGTTGTGAATGTATAGCCGCGGCGCCGGAAATAATCAATGAGGCGCGGAAGGGCTTCCAGCGTGGCTTTGCGGGTTTCGCCGCCGGCATCGTGAAGGAGAATGATATTACCGCCGGTGTATTTGCGCTCATCGCGCTCGATCTCGGCCTTGCGGGTAACGATGCGCTGAAAAATAGTGTCCGCCGTGACACCCGGCTCCCAGTCGAGTGGATCGATCGATTCGCCCACGTCCAGGTAGTTGCGGGTCCGCGCGAGGGCCACCGGCAGCAGCTCCTCGGTCTTCTCCGGCGTGAAGTCCGCATTATACGGCGCCCTGAAAAGAATGGTCGAATGGCCGGTGATGCATTCGATCAGGAGCCTTGTGGATTCCATCTCAACGATGGCGCGGCGCCTCGACACTTCTGCAATATTGGGGTGGGTGAAGGTATGGTTACCGATCTCGTGGCCTTCCGCGTAAATTCGTTTCACGAGCGGAATGTTGTTCTCTGCATTGATGCCGACCAGGAAGAAGGAAGCCGGCACCCCTTTCTCTTTCAGGATCTTCAGCACCTTCGGTGTCCAGGTGGGGTCGGGGCCGTCGTCAAAGCTGAGCACCAGCTGGCGACGGTTTCGGATCGTGTCGGATCCGTTCCAACCAAATTTTTTTGCCATGAATGAAGAGGGAAGATGATCGTAGTTCTCTTCGGCAATGAGAACGGATGCCGAATCGATCTCCGGTACGATCGTACCCTTGCGGGGTGTTGCGAGGACATCAAGCACTTCGCCGAAGCCTGAATAAAAAACAGTTTCGGAGGAGCGGATATTCGCAAAGGCGTTGAAGTCGAACTGGCTGATGGAATCCTTCACAAAGTTGCGGTTGTAAAAGCTCCAGATCCTGTCGTCCTCTGACCCGAGGCGCCACAGCGCAACCCCAGCCAGGCGGCTGTCCTGTGCAAAACGCATCGCGTTGAAGGTGGTCGCCGCGTCGGTGAAGGCCACCTCGTGAGGACGGTTGTCGTCGTCGAAATACGAGTAGTGAAGGTTGTATGTATCGTTGTCGAAATCGATCCGGGCCTGGCTCTCCCTGGCCTGGGTCAGGGCATCCTGGTAGGTCAGCACAGACACCGCATCGGGATCGGCCGGGCCTCCCTGTGGCCAGTCGTACCCATATGCCGCCAGGCCCAGCACCAGCTTGGAAGGCGGCAGGCGACGGACAGCCGCATCCACGGCCGCTTCGATCCATTTTTGTTCGGCGATCGGGCCGGCTCTTGTGCCGCGACTGAACTCGTCGTACGCCATCACAAACAGGTAATCGTTGTAGCGCGCCAGCGCTTCATCATTATAATCCTCATTGAATGGGATGACATCCTGCGTCACCAGCAGGTGATTCGCATGCAGCTTCGAATACAGCTCCTTTTGAAAAGCGATCAGGTTATCATCCGAATTTTCCCGGAGCTCTTCAAGGTCCACATTGATACCGGCAAAGCCGTTCTTGTGGAGCAGGCGCACAAGGTCGGCAATCAGCCGGCTGCGCTTTTGAGGACTGGCCAGGATGCGATGCACGGATTCGCCGTGAAATCGCTTGTCTGCCGCGGAAAAGTTGGAGAGCATCGGCGCGATGGCCACACCGGATCGCTTGAGAACCGCAAGGCCCCGGCCATCAATTGCGGTGGTCAGCGTATCGGCAGATGGATCGATAAAGAACCATTCAGGGATGACGAGGTTCAGCTTCCCGATATTGTGCTGCAGCGATGCAAAAGAGCCCGCGCTCCAGGTCACGTAAAAAGCGGAACGGATCGCGAGCGGACGGGCCGTGTCGAGAGTACCGGCATGCCAGGACCGCTCGTCTTTCCGGTGCTTCAGGGCGCCCCGGTCAATGGCATCGCGAAAGCCCTTGTAGCGCTTCGCCAGGACGCTGTTCTTATAAAGAAGGTGTTGGTCGGGCCCCAGGACGTTCTTATAGGCCTCGGATTGCCGCTGCATCGAAGGAAGGGTGGGGAACGATTCGGTAAAGAACCACGAAACCACCACCGCGATCGCCAGCGGGATCAGCAGCAAAAGCACGCGGCTCGCCCATTTGAAGCGCTGCCAGCGGCCAGCGGAACTTGTTTGAAAAACTTGTCTTTCCTGCATACGGGGCGTTGTAGAGCTCCGCAAATGTTCACCTTTAACTGTTAACGCTTTGCAGTAATTGATCCGGCGATCAGTAATCGAGCTCCAGGCGGAGGCGGTCCTTCAATTCCTTCACGAGTGGGAATTGTGCTGCCAGCCGCGCGTACTGCTCCTTGGAGCTGAGGGGGGCATCATGAACAATGTATTCCTGCTCGCCTTCCACCAGTGTTACGAAGAGCTGGAGCTGCCGGTTGCCGACGAGCGGCTTGAGAAAATCGGAGGCTTTGTTCCGCTCGAGCTCAAGAAATTTCTGGTTGATATTATTGCGAACCACCGCTTCGAAAACATTGGCGTCCATCAGGCGCAGCTCGGCCACCTCAAAGCTTTGCCAGGCGGGGTTTTTCTCCTGCTTCAAGCGTTCAACGAACTGCATCCAGGCGTCCTGCAGCGATGCGAGCTCCAGTGGCTTGTCTGCTGCCGGGCCGGTGCCTGCGGCGGCACCGATCTGCTGGCGCAAGGCTTCGAGCGATGACAACTTTTTGGAGACGGGTGGAGGCGCCTGGGCGGCTGCAGCGGTAACGGCCTCAGCCGGGGCGTTCGTCGCCGGAACGGGAACCGCGCCTTCGGCTTTCACAGTCTTGAAAGGTCGCGCAGGTTCTTCCACCATCAGCTTCGCCTCAGGCAATGGTGGCGCCGGCTGCTCTTTGCCAGCCAGGGGGCGCAACGCGATCGGGCGTATCGCGCGGAAGGCAACGGATCGCGTTGTCTCAACTACTTTTTTTTTATCGAGAGACGTGTCGGTGGCGGTGAGCTGCAGGGCCTGGCGGAGATAGCAAAGCTTGATGAGCGCGAGCTCTACATGGAGGCGCTTGTTGCGCGCCTGGCGGAACTGGATCTCGGCCTCGTTGAGCAGGTTCAGCGCGCTGACAAGGTATCCGGCATCGACCTTTTTTGCCGTGTCCGCGAAGCGACGGCGGAAGCTCTCGACAACCTCCAGCAGGCCCGCCACGCGCTCGTCTTTGCAGATCAGCAGGTTGCGCAGGAATTCAGCAAAGCCGTTCAGAACGGCATCGCCTTCAAAGCCTTTCCGGTTGATATCGTCATAAAGCAGCATGGCGCCGGCGAGGTCCTGGTCCAGCATACAGTCCATCAGCTTGAAATAATAGTCGGCATCGAGGATGTTGAGGTGTTCGATGGTATTGTCGTAGGTGACGGAGCCGTTGGTAAAGGAAACGATCTTGTCGAGGATGCTGAGCGCGTCGCGCATGCAGCCTTCGCTTTTTTGAGCGATGAGCTGCAGGGCCGTTTCATCTGCCTGGATCTGTTCTTTCTGCGCGATATCCGCCAGGTGGCCGACGGTGTCCTGCAGCGTGATCCGATTGAAGTCGAAGATCTGGCAGCGGCTCAGAATGGTCGGGAGGATCTTGTGCTTCTCCGTCGTGGCGAGGATGAATTTGGCGTAGGGCGGCGGCTCCTCGAGGGTCTTCAGGAATGCATTGAAGGCCGATGAGGACAGCATGTGGACCTCATCGATGATATAGACCTTGTACGCGCCGGCCTGGGGTGCAAACCGCACCTGGTCGACAAGTGCGCGGATATCGTCCACCGAGTTGTTGGAAGCGGCATCGAGCTCGTGGATATTCATCGACGTGCCTTCGTCGAACGAACGGCACGACTGGCACGTGTTGCACGCCTCGCCCTCGGGTGTCTGGCTCTCGCAATTGATGGTCTTGGCAAGGATGCGCGCACAGGTCGTTTTGCCAACGCCGCGCGGACCGCAAAACAGGAAGGCGTGGGCCAGGTGACCGGTCTTGATGGCGTTTTTCAGCGTGGTGGTAATATGTTCCTGGCCCACGACCGTGTTGAAGGTCTGGGGACGGTATTTGCGGGCGGAGACGACGAATTTTTCCATAAATAGCAGGTGCAAGATAGGGAGGGGATCGCGGATTGTTGGACTCCGGTTTGTCGTCCTACCGGCCGTTCTGACACAAGCTCCGGGCTGAGCGCCGCATCGCCCCTCAATGCTCGATCTTTGCCGGCGACACCAGCGCCTTGAACAAAAGGCCCGCCCCCGAAAGGGCGCACAAGACCGGGAGCGCCAGGAGGCGGATCGGAACGGCGGCAAACCCACCTTCGGAGAAATACTTCAAAAAGAAAAAAGTGAGGCCGCTGCCGATCACGAACATGGCGGTGCCCAGGGCGGCGCCCGACCGGCCTGCATTGCGGAACTCGCCGCCGTGCGCAGCATACAGCTCGTTGAGAAGGGACGTTGCGTCGAGAAAGCTCATGCGGCGGTAATCAGCGGTTAGGCCATCGATGATATGCTCGCGTCTCACGCCCTGGCGGATCGAATCGATGGCAAAGTCGATCGGTTCTTCGGCAACGCCGCGGGCGATCCAGGAATCTTTAACAGCTCGGTATTTTTTCATCAGTCAGGTTTTTATCAGGCCAGGATCGGGTGTCGCCTGAACTCCTTCGTCCGGTCAAACAGGTAGCGGTAGGTGGTGAGCTTGCGGCTCTGGTGGACATCGCCGAGGCCCTGCGCCACGTTGATCATTTTGGGGTTGAAATCGCCGATCCACTGCATCTCGTATTCCTCGTAGTCCATATCCTTCACGGTCTTGTAGGCCTCCCCGACAATGAAGGAATCAATGCCTTTCCCCTGGAAGGCCGGCACCACCCCGAAGACGATCCCCGAGAACTTGGTGCACTTTTTCGTGGCCTTCACCCACAGGAACTTGAGCTTGCTGGCGACACCGAATTTGCCGTCGAGATGACGGAACCACTGGTTCAGGTCAGGCAGGTTCACGAACAGCGCGATCGGCTGATCGCGGTGGTAGGCAAACCAAATGATCCTGGGGTCCATGACGGGCTTCATCTTTTTGAACATGACCATCACCTGCTCGGTCTTCATTTCTTTCAGTCCGCCATGGCCCGCCCACGCCGCATTGTAGATGGTGGTGAAGTCCTTCGCGTAGGCTTCCAGCTTTGATTTGTCGATGGTGCGAACCTGGAAGTCGGGATCCTTGTCATACTGGGCGTGTCGCTCCCGCACCTTTTCGGACAGGAGCTGCTTTGGATTTTTGCCGAAGCAGATCTGGTGAAAGAAGGGCTGGAAACCGTATCCCTCCAGCAGCGCCTGGTAATAGGGCGGGTTGTAATTCATGCAATAGAGCGGCGACTGGAATCCCTCCACCACAAGTCCCCACCACCGGTCTCTCTCGCCGAAATTGATGGGCCCGTCCATCGCTTCCATGCCGTGCTGCAGCAGCCAGTGCTTCGCCACATTGAAGAGCATCTCGGCCGCCATCGGGTCGTTGATGCAATCGAAGAAACCGACGCCGCCAACAGGAACGTCATCCCCTTTATTCTTATATTTCTTGTTGGTAAACGCCGCAATACGACCGATCAGCGCATCGTCCTTTTTCAGGATCCAGCGCGTCACCTTGCCGAAGCGGAAGGTCTTGTTCTTTTTCGGGTTGAAGACATCCTCCACATCCTTGTCGAGGGGCCGGATATAGTTCGGGTTGCCCGCATTCACAAGGACATTCACGCGGAGAAATTCAGTTGCCAGGGCGGGGGTGGTCACCTCGATCAGCTGGAGTTGGCTCATGCCGCAAAAGTAGCGGGACTTTGCTAATTTGTTAAGTGCTCGAAATGCGTTACTTTTTGGGACAAATCCAGCAAATGCCTTCCCGGCTCGCTCTTTTCGGATTGTATACTGCCTGGTGCCTGTCGGCATCGGCGCAGAAATCCCATTTCTACCCGGTCAGGAGCTCGTCGCTTGTTGGCCTGTATGGCTCCCGAATTGATTCACTCGAACGCCTTCTTGGCAACGCCTGCCCCGACACGTTCTTCATACAAAACAGCATCATCCTCGCCGAGTATTGTTTCTATTCGGAAGACGTTGCGCGGTCCGACGCATGGCTGGCACAAGCGGAGGCCCGGTGCCGGAAGACGGGCTGGAAGCGCGGTGCCCTGATGGCCCTTCGCCTGCGGGGCATCGAGGAAGAGACCGGCCACAAGAACTATGCGGCCGCTCTCGGCTATTTTACAAACGCGGCGCTGATCGCGGAGCGGGAGGGCTGGTCGGCCGAATCGCACGCGATGTATACATCAATGCTGAACCTTTGCTTTTATACCGGCGATTTTGTCGGCGCCATGCGCATCGCTTCCAAAGGGCTGCAGCTTGCAGAAAAAGAGGGCGCGCAGGAACGGGTTGCCCGCTACGACAATATCATCGGCTTTATCTACCTGCGTCAAAAAAACAGCGCAGGCGCGCGCCGGTTCTATGCGCTCTACCTGGCCGCAGCGACACGCCGGCACGATACGCTGCTCATCGCCGACGCGCAGAACTGCCTCGCCGATGTCTGCCTCGAGGAAAAAGACGACGACAAAGCGCTGGCCTACCTGGGCAGAGCGATGACGGTCTACCGGGGGCTGGCAGCCGCCAACCGCCTGAATCAAATGGACCGGCTGCCCTATACGCTTTACAAGACAGCCTTTGCCTATGGAAGCCGCGGCGACCCTGTGAAGGCGCTGGGATATATGCAGGAAGCGCTGCGCTACGTTGAGACCGTCTCCTGCAACCGGTACGACGTGGCCGCCTATTTTTTATATGCCGGCAACCTCTACCTGCAGCTCGACCGCCCGCGCGAAGCCTTGCCCCTGTTGCGCTCCGGCCTGTCCATTGCCCGCGAGATCCACCACAAAGAAGACCTCCGCGACGCCTACCTGTACCTCAACCAGCTCTTTGCGCGCGGGAAGAAATTCGATAGCGCCTATGCCTACTATCTCCTGTACGATGCAATCAGGGATTCGATCAGCAACGAGCGGACGACCCAGCAGATCGAGGAGATCGGCAACGGCTATAGCCTCGAGAAAAAAGACCGCCAGATCGAGCGTTTGAGCCAGCAAAAAAGATGGCAGGAAGCCACCCTGAGACGGCAGCTTCTTTTGCGAAATCTTTCCCTGGGCTTTTTGGCCCTTGCCATCATCATCGGTTGGCTGGTCATCAGTCGCCGCGAACTGAAAAATAAGCAACGGACCCAGGCTTCGGCCAACCAGAAGCAGCACGAGCTGTTCAACCTCACCGCCGCGGTGCAGGAGTCCGAACGCAAGCGGGTCGCGCAGGATCTCCACGACGGCATCGGCACCCTGCTCTCCGCCGCCCGCCTGAAATTGTCCGCACTTCCGGACGGGAATAACGTGGTGGCAGCAACACAGCGCCTGCTCGACGATGCCATCAGCGAGCTCCAGAGCATCGCGCACAATATCATGCCTGCGTCGCTCCTGCGCCTGGGACTCGTCAGGGCGTTGCAAAGCCTGTTCGACCAACTGCCGGCCGGGGGGCTGCACATCGACTACATGGCCTATGGCTTCGATGGGCGCCTACCGGAGGAGAAAGAAATTGCCGTGTACCGGATGATCCTCGAGCTGGTCAACAATGCCATCAGGCATTCGGGAGCGACCGTCGCAACGGTGCAGCTGGTGCGGCGTCCGGGCGAGATCAATATTCTTGTGGAGGACAACGGGTGCGGGTTCGAGATGTCCCGGACCGGCAACCGCGGCATCGGCCTGCGCAATATTGGCTCGCGCGTCACCTATCTCAACGGGAGCCTCCACATCGACTCGAGACCAGGCCACGGGACTACGGTGATCATCGACCTCCCCGATGGCGCTTCCTGAAGAAACGAAAGACCAGACCAACCAGACAACATGCAACAGATAAATGTTCTCATCACCGACGACCACCAGCTTCTTCTCGATGGAATCCAGTCCCTGCTTGCGGAGGAGGCCGATATCCGCGTGTCGGGAACGGCGTTGAACGGCTACGAAGCGCTGGCCCAGGCGGAGGCGAACCACTACGACGTTTGCCTGCTGGACATCAGCATGCCCGGTCTCGACGGCATCGCCACGGCGCGGGCGTTGAAGCGGCTGCACCCGGCCCTGGCGATCATCGTTCTCACCACCTACCGCGACCGGGAGATCGTCGCCGAGATGCTCGAGATCGGCGTGTCGGGGTACCTGCTGAAGAATGCAACGCGCACCGAGCTTGCCGAAGCGATCCGGAAAGTGTCTGCGGGCGGCATTCATTTCAGCAACGAGATCCAGGAAGGCATCCTCGACAACTATGTGCAGCTGACCCGCGAGAAGAACCGCCCCGGCTCCGTCATCCTCACGCACCGCGAAAAGCAGATCCTCGGGCTCCTCGCACGTGAGCTGACAAATGAAAAGATCGCATCGGAGCTTCACATCAGCTACCGCACGGTGGAAACGCACCGCAAGAACCTGCTGCATAAAACCGGGTCGCATAACCTGGCGGGGCTGCTCAAGCACGCATACCGGGCGGGACTCCTGGAATAAGACATACCAACATCTTGGTAGATGAAAATGCCGGTATCCCGGTATTGCATGGCAGGGGCGTCTTCGATAGGTTTACGGTTGTATGAAACAGTCGTCCCGCCGGTACCTCTTCCTGTCTTTCGCTGCGCTTGCTTTGGTGGCCGGACTTGCCAGCTATGTCTTCGCCGGTACATCCGGCGGGTTGATCCGGATCGTATTTGGCGCGGGCCATTTTGCAGATGCTTGCTGGTGCCTCTCGCTGTGCCTGGTACACGCGGCGTTTTCAAAAGAGCTGGGAACATGGGGATGGTCGCTCTGGTCACTTCCCTTCCTGCTGGAAGCAGGGCAGGGGCTTGCAATCCTTCCCGGAACCTTTGACTGGTCCGACATCGGCGTGTATGCGGTCGTGACGCTCTTTTTTACTCCCTTCTTTCTGAAAGTTCCTCTACGCACAACGCGCCGTGCGATGCCCGGTCTGTACGCGGCCGTTATCTGCTCGGTTTTCGCCCTGCTTGCATTATCGAGCGCAACACCCGCGCACACATCGTATACACCGAAGCCGCTTCCCTGTGTCACGCATAAGGGACTTGCCTACAGCCCTGTGCTGACCAAGATCAACCTCAGTGGAAGCTATACCATGAAAGACCTCTCGGGTGCCCAGCGCTTCGCCTATGATTACCTGTTCGACCAGCTGGTGATGCTGAGCCCGGGCCGGTACAAGCTGTCCGATGGGGTGACGCCCAACCTGCACCTGGACATCACCATCAATACGGACAGCTACCAGCATTACGGCGCAACGCTGAATATGTATGTGAGCGACGGATCCGTTTACTACACCTGGGCCACGGATTATATCACGGTCCAAAAGCTATATGACGATATCGCCGCCAAGATCAACGTCTTCGTTTCTTATGGATGGTGCAGCAACTGCCCGAGTCCCTGCAACCCCTAAAACCTCAACGCATGAAATACCTTCTGCTCCTCGTCCTGGGGACAATGTCCTTCGTTTCCAACGCGCAATCCGCCGACGAGTTTTATGAAAAAGGGCGGAAGGCCTATGAGAGCAAGGATTACAAGGCGAGCATTGATTATTATACGCGTTCGATCGAGCTGACGCCGACAGGGAACGCATATTGGGGCCGGGCAAGCGCTGCCTGGCAATTGAGTCTCTATGCAAAGGCGGTCACCGACTACTCCGTGGCGCTTTTGTATGTCACCGATACGAAAGAGCGGGGCAAGCTGCTGATCAACCGGGCCGATGTCTATTTCGATATGGCCGACTACCGCGCGGCGATCGCGGGGTACCGGTCGTACCTCGAGCTGATCCCTGCCCAGGCAACGGCGTATAACCAGCTGGGTCGTTGCTATCTCCTCCTGAATAGGACCGACAGCGCCGTTGAATCGTTCAACAATGCCGCGCTCGTCAGCACGGTGACGGCAGATAAGGCCATCTACACGTACAACAAAGGGATCGCTTATCGCAACGCGCTCAACTATCCGGCGGCGGAAGCAAACCTGACCGCCTGTCTCGCGCTCGATGCCCTGTATGACAAGGCCTACGTCCTTCGCGCCGACATGTACACGGCGCGCCGCAAATACGCTCTTGCCGTTGCGGATTACGACCATCTTCTTTCTCTCGGCAAATCCGATCTCGTCAACGCTGTCTACTACCACGCGCGCGGTCTTGTCTATTCAAAAATGAAGCAGTCCGAGCAGGCGTTTGCTGACGTGAAGAAGGCCGCGGACCTCGCTCCCGACAACGAGGACTACTGGTTCGATCTCGGCGATATCACGAAGAACAGGCTCCGGAATGCAGCCCTGGCCGATGGTTTTTTTCGAAAGGCGATGGCCCTCGCAGCCGCCGCGGATTCGAATTCAACCTATGGCTATGCAAGCCTCCTTGCAGGCGATACGAAGGAAGCTTTCCGCTTCCAGGCCAGGAAGATTGCGCAGGCGAAGAGCGACCCCTACCGGTATAAATGGGAGCTGCACAATATGGCTTGCTTCTATGCGCTGACAGGGGATACAGGTAAAGGGATCGACTACGTGCAGCGATCGCTCGCCGCGGGCTTCGATGATTTTCACCATCTCGTCAATGACCGCGACCTCGAGCCGCTGATGGGCCTGCCGGCCTACAAGGCCCTTCTCACGAGATACAAAGTGCCTGTCCCGCAACGCTGACGACACAATGAGACCAGTTGCCATCATCCGCTTTTGTTTCTTCGCCGCACTCGTGCCCGGGTTGTTCGGAGACTGCATGGCGCAGGATACCGCACACCATCCCGCCGCCGCGAGCCCCATGCCCTTGCCAGCCGCGTACGGAGCCGTGTTTCGGTCCTGCCTGCCAAAGTCCGAGAGTCGTTTTTTCGCAACGGTGGACAGGTGGTTTCGACTGAACGCGCCGGTGCGGACCAGGAAGGACAGCAGCGCCGGCCTGGTGCCGGCCGGCTGTTTTTGCATTGGTCATTTGATCGGTATTGTAAAGGGCCACCTGGCACTGTCGCCGGTGTTCCTGTCGAACGGCGACACGACCAACGGAAGCCTTGTCAGTTTGCCCCGGCTGAAAGCCGGCGATGGAAAAAGCCCCGGCATTCTGACAAGCAGGGCAGAAGACATTGAGCTGGATGCAGACGATACGACCACGGCCGGAGCGCAGCAGGCAACGGAGGTTGGGTTGATGCTTCGCTGGCTCGTGGAAAGCATCGTGCGTGGGCGCCTGCCGGTCAGTGATATAGGAACCGGCCAACGCATTCCCGCGCAGCGCTTGTTATCATGGCGCCAGGGTACGGATACGCTGATGACGATGGACGCCCAGGGACGAACATCAATAAAGCTTCGAAAAAGAGCGCTCGATGTCCGTGCGGTCACGCGGCTTCGCATGCGCGTCAGCTGGACCTTTGATCCGGGCACGGGAAGGTTGAGCGCAACCCTGTTGTCTGCCGTGCTTTTGGTAAAAAAAGATGCGGGCGAAGGGTGGCCTGTCGGCCTGGAACCCTTCGCCCGCATAGCTATTCAGTAATTAGCGCCTGGCCATTTGCTGGTTGCCGGCAAACATCTTTACGGCCAGGTCGCGATCATGCGTGTAGATGTCGTCGCGGAAGTTCAGCAGGCCGTTATCATCCACCCAGGCCGTGTAATAGGTGATCATCACCGGCACCGGTTTTTTCAGCTTCACGTATTTCTCGGTGCCGCTGTTCATTGCCTCATCGATCCGCGCCGGAGTCCATTCGGGTTGACCGCGGAGGAGGTATTCGGCCATCTTCGTGGGGTCGCTCAGGCGGATACAGCCGTGGCTGTACGCGCGCTTGTCCTTACTGAACAGGCTCTTCGCATTGGTATCGTGGAAATAAATATTGAAGGAGTTTGGAAACAGGAACTTGACCTTGCCCAGGGAGTTTCCTTCGCCGGGCAGCTGGCGGATCTTTGGCAGGCCGCCTTCGGTACCGATCTGCTCCATATTCTGCGCAGCGAGGTAGCCCGGGTTGGCGGCCATCTTCGGCAGGATCTCATTTTTCACAATGCTCGGCGGCACGTTCCAGTAGGGACTGAACACGATCTGGTTGAGGTCGCCATTGAACATTGTTGTGTTGTGTCCTTCCTTGCCGACAACGACGTTCATGTCGAATGCCCTCGTCTTGCCCTCATAGACGTGCAGCACGAACTCAGGGATATTGACAACGATCAGGTTGCCTTCCGGCTCGGTCGGCATCCAGCGCATCCGCTCCATGTTGAGCAGGAGCTGCTGAAGGCGCTGCTGTACAGGGACGTTGAGGTCTTTCAGCTGGACATCCGTCAGCGTGCCGGTTGGCGTATAGCCAAGGCGTTGCTGGAAGGTACGGATACCGGCCGCCAGCGTGTCGGTGAACACCTGGCTCGTGTCGCCGGCCGGCATGTCGCCCGTGATCTGCAGGCGCTTTTTCAAAAGAGCGATGGCCGGGGAACTGCTTCCTTTTTTGTAGCTTTTGACCGATCCCGTGATCGCTGGCCAGCCGCCTTTTTTGGCAATGGCGTAGTAGCGACTGAGCTGCTCCTTCAGTTTTTTGTAGGGCTCGTTGACGTCCTCGAAATATTTATTGTCCTTGTGTTTTTTGGTCAGGATCGAGTCGGCAAAGGCCATCGGGTCTTCCTTTTTACGGGGAATGAACCGTTCCATTTCCTTCCGCTTCACGTAGCCATCCTCGTATGCCGTCAGCATATACTGGATGAAGTGTTCGGTGAGCATGATCTCGGTGTTCACGGTGCTTTTATTGGAGGCGCTGAAATGCGGGCTCTCTTCGGCAATGAGGTTGTCCATTGTCCGAGCCAGGGTCTTGTCGTGAAGGACAGTATCGTGGCGGTAGGTTGTGTGGTAGTCGTGCAGGTTCCAGAATCCTTTTGCCTGCTCGGTCAGGCCGCGGCTGCTGAACCAGGCAAACTGGTAGTTGCGGGTATTGTAGAAGCTGCGGATGCGGCGGGACAGGGTATCGGGGATCTTGTGCTGCACGATGAAACTTTCAACGGCGCTGCTGTCCAGGAAGAGGTCGTTATAGGCATTGGCGGCGGTGATGCTGCGGTCGCGCTTGCTGATCTTTTTTTCGTCCTTTGCGTCGGCGCTGTTATCGCTCGCGCTGCTACCGCCGTCCTGGGCGTTGCAGGCAGCGAGGAAGCTGCAGAGAAAAGTGGTATACAGGATGATGATTCGCTTCATACTCAGCTATTTTACAAAACCTGTGCCCGTTGCGCAGAGCTTGCGTTTCTACAGAAAAAGGGCGCCGTTTAAGAATTCATTGGCAAGAAATGGGGAAGGGGTGGGGGAGATGCCCGGAGGGTGCGGGGAGGAATGCAAAGGGATTTGCGATTTTAGATTGGTGAAGAGTTTTGAACCACGAAGCCACGAAGAGCG